>JAUSEB010000155.1 GCA_030650495.1 Armatimonadota bacterium | reverse complement strand
GAAGGTTGAGGGTTGAGGGTTGAGGGAGGCGGACTGTGATAGCCCTGGACATCCATGTCCAGGGCTTAATACCATCGGACATCTTGTCCGATTCCGCTATTTCCGTTCCAGAAACCACCGGTCCAAATCCGGCAAATCGAAATATCTCAGCATCCCCGGCAGGATTACGCTGACGATGTCTTGCGAATCATAGATACGCGAACCGACCCAATTCGCATAATTCCCCATGCTATCAACGATTTCGATGCCCTTGACGCGCTCGTCCAATGCGGCGGCGAATTGCGCGTAGACACCCTGGCGGCCATGCGCGTAAAACCTGATGTTATCACTCTTAATATCATGCAGGAGTTTTACGACATCCAGCGCTCTTAAAACGTCGTAAACACGCATTGCGCAAAGACTGTCGTTCAGCCAGAGCAAGTCGTCCGTCAGCTTGAAAACCGCGCCGTAGTAATCCAGCGGCTTATGGCGGCCATTGAGCGGGTAGGGGAGCAGCGAACCGGCGCCCGACACGTCTAAAACCATCACTGCTCTACCATCAGCGCAGGTTTTTGTTATCCAATCAATATGCGGCTGCAGGCAGGTTGCGCCGCCATCCCAAATGGCGATTGTGACCGGCAAATCCTGTCCAGCCATTTCTTTGCTTTTGAAAACAAACGCCTGGTTGATGATCCCTTCCTGCGCCCACCAGAAGTACATTTCCACTTCCAGCGCATCGAATTCTTCTACACGATACCGCCTTGGATTGAGGTCGCATGGCTTGCGATATGCGAAAACCCGCTTGCGAAGCCATTCCAATGCTTCTTCTTTTCGCATCGAATCCCGCTGCTTCTCAATTTTCGCAAGTCTATCGGCATTCTCATCATGGATGAACCGCGCTCCCGCAATCTCCTCCCGAACCTGCCCCGAAGTCGTGCAACACAACTTTGACGGCTCTATTTCCTCGACGCCGTCATCGTCCGGAGAGACTTTTTGTCCAAGCAGATGCAGCGAGAAAAACTCCGCCGCCGCTTTCGCCAATGGCCGGGTGAACTTATGAATCGACTCGTCCTCTACCAAATCGACAAAGCCACCCTTACCGCAAATTTCCCAAATGCGCTTGCATCTGTTCACAGTGCGCCGCGTCCCCTCGATAGGGAAAAAATCCCAAGTCACCGCCAACACGCGGACCGGCTTAGGCGGCATCATCAGGAGTATGTCCTCGTGATCGAAACCCAGCGCCGTCATACCGGGCCATATCTGCTCCGCGTCTTGCCCACCGCCAAGATACATAAAGCTCCTGCGGTTCATTATGAACGTCCCCGGCGCCGCAGCGGCGATACGAGGGTCGCAAATCATCATCAGGCTGGTCTGTGTCCCGCCGCCGGAGTTGCCTGTGACGCCGATCTTATTAGGATCGACCTCGCTCCGGCTCATTAGATAGTCCACCCCTCGCATCCCGTCGTGGACGAAATACCGGGCCAGAGCGTCCCCCAACGGCAGACATTGCGCCCCGGCGTAACCGTGCTCCATAACCCCCCAGGCGACATCAGATTTACCCGTCTCTTTGTTGTAGTAACTGAACCTCTCGCCCTGCCCGACCGGGTCCATCGCCAGGACCACAAGCCCTGCCCGCACGAGATATTGGCAAACTATTTGATACTCCGGCTCGTGCTTCGCCTGCTGGTGGTGTCCGCAGAGGAACAGCACGGCTCCTCTTGGTTCAGTAATTCCATCCGGCAAATAGAGATTCGCCGTGACAAAGGTATTTGGCCGCGATTCAAA
>JAUSEB010000150.1 GCA_030650495.1 Armatimonadota bacterium | reverse complement strand
GTCGAGCGCGTTGTGGTGGGTGACAAATGGCCGCGCGGTGGCTCCGCCGGGAATCGGCTGAAGCGTGGGCGTCTCGACCTCGATGAAACAACGCTCATTCAGAAATCGGCGCATAGCGGCAATCAGGTCGGCGCGGATCGTGAAGTCGCGGCGGACGTCGCTATTAACCATCAGATCAAGATAACGCTGTCGGCGGCGCTGCTCCAAATCCTCCAGGGCGCTATATTTCTCTTCACCCTTCTGTTTGCCAAATGGGGCAGGTCGAAGGGCTTTGGAGAGAATTTGCATGCTTTCGGCGGCGATTGTAACTTCGCCGGTGCGCGTTCGGAAGACGTTTCCTTCCACGCCGATGAAATCGCCCAAATCCGTCAGTTTCACAAGACCGTATTGCTCCTCGCCCAACTTGTCGATTCTGAAGTAGACCTGAATCCTGCCGGCTTCGTCTTCGATGTGGACGAACGCGGCCTTGCCCATCTCGCGCATGGCGACAACGCGGCCAGCCGCCGCGACGCGCATATTGGGGGACTCTTCGGATTGCTGTCCTTCGAGTTTCTCGAATTCCCGTATCACTCCCACGCTGCCGGGATATTCGCGAGCTTCGCCGCAGACTTGCAGCTTGCGGTCAAAGGCTTCGATCTTAAACGGATCGATTCCCTTCTCTCTCAGGTCAGCGAGCTTTTGCCTGCGGGCTTGGATCAGATCACTTTCATTTTCAAATATGTCATCGGAACTCAATGTGTAATTCTCCTACAAAAAGATGAGAGAGTTCTACAGGAATTGTCATTTCGAGCGGAGCGCAAGCGGAGTCGAGAAATCTGCTTTTGAGCGTGATGCAACCAGAAAAAGCAGATTCCTCCGCTTCGGTCGGAATGACGTTCCCGCGAAACTGAACAGTCTACAAAAAGATACAACCCCAGGTGGGTACCATGGGGTTGTATTATTCTCGAGCTTATGAATTTCCTGCCGTGACGGTTATTTGCGAATAGAAACCACTCTATATCGCGCAAGTCCCGCGGGAATCTCCACCTCAACGGTGTCACCGACTTTCCTGCCAATGAGCGATTCGCCAACGGGGGATTCGTTCGAAATCTTGTCTTCAGCGGGATTGGCTTCAACTGAGCCAACTATCGTGAACTCCCATTCGTCGTTGTTCTCAATGTCCAAAACTTTGACTATTGAACCGACACCCACCGAGTCAGTCAGCACATCGCTTTCATCAATAACATGAGAGTGCATCAGGACCTGTTTGAGTTCTTCAATGCGTCCTTCAACAAACGCCTGCTCGGTTTTAGCGTCCTCGTATTCGGAATTTTCCGAGAACTCGCCAAATTGCTTGGAGTCTCGAATTCTATCAGCCACTCGCTTGCGATGTACGCTTCTAAGCTCTTCAAGTTCCAGCTCAATCTTCTTCAGACCGCCGGCGGTTAAAATGATTTCCTTGTCCGTTTGCATAGGACGTCACTCCCTTGGTACTTTGGCAATTAATAATTTAAGCGCTGACGTCGCCTCCTACTTTCAGGCCCGCCAACGCTTATCGTTAAGTCTACGCTCTGCCGCTTCAATCGGATTATACCACAACTATAGCCTACTGTCAAACAAATTTATTTCGCTGTAGGGCCGAATGGAACCAATCGGATCGGAGAACCTTAGCTATTTTATATAGACGCTCAAGCAAACACCTTGGTTCCACTTTGCGTTTACGCTTTTTTACGACTCATAAGACTGCCCGTCGGCGCGCTCGTAGTGAACGTGGCCGTTGTAAACCAGCCTGGCGATTGCCCAATGGGATTGCTTAGGCGTCGCTTTGTCGCGCGGAGCCTTTACTATTGGGAATGTAAACGCCGAGCTTTCGCCCGGATCCAATTGGAAACCGTAACGCCATGGGCTTGTATCGGTTTGGGCGAAATCAGGATAACCGGTTATCGGCCAAGTCTCTATGGGAGTGATGAGATCGAGTTGGCCTTCTATTGCGATGTCGGTCGGGTTGGTGATTGTGACTGTCACTTCTTTTGCGCTGACTTTGGTCTTACATTCGAGTAAGTGCGCCGGGCCGACCTCTATGATATCCTGAAATACCTGCCCCTCATACTCGATTCGGGCTTTGATCACGCCCGCGCGGCGGCGGGACAAGAACGACAGAAGCAGCTCTTTGACGCAGCTTTCGCCGGGAGCAAGAGTATAATCAATCTTATCGGGAATGACTTTCCAGCCGTCGGGAACTATCAACTCGACGGTTCCTGTGGTCTTGCGGTCAATATAGTTGTTGGCGATTCCCAGCTTGAAGGTGTTGATCGTCACGTCGCCCTGGGGGATGTGAATACCGGTTTTGATCTCGCCGGAAAGCGCGACGGTGACGGGTAAATAGCCGATTGGGTCCGCGCCAAGGTTGTGCTGCCAGTAGCGGATGTGCTGAACTGGAGCGATTTCTGACTCACGGGCAAGGCTCTTAGAATCAAGTTTGCCTGGAATTTGGCCGGGAACGAGTTCGTAGGTTTCAACGGAAAACGGATTTACGCCTACATTAAGTACCCCAGCGCTGACGGAAAGCTTCTTCTCCTTTTCTTCGAGGAGATTTAATGAAGCCGCGCCGGATATGCCTGTAAACAGCTTGATGTCCGCTTTGGCTTTCCGCCCAAATGCCTCATATAAACGCAGGATAACGCCGGTCACGGAATCCACTTCGGCCCCGCTGAGTGAGGCGGTGGGATTTCCCGTTGGTTTCATCGCCGTAACGATTAGTGAGCCATCTTCGACTTCGAGGAACGACAGTTCTTTTGGCAAAAAGCCGGAGTGAGACGAAAGCTGCCTGGCAATCAGTGGATTGTTGTAGTCCATCGCAGCCGCCGGAACGTTTGCGTCTCTCCAACTGCCTTCGTGCGAATACAGCGCGTAGGTGAACTTGTGGGTTTTCCACTCCGAGACAAAGAAGAACGGCAGGCGGTCCTTGCCCCATGCGACGTAAGCCCAACCTGCGTTGTGCATAAGCGGAAGGATCATCGTGCCATCGTTTTCCATCCCGGCGAGAGCGTGGCCCTGGTTCAGAATTGCAAGACCATAGTCCGCTCTGTCAGGAATGGGACCGGCGATGGCTTCAGATGGAAGAGTGATTGTCTCAGTTTCGATTTGCTTCATCAGCTTGCTTACGGCGGCGTCCAAAGCCTTGGCATCGCGCCCGGAAACGACAAGCGTCGGAAGCGGCGGCCAGCCTTCTGGGACATTTGCGTCCATTGCGAAGAGATACGCTGAGCCGTCCTTATCGAGCCGGTTATAGAAAGCCGTGCGCGACTTTTCATCGAGAGTATCGAGAAGCCGGGGGACTCGCCTGTTGCTTCCGGCTATGTCCAGATGGATTCGGAAGGCGGTCCCGTGGGATAAATCATCGTTCATTATCGTCGGGAGTGTACATTCTTCAATGGCCAACTCTTTGCGGCGGCCTGATTCCAAATCGTCGTACATCGGCGTGGAGCAGACGCCCTTCTTG
>JAUSEB010000143.1 GCA_030650495.1 Armatimonadota bacterium | reverse complement strand
CATGAACACAAATAAGATGAATATGCATAGCAAAGATTTCAAAACAGGTACCCTCCGAATACGCAGTTATAAAGCATGGCAACAGTTCAGACTTCGGTAGCCCGTCATTTCGAACTAAGTGAGAAATCTGCTTTTGGGTATAGCTATCAGCCGTCAGCTATCAGCTGAAAGCTGACCACTGACAGCTTATAAGACCCCTCGACTTCGCTCGGGGTGACGGTTTAATCACCGAGAGTGAACTCTTACAAAACATGAGGTGTCAGGATTATATTCTATGTCGGAGGGTGAATATCCTTCACAATGCGGCTTGTACACAGATAAGGGGTGGTGGAAGCCACCCCTTAGTGTTAGATATTGGAACCAATGTGATTCCGCTAGAATTTCAACGTCTGATAGCTTGCGCCGAACGAGAAATCGTCGAAGTCTATCAAACTCGCGTCCAAGCGAATCTCATCGGTCAGAGCGTAACGAAGTCCGCCGTTGAATAACGAACCGCCGCCGCCGCCTTCAAGCTCAGAGTCGCTTATAAATTCCAGCATCGCGCTGAGCTTTGGAGTTAGTGTCCAGTCCAATCCGGCAAACACGCCTGAAAGCGGACCGTCGCCTAAGCCCAGATGCCCGCGAAGCGGTCTGGACGGTCTGTCAGCAACTTCCTCAGCGAACTGAGTCAGACTCTTGCTGAACAGGATGTATATGCCCGCATCGCTAAACAGCTCGGACGACAGATCGATAGCGCCGACTGTTATAGCGGGACGGGACGCGGTTTCAGCGAGAAGCCGATATTTGCCGTTCAAGAGTAATTCGCTGTCTCCATTGGTGGCGACCGCGGCTCCTACTTCGAGGTTCGGGAATAGTCCAAAGTTGCCCCCGAAGATGTTGAGCGTATCGTCGCTTCCCGCGAAATCAACGATACCATGATATGCCAGGTTTAAGCCTCCTGGCGCAACGATCGTGTCATCAGGTGTTATTATATTGCCGCTTGTGCCAAACACCGACGGCGCCGCGAATGCTGCCAGGCTTCCCGCCACTAGCAGCGCAATTCCTATTACCACACTTACTGTAAGTCTTTTCAAAACAGCCACTCCTTTCGTAGACATCGGTCATGTTTAGTCGGATGAGATGTAATGTTTGTCCCATTCCAGTATTACCGATGGCCTAGTATGTCTGCTTCAACATTCGTATACCCTGTTTGCTAGGAAACCTCACCTCCTCACGTAATAAGAGATAAAACACACTCTCTTTTATGAGTGGGGCCGTGTTATTACCCTTCTGAAAAGAAGACTTCCGCATAAGCTTGCCCGCTTCCTCCATGAAATTCTCAAAGGAGTCGAGGAAAATTTCACCCTCACCCCAACCCTCTCCCTCAAGGGAGGGAGTAGCGGCGCCTTTGGCGCCGGCATCGGCAGCAGGCTACCGATGCAACAGAACCGTCAACCGATAACCGACAACCGTCAACCAATAACTTAGCCTTCCCTGGTATCGTCTGCTATAATAATAATGATGATTGAGAAGATCACGCGTGTATGCGAGTTGTTGGAAGCGGAGTATGGAAAGCCTGAGTGGGTTATACACCATCCACCGCTGGACGAGTTTGTCTTGACCATTCTTTCACAGAACACCACGTCGGTGAACTGCCGCCGGGCTTTTGACAACCTGCGGGTGACTTTTCCTACTTGGGATGATGTGCGAACGGCCGCGGTCGATGAAATAGCAGAGAGCATACGCGCCGGCGGTTTGGCGGATGTTAAAGCCGCGAGGATCAAGAGCGCGCTACAGCGGATATACGACCAGCGAGGCGAACTTGACCTGAGTTGGCTCAAGTCACTTTCGATGGATGAAGCTGCGCGCTATCTCATGGAATTTGAAGGAGTTGGGCCAAAAACAGCGGCGTGCGTGCTGCTTTTTTCTTTACGTCAGCCGGCTTTTCCTGTGGATACCCACGTCCACAGAATAGCTTTGCGTTTGGGGATTATCCCCCCGAATACTAACGCAGAGACGGCTCATGTATTATTGCAGAAAATTGTTCCTGAACAACAGGTCTATTCGTTTCACATGAATATGGTCGGCCATGGGCGAAGAGTATGCAGGCCGTCTTCGCCGAAATGCGACACATGCGTCTTAAACCGGGAGTGTGACTTTGCGCGAAAGCATTCTTGAACTCAGTGACGATGGCGGCTGCTTTGGATGCGGCAAGAAAAATCCCATTGGGTTGAAATTGGATTTTGAGTTAAGGGACGGGGAGTATATAACCGAATTCACGCCGGGTCCTGAGCATCAAGGTTTTATCAACATAACTCATGGTGGAATACTTGCGACGCTGGCTGATGAGGCTATGGCCAAGTTGGTTTGGATAAAGGGATTCAAAGCTCTTACGGCTGAAATGTCAATCAAGTTCAAACGGCCCGCTGAAACAGGAAAGCCACTGACGATAATTGGAACTATTGAAAAAGTCGAAGGCAAGTTGATCTTCTGCAAAGCGGAGATCAGAAAGCCGGATGGAACGGTTGTCGCGGAGGCAACCGCAAAGATGGTGAAAGTTTGAGGACCAAATATGAATCAGCAGAATAAAGAATCCGGATTTGTTTCCGTATATCAAGCTCCCGATGAGATTACCGCATATCTTGTGAAGGGTTTACTGGAAGAAGCAGGCATTGAAGTAATGCTTAGTTCGCGGCAAGTGCCCTGGATGGATGGGATTATGATCAAAGCCGAAGGCTACTGGGGTGATATTCTCGTTCTGGAGGACAAACAAGAAGAAAGCCTGGCTATAATAGAAGCGTATACTTCCGGCGCGGAAAAGCAAGATGAAGTTACAGAGCAAGCCGACGAAGGCGAATGATAGATGAAATCAATAGAGGAGGAACTTCTACGTGGGCGAACAAAAGATTACGACGCCGAAGTCGGACAGCAATGACGCTTCACACCTATGCCGAAAATTGAAATCCATCGGACCGGACGCATTCCGGAACACGGTCTTGAAAAAGGTCAAATTGGCCGAGACAGTGACATTACTCGAGGTGGAGGCGCCGCTTATCGCGGCGGCGGGACGGCCTGGGCAATTCATTGTCGTAAGACCCAATGAGTACGCCGAACGAATTCCGCTGACTATTTCAAATACTGACAAAGAAGCCGGCACGATCACGATTATCTTTCAGGAGGTAGGACGGACTACCAGGGAGCTTGGACTCGTTGAGGAGGGCGACTGCCTGCCCGATCTCGCCGGACCACTTGGAACGCCTACCGAAATCGAGAATTATGGCAGGGCGGTATGCGTGGGAGGCGGCGTTGGAATTGCATTCCTGCGCCCGATTGTCGCCGCTCTGAGAGACGCCGGGAATCATGTCACCACTATTCTCGGAGCGCGAGACAAATCACTATTGATCCTCGAAGAAGAAATGCGCCTGATAAGCAATGATCTGCTGGTTACCACTGACAACGGCTCTCATGGCGTCAAGGGATTTGTGACCGATGCCCTTAAAAACATCCTCGACTCGGACAAGCCGGTGAATATAGTTTTCGCCATTGGTCCGATGCCGATGATGCGGGCAATATCGCAATTGACCAAGCCATACGGAGTAAAGACTATTGTCAGTCTCGACCCGATCATGATCGACGGCACCGGGATGTGCGGCGGCTGCCGTGTTACGGTTGGTGGAGCGACAAAATTTACCTGTGTAGACGGTCCGGATTTTGACGGGCATGAAGTCGATTGGGACGAACTCCGAAGCAGAAAGCTCGCGTACGCGGAAGAAGAAAAGATCGCATTGGAACGAATGGGCGGAGGGAAGTAGATGAAGAAAGAGATAAAGAAAAGAACCCCGATGCCCCACCAGGCTCCAGAAGAGCGGATTCGGAATTTCAGTGAAGTCGCCCTCGGCTATACGGAAGAAGACGCCCTGTGCGAAGCAGCCCGATGCCTTCAGTGTAAGCAGCAGCCTTGCGTTGCCGGCTGCCCCGTCACAATAGATATCCCATACTTCATAAAGCTGGTTGCCGAAGGGCAATTCGCCGATGCGGCAAGCCTTATCAAGACCGCAAACTCTCTACCCGCCATCTGCGGAAGGGTCTGCCCGCAGGAGGAACAGTGCGAGCAGGTCTGCGTGATGAACAAGCTGGGCCAGCCTATCGCAATCGGGAGGCTGGAGCGTTTCGTCGCGGACTTTGAAGCCGCTCAATCGAACGGCTCGGAGCCTGAAACCCATCAGCCGGAGAACCCGGAACTGGCTAAGTACTCGGTCGCGGTGGTCGGATCGGGACCCGCCGGTCTGACGGTCGCCGGAGAATTGGCCAAGATGGGCTATTCCGTAACCATATTCGAGGCTCTGCACAAACCAGGCGGCGTGCTTCGCTATGGCATCCCGGAGTTCCGGCTGCCAAGTGATATACTCGACCGGGAGATCAATTACGTCAAATCACTTGGAGTCCAGACGCTGACGAACGTAGTGATCGGCAAGACGATTACCATAGAGCAGCTTTTAGAAAATGGATTCGAGGCAGTATTTGTAGGTTCGGGGGCGGGAGCTCCCGCGATGATGAGCATACCGGGGGAGAATCTTAATGGCGTACTTTCGGCCAACGAGTTTCTTACGAGAGTCAATTTAATGCGCGCAAATCGCTTCCCAGAGTATGCTACGCCGGTGAGAATTCCCACCAAGGCGGCAGTGATCGGCGCAGGTAACGTTGCTATGGACGCCGCGAGGACGGCGTTGCGTATCGGCGCCAAGGAAGTAGCGATTGTCTACCGGCGGTCACGAACTGAAATGCCCGCCAGGGCGGAGGAGATCGAAAACACCATAGAAGAAGGCGTAGAGCTTCATTTGCTGACAAACCCAGTCCGCTTCATCGGCAATGATCAAGGCTGGCTGACGGCGATGGAATGCATACGGATGGAGCTTGGCGAGCCTGACTCATCCGGCAGAAGGCGGCCTGTTCCCATCGAAGGTTCTGAATTCCTGATGGAAGTTGACACCGCCATAATAGCCATCGGCCAGGCGCCGAACCCGCTTATTCGCATTACCACCCCAGGACTCGAAACCACGAAATGGGGCGGTATCTTGATTGACCCGGCAACCGGCGCAACCTCCGTGCCCGGCGTTTTTGCCGGCGGCGACGCCGTCACCGGCGCGGCCACGGTTATAACCGCCATGGGCGCCGGCAAAATCGCGGCAAACGGAATCGACTCGTATATTCGCGAGAAATATGGTATGGCTATTGAGGGTTGAGAGTTAAGTAAGTTATCAGCTGATAGCTGATAGCTTTCTCATCCCTTTATCTGTGTCCATCTGCGTTTATCTGCGGTTAAAATCGAACCCGTTGACGCGGCTGCGCAAGCGTAAGTATAATTACATTAGTATTCCTATCGACTTAGTCGTGTTATTCCGCACGGCGGGAGATATTTTTTGAACTTCACCGCAAAAGAGGACTATGGCATAAGGGCCATAATAGACATCGCCATAAATCGAGGAGACACGCCTGTTCAGGCCAAGGAGATCGCGGCAAGGCAGGGCATACCGGAGCAGTTCCTCGAACAACTCCTTGCTGCCCTTCGACGCGCTGGGATCATCAGAAGTATTCGCGGGGCGGGAGGCGGGTATGATCTCGCAAAAGCCGCTTCTCAGATAACGGTCGGGGACATTCTACGTACATTAAGCGGGCCGGTTGTGCCGATTCGCTGCGTCAATGAACTGGATATGGACAAATGCGACCGGCAAGGCACATGCGGGCTTATGGATTTATGGCAGCGGCTGAAGGCTTCAATATCAGAAGTTATAGACACCACCACAATACAGGATTTGGTTGAAGCTCATCAGGCCACTCACGGAATGCAGAGCTATATGATGAATATTTGAGCTTGGAGGCTTATATGCCCAAAATCGCTAACGACATAACGGAGCTGGTCGGTAATACTCCCCTTGTAAAGCTTAATAAAATTACTGACGGCTGCCGGGCGACCGTTGCGGCGAAGCTTGAGTTTTTCAATCCCGCTGGCAGCGTCAAAGACCGTATTGGGGTCAGCATGATCCGCGACGCCATCGAGAGAGGCGCGATAAATGGCGACAGCGTTATTATAGAGCCAACCAGCGGCAACACCGGTATTGCCCTGGCATTTGTGGCGGCTGCGCTGGGCTACAAATTGATACTTACCATGCCCGAAACGATGAGCATCGAGCGTCGAAGCCTGCTCGCGGCATTTGGAGCGGAAGTGGTCTTGACGCCGGGCGCCGAGGGCATGCGAGGAGCCGTGCGAAAGGCCGAAGAAATCGCGGCGCATACGCCCAATTCCTTTGTCCCGCAGCAGTTCAAAAACCCGGCAAATCCCAAGATACACCGCGAAGCCACGGCTGAAGAAATATGGGCGGACACGGATGGCCAGGTTGATATATTTGTCTGTGGAGTCGGCACGGGTGGAACTATCACCGGTGTAGCCGAGGTCTTAAAGAAAAGAAAACCATCACTTAAAATCGTGGCCGTGGAACCGTTGGAATCACCTGTACTCTCCGGGGGCGAGCCAGGTCCGCATAAAATCCAGGGCATAGGAGCCGGTTTCATCCCAGACGTGCTTCGCACGGAACTTATTGATGAAATAGTTCATGTGTCCAGCGATGATTCCATTGAGACCGCCAAGCGGTTGGCGAGAGAAGAAGGCATACTCGCCGGTATATCCTCTGGCGCCGCAGTTTGGGCAGCCGTTGAAGTAGCGATGAGGGAAGAGAATACCGGCAAGCTCGTTGTAGTGATTCTGCCGGACACCGGAGAACGCTATATGAGCACAGCGTTGTTCGGCGACTAGCTTTATATCAGTCATAATTACTAATCACGAAAGCACGAAATTCTGAAAACACGAAAAGAAAATATCAGTGGTTAGTGGCTGGTGGCTAGTGTTACTAGCCACTAATCACAAGCCACAACCCACTCCCCATCTCTTTTCGTGGTTTCTTCCTTTCGTGATTAAAAGTCTGGCTGCCGCATTGGATAAAATGTGCCAAGAAGAGAACGCGCGCTTACACTTGTTGAATCATTTTTGATCGTAGGTATTGTGGTGGTCCTCGGTGGGTTTATTTTGACTACCATAGACCAGGCGCGCGAACGCGTCAGGAGACAAACTTGCTTTGCTAATCTGCATGCGTTAAGCAAAGCCTTCGCAATGTATGTAGAAGATTATAATGGCGTTTTTCCGCTGAACTTACCCCAAACCAGAGAGTATTACGGCTGGGAACATCCATGGCCTGCACAGATCGCCACATATCTGAATGACCGTCAGGCGTTTCGCTGCCAAAGTGATCCAACGGAGATAGTAACAAACCCCGCGGCAAAGCGCGGCGAAGGTCGAGTAACCAGCTATGTCATGAACCAGTCCATAGGCTGGAAGCGATTGCAAATGATCGATACTATGTCGGCGCTGAAATATAGCGACATTTCCAAGCCGGCTGAAACAATGCTTCTAGTTGACCGCGAGGCATGGCATTTCAGGAAATCGAGAAGATATACCCATCGCAATTTGTTATTTGTTGACGGCAAAGTCAGGGCGTTGAACGATGAGAGTGTCCGTGATATGTACTGGGGGCAGTTGTCGCCATCTGATTCGTCGGAATAGAAGCGTTAACCAAGCAGCTTTACCCAGACTTGCCTGCTCCTTGGACCGTCGAATTCGCAGAAATATATCCCCTGCCATGTGCCGAGTTGCAGCTTGCCGTTCTCCACGATAATCTGCTGCGAAAACCCTATCATGCTTGCTTTTATATGGGCGTCGGAGTTCCCCTCGGAATGCGTGTAACTCCCGTCTTCTGAGATCAGTTCGGAAAGCGTTGTCGTTATGTCGCGAACGACACTGGGGTCGGCGTTCTCGTTGATAGTCACGCCCGCCGTGGTGTGCGGGACAAATACAACACAAATGCCGTCCGCAAACCCGGCGGCTCTTACCACGGCCTGCGTTTCATTTGTAATGTCAATCATATCCACGCGCTTTCCAGTGCGGACGTTGATCGTATGCAAGGCATTATCCTCCGGTTGGCCTAATACGAGACAGAAGTGTTTTTGGATTCACGCGTAGAGTTCTCTCGACTTCTTTTTCAGACAGGCCGGCGCCAAGCGCCACGGTCCGCGCAAATGTATCATTTAGCAGATCCGAAGGCGAGTGGGTGTCCGTGTTTACAAGCAAAGAGGCCCCGGCTTTTCCGGCGATCTTAGCGACATGCCCATTCGTCAGAGAATGGCCTTTCCTGCAAGTAATCTCAAGGAACGCTCCCCTGCTCGCCGCTATCCTCGCCTCCTCCAGCGTTATGAACCCCGGATGCGCTAATATATCTACGTCCGGCGATTCCATCGCTGCGCGATTTGTCCCAGGTTCCACAGGCTCGACGACAGTTTCACCGTGAACAACCACAATTGCAGCGCCCGCGCGTTTGGCTCTGGCCGCCAAATCAGCTATGGAATTGGCGGGGCAATGCGTCAACTCTACTCCTGGAAGAACCGTGAAACCCCATTTATCAGCGGCAAGATCGCAGTCTCGCCTAATCGCATCTATCAGCCATTCCATGTTCGCCGCTGAAGCGTGGTCGGTTATCGCCATTGCCTCATAGCCGTTCACGATAGCCCGCCGGATGAGCTCAGCCGGCAATAGCTCGCCATCGCTCAGAAATGTGTGTGTATGAAAATCGTAAGCCACGGATAATCTCCTCTTATCGAATTGATTGCATGCCAAACGAGTTAAATTATACAGTCCAAACGGGGTTGTTACAAACTGGGGTGAAATCCTCTCAGCCTTGCGGCATTCAAGACGACTGAAACAGACGACAGAGCCATGGCCGCTGCTCCGATCATGGGATTGAGGAGAATTCCTAAGAAGGGATACAGGACTCCGGCGGCTATTGGAATCGAGAGGGTGTTATAGACGTACGCCCAGAAAAGGTTCTGCCGAATGTTTTTCATTGTTGCTTTCGAGAGCAAAATGGCCGTCACGACACCTGTCAGGTCGTCGCTGATTAAAGTGATGTCCGCGGCCTCGATTGCGATGTCGGTCCCGCTACCGATTGCAATTCCAACGTCCGCCTGGGCGAGCGCGGGAGCGTCATTGATACCATCTCCGACCATCGCGACTCTCTCGCCCCTCTCTTGCAGGCGCAGAATTTCGCTGGCTTTATCCTGGGGAAGAACTTCCGCCAATACCCGTTCTATTCTTACCTGCCGGGCAATTGCCTCCGCCACCCTTTGATTGTCCCCAGTCAGCATAACCACGTTCATCCCCAACCTGTGCAGTTCTCTGACAGCCTGGATCGCATTTGGTTTCAGCGTGTCGGCAATAGCAATCACTCCCATAACGCGTCCATCGACTGCCGCGAGAATTGATGTTTTTCCTTCCGCTGAGAAATCGGACACTACTTTGCTGAGAGCTTCCGCTGCAATCCCCTGTTCCTCCATCAGTCGCATGTTCCCTGCCAAGACCACGCGGCCATCCACGTCCGCAATAGCTCCACGGCCCGGAATAGCCTGGAATTCGTTGACCGTCCCTAATTGCAGACCCTTTTCATTTGCCGCTCTTGCGATTGCCTCACCAAGCGGGTGCTCGCTTTTCGATTCGACGGACGCAACCAACCTGAGTAGTTCGTCCTCCCGGCCTGTTTCGACACTGAAGATGTCGGTAACCTTTGGCTCGCCAATCGTCAACGTGCCTGTTTTATCGAGAACGATAGTCGTGATTTTTTCAGCCATCTCCAGGGCTTCGCTATCGCGTATAAGTATTCCGTTCTCGGCCCCTTTGCCTGTTGCGATCATAATTGAAGTTGGGGTGGCAAGACCGAGGGCGCAAGGACACGCGATAATCAATACCGCGACCGCGTTCAGAACGGCTATTGTGAGGGCGGGATATGGGCCGTAGAAGTACCAGACAATGAACGTCACGCCCGCAATCCAGATCACGGCGGGCACAAATCTACTTGTTACGCGGTCAACCAGCCTCTGAATCGGAGCCTTCGATCCCTGGGCTTGCTCTACAAGGCGGATTATCTGGGAAAGCGCTGTATCCGCCCCTACCCTCGTCGCCTCAAAGACAAAGCTGCCTGTTTTGTTGACTGTCGCGCCGATGACCTCGTCACCGGAGGATTTCCGAACCGGCGCGCTTTCACCCGTGACCATGGATTGGTCCACGGTCGAAGAGCCTTCTCGGACGATCCCATCTACTGGTATCTTTTCACCTGGCCGAACAACGATCTTATCTCCAACAACGACATCTTCAAGCGGTATTTCGATTTCCCGCTCATCGCGTATGACCCTTGCCGTTCTTGGGCGCAGCCCGATCAACTTGCGAATTGCGGCGGACGTATTGCCTTTTGCTATCAACTCCAGCAGGCGTCCAAGCAGAATCAAAGTCGTGATGATCGCCGCTCCCTCATAATACGCCGCCGGTTCAACACCCGCGCGGACGAACAATCGAGAAAAGAAAGTAGCCGCCGCGCTGTATATATAAGCCGCAAGTGTGCCAAGGGATATGAGTGTGTTCATATCGGAGGTTCTGTTTCGCAGCGCGGCCCAGCCGGTTACGTGAAACTGCCAGCCGGCCCAGATTACTATCGGCGCCGTGAGAACGAACAAGACATATCGGTTCGCCAATGGACCCGCCCAAGGGAATACATCAGGGAAACTCCCGATTATGATTGGGATCGACAGCACGGCGCAAACCATGATCTTCTTGCTGAGTTGGCGGCGTTCCTTATCGCGCCGGTCCTCTTCCAGGCGCGCTTCCTGCTCCTCTTCCCGCGCCTCGCCCTCAGGCACATAACCACTGTTTCGGCGGATAATGTCTGTTATCTCCTGAATCCCTATATAGTCAGGCTGGTATTCCACTTCCACTCGCTCGAGGGCGGGATTCACACTGGCGGAGTAGACTCCTTTGGTGAGACGCAGAGACTCTTCCACTTTCAGCGCAAACGTGCCGTATCTGATACCCTTCAGCGGTATATACACGCGCTCGGTCCTTGCCCCCGGCGCGTTAGTGGTGGCTATGCTCATAGTTGTTTACCCCTACTTGCTCATCCTCGACAATCAACGTGCCCTGGTACATCCCCATACCGCATGTAAATCGGAATTCGCCGGCGCGGTCAGGCATAAATTCGACGGGAGTGGCCTCAAATGCGGGAAGCTTTCTGCTGACATTGAAATCGGGAATGACGACAAACTCGGAGCAGTCGGAAGTCTCGTTCCTCGTGAAGTTTATTCTGGCCGGAACACCCTTTCGTAGAACGAGAAGACTGGGAGAATAACCGCCCTTTACCGTCACGGACAGCTCTTGCATGCCTTCCCCTGCCGCTGCCAATGCCCGCCGGCGCGGTCCAAAGAAATACCACCACACCAGCGCGCTATACGCTATTATGCTGCTGGAAGCCACTAATATTCGAGTGTCCATTAAGTCCTCCACAGCAATCGTACCCGACCAAATGCCCATTCCAAACGAACGGCAGAGGTTTATCCGGCGGGGAATCCGGGGTAAAAACAAGCCAAACGCCCCGACCATGACCACAGATCGCCGCATGTAACCGCGGTTGGTAGGAGGAAATGGCTATGGCCATGCAAGATGATCCGCTGCAAGAAGCTCAATCCAATGCACAAAGAATGGTGGCTCACACCGAACAAGCTCTCGAAGCCGCGGAAGCCGATGAAATGCAGTCCCAAATACATGAATCCTTGCGCTGCGGTGAACAAGCAAGAGCGTTCCTTGAAGAGACACTCGACTCCACCGATGAGGAACGTGTTATTCTCCATGGGGAACAAGCTCTCGAGGCCATCGAGGAAGCTCTGGATCAGGCAAATCAAGCCTTATTCTCGTCAGAAACCGCTATGCGGGAACATATAGAACAGATGGGCATGTTCGGCGAACAGGCTTTGGCCCAACTCGAATTTGCGCTGGGAGTAGAGACAGTATAGGGGGATATTGGGGACAATTTTTCCACGAAAGGCTTGGTTAAGGGAAGAACGCAAATTAACGCCGATAAGCGCAGATAAACACAGATGGGAAAGGGAATCGAGGGAGAGTTGAAGGTTGAAGGTTTAAGGTATTGCTGCCGACATGCTCTCCTTCAACATTAAACATTCAACATTAAACCGGCTTCGGCTTCAAAGAGGGAGTGTTCAAAAACCGTAGCCCCGGCCCTTGTGGCCGGTCGGCGGCAGTGAATCTACGCTCAGCAGACGGGGCACAAGGCCCCGAGCTACAAAGGAATCGGTGTTTTTGAACACTCCCAAGAAC
>JAUSEB010000137.1 GCA_030650495.1 Armatimonadota bacterium | reverse complement strand
CTGACGAAGTCGGGTTCCTTGCACACGTCGCAAATTCTTGACGGCGTATCATCTTCGCGGAAATTCTTGGAGGTCTTCTTTTCGCAGGATTTGCCGGGCTTCAGCCCTGAGACGGCGCACACCGTCATTTCCACCATACGCGGAGGTGGTGGAGGGGCGGGAGCCGGGGTGAGTCCGGGACCGTCGTCAGCGTTTTTGGGTGGGTCAGGGGTTCCAACTCCCGCGCCGGTTCCAGATCCGACGCCACTGCCGCCGCTGTTATTGGGAACATACCCCACTTCGCTTGTCCCGCTTGATGAACCTAAGTTTTCGCCGTGTGAGCTTGTCGATCCCAAATTCAAAGCTCCACCAGGATTGCCCGGCGGGCTGTGTGAAACAGTCCTATTAGCTGGATTCAGCGGACCGGGTTTAATCATAGCCTTGGCCACACGCGCAACAGCCTTGGGGCTGGGCGGCGGCGCGGCTTTCATTTGCTTTATGGGAGGCACATAAGGCGCCGGTTCCGCGCTGTCTTGAGGTTCCGGCTTGGGCTGTTGAGCGCTTGCCAACTTAATATCATCCGGCGTTTTTACCAGATCGACCTTGACAAGTTTAAGCGATTCCAAGTCGATCGGCTTGGCGGCGGACGTCTTGCCGATAACGCCAAGGATCACGACGTGGATGGCTATGGATATTACTATCGCGTATGTCAAAAGTCTGTTGGACATTTATGGCCTTGCTCGTTTATTACTTCTTTCAGTTACTTAGACCCCTGTCATGCCTGAGCGCTTCAAATCAGGGTCAGCTCCGCCGTGTTTTCGGCTCCGTGGCAATCGTAAGAAGCTCGGCCCCGGCGCGTTTGGCTTCGTCAGCTAATTGGATGCCGCGCTCCCATTTCTGCTCTTTATCGCAGTTGATGACGACCACCAGCCTTGGGTTTTCCTCCAAACGCGCTTTCAGCTCAGGGTAAATCTCATCGAAACCGACCAGTTTCTTGTCGATGTAGTAATTGTTGGTTGGCGTGAGAGTAAGCACTACTTTGACCATAGGCCGGTCATTGGCGCTGGCGGATTTGGGCAAATTGACGGGCATGCCCTTCATCGTCGTCATGGCAAGAGAGGCGATCATGAAGAACACCAACAGGAAAAAGATGGTGTCGATCATAGGGATGATTTCTATGCGAGCCTTCTTAGGCTGAAAGGACCGTAATTTCATTCCCATGCTCCTCTACATCGCCGATCAGGTTGATAAGATGATTGGCTCTGGACTCAGCGTCGCTCACCAGTTGGCTCACGCGCTCGTTCAGATAGTTGTAGCCGATAAGGGTTCCGATAGCTATCGCAAGACCCGTCGCCGTAGCAATCAGAGCCTCGGCCACGCCGCCGGTTATGGCGGTCGGCGCGCTCATACCATGTTTGGTCGAAATGACATGAAACGATTTGATCATTCCCGTAACTGTTCCTAAAAGGCCGAGCAAGGGAGCAATAGTGATGATAGTGTCTAGCACGCTCAGGCGCCGGTGAAGCTCCGGCGTTTGCTTCGCGGCTTCTTCCTGCATCGCCCGCTCCATCGTAGATGGGTCAAACGAACGCGCTCTCAGCGCGGCGGCGAGTACATTGCCCACATAACCTGCCGTGGACTCACATTGTCTCAAGGCTTGTTTGACATTGCCCTGCTTGAGGAAGTCATCTAATCGCCGCATCAGGCCGTCGCTGTCTATCGACGCCTGGCGCAGCGTAACGATTCGCTCGATCATAATTGCGATGGACGCTATGGAGCACGCCATCAGCGGAACCATAACCGGCCCGCCCTTGCACAGAAACTCAAATGTATTGCTGAACCAACCCATTCATTGCCTCCAGGGATAAAACGCGCGACTTCGCGGGGACTTGCAGTCCTACATATCAATTTTCGGTAAAAATACCTGGAAGCTGGAGAGGAGTTGAGGGAAGCTGTCAGCTGTCAGCTGACAGCTGATAGCTCTGCTCGGCGCGGGTCTCCTGACCCCGCCGTTAAAAGACCGTTTGAGACCTGCGGTCAGCCGGTGCGGGGTCAGGAGACCCGCGCACAGCGAGCGAGCCATCTGTGTTCCGCTATGAACTATCATTCGCTAAACGGTGAGAAGCTGGTGATGTCCCAATCTTTCAGCGGTTGGAGCATGGAGTCGGCTGTTAAGTCGAGGTGGACGGGGGTGATAGATATTTTATCTTCCGCGATTGCTTTGACATCCGTGCCGTCAGCGAGAACGTCAACGGGCAAATCGCCGCCGAGCCAGTAGTACGTGCGGCCCATCGGATCGGTCCGTTTTTCCACGCGGCCATCGTAATGCCGTTTGCCCTGGCGTGTGACTTCTATGCCGGCTAGTTTATCAATAGGAACATCGGGCACGTTGACATTCAACAGGACGCTTCGCGGAAGCTCATTTCGCAGCAGGATTTCGGCAAGATACTTTGAGAACCTGGCCGCGAGGCTGTAGTCGAGGTCTTCATCATAAGAGGTTACAGATATGGCGAAAGAGTTGATATCATAGACTGCTGCCTCCATAGCGGCGGAAACGGTTCCCGAATAGGTCAGATCATAACCAAGATTTGGGCCGCGATTGATGCCGGAAACAACCAAATCGAGTTTGTCTTTGGCCAGATCCAACGCCGCGAGCGAAACACAGTCGGACGGAGTTCCGTTTGTCGCGTACGCTGTTTCACCGTTCGCAAGCCTGACTTTATCCATACGGAGCGGTTTGTGGAGTGTGATCGAGTGGCCTGACGCGCTGCGGGGGCGGTCAGGGGCAACTACAATAACATCGCCTAATTCTGCAAGCGCATCATACAGCGCCAGTAAGCCGTCGGAGTATACGCCGTCGTCGTTTGTGATTAAGATATTCGCCATTGCCTTCGTCGTAAATCATACCGGAGGGAGAGGGAGCGTGTCAAATGGGTTGAGAGTTAAGGAAAAGGGAAGCCAGCGACGAGTGATGAGTTAGTTCTATGCTTAGGCTTGTTCTTCGAAGCCGAAGACGGCATTACAACTGTCGGCTTAGGCTTAAAACTACAAGCCGAAGCATCTGAAACTCTCAACTCTCTCCAGAATTGACGAAAAAGGCTCAAAAGTGGTATAAACGTTATGGTGCGCGTTTGCTCGCAATCGCCTGGAAACATTCTTTGGTCGCTGTCGTCTAACTAGAATGTAAGCTTGTTTCGAGGTGTCACGGCGCGCAAGGAGATTGAGGAACGGTGAAAGGGAGTCGGTTTTCGCATAAGGCGGCGTTTGCCGTCTGGACTCTGTTTCTGTCGCTCGTCTGCTTGATGGCGGTTACTTTTGCAATGTACCCGGCCTTTGCGCAGGATTTCGGCTCCGCTACCCCTGTGTTGGGCGCGTCCACTAACGCGCCTCAGCTTCAAACCAGTTCCGAATCCATCAGCGATTTACTGATTGGTAAAAATATCAAGGGGCCTTATCTTCTCACATGGAAGCAAATCGAGACCGAATCGGAAGCCATAGTCATCGATGGAATCATTGCCCAGCGGGGCGCGGATTATTCCGTAGACTATGCGACCGGGATGGTCGCGTTTGTAAAACCTCTGCGTACCGGCTCCATGGCGCGAGTCCAATACCGCTGCCAAATTGGCAAAGCTGTCCGCAACGCCGCCGGTATTAGCCTACCAATCGAACTCAATCTGATGAGCAAAAGCTCGTCCTCGCTGCGTTTTACCGGTTTATATAAAGAATCTAATCCCAACCAGCCTAACACCGCAATGACCGTATTCGGCCTCAGCGGAGACCGGAATTGGGGAGCGGGAACGAAGATTTCGTCGATGTTCCTGGTCAGCGACAAGCAAAATGCCGCCGAAGCCGGTGACGGGCTTTGGGATAGATCGGGGCTAAAGCTGAGCGGCTCCCACAATTCGGGCCGCGCGCAGGTTGCAACCTCCTATCAGCGTTCCGGTGAAGGTTTTGCCGGCAATAAAGAGTACGGTCTGAAAACCGGTTCGGAAGTGATTAACGTAGCCGCCGCTTACGCGGCGTCCGACCGGATGTTGTTTTCCAACTCCTATACGCGAGAGCTCGACATCGCGGGCCAGGACAAAGGCGGAAGCGCCACCGCCATGGAGCAGAAGGTGGCTTATAACTACGCGCCCGGCTCCAGCGTAACGGCGTCTCATAAGGTAAATGAGACGGAAGCCGCAAGCGGCTCCGATCAGACATTGAACGCGACCCGGATCGAAGCCAAACATGTTATCAGTTCGACCAAGGCCGCGGTCGCGTCCGTGACGACTTCCAGCCTGCAGGGTTCCACGCCGCAGTCCGGCAAAGAAGATACGACCGTGGATTTCCAATATCAATCCGCCGGAAAGCTGGACGTTAAGGGAAGCCATACGGAAAGCAGTTCGGAGAGTCTCGGGGACGCGAGCGCGACCAAATTCGCCGTTAGCGCAAACCCAAGCGCAACGATGAAAGTGGACGCGGATTTCAACGCGGCTTCATCGACTTTGGCCGGCGAGCAGACAAACACGGGGGTTCGGATAGAGGCTAGTCCAAATTCATACATGACAGTCAAGGCGCAAGTCCGGGAGCAGGAATCTTCCATTCTTGGCGATGAGAGCCTTCGCGGACTCAGGGTCGAAGCCAAGCCTACTGAAGCAATAACCGTATCCGCGGGTGTCACCGAGAAGCAGACTTCCACAATCGATGATGTGACCAAAGAGGCAAGGGTGGACATAAGACCCGGATCGTGGTTCACCGTCGCGGGCGGCGTGAAGTTGCAGGAATTGGGAGACAACGTTTCGACTATCACCGACGTAAGAGCCACAGTCATGCCGTCCAAGCTGGTCAGTCTGTCGGGCGTATATAAGGACCGGGAGATGGCCGACCCGACCGCTTCAGTAGACACGATGGGTCTGGACCTGGCGTTGAACGCAACCGGCAAGCTGAAGATATTGGGAAGTTATCAGCGAAACCCGGAAGACGCCGCGACCGGACAACCTAAGGCAATGGACAGCACGACATTGGGCGTGGAAACAATAGTGGGCACTGTCAGCCTAACCGGTGGGTATTCCACGAAAACCGATTATTCCCTTGGCTCATTATCCTCTGAAACTCAGCTTGGCCTGGGCTTCAGGCTGTTCGGCAACGGCAGGATAACTGGGGGATACAAACTGGCTGAGGCATACACAGGCTCCGATTTTCGCACCGAGACCTTCTCGCTCGGCTACTCCCATAACATCGGCTCAGACTTCAATCTGATGCTGACCGGCTCCATGACGAAAGCTGAGCAGGACCAAATGCTCCTTAACGAAAGACCCGAATACCAGGCCGAGGCGAAACTAGGGCTGCGGTTTTAATAAGGGTGTTGGGTATTGGGTGATGGGTTGGCACAGAACTCCACAGACTATTCTTTCGACTCTCCTGCTATGGTATAATATCGCTGCATCATGAGGAGATTATTATGACTCGATCATATACTGTTGTTATAGAGCGTGATCCTGAAAGCGGTTGGCTCGTAGGCGAGGTCGTTGAACTACCCGGGTGTTATACGCAAGCCCCGGATATTCAAGCGTTGGAAGCCAATGTGCGAGAAGCAATTACCGCTTATTTACTGAGTGTGGAAACAAACGATCCCACGCCACAGTTCGTCGGAACTCTGCATCTAGAGGTAGCCGCGTGAGCAAGCTTCGCCTTGTCCCGTATAGGCAACTCCGCAAGCTTGTTGAGCAACTCGGTTTTCAGTGGGTGAGGTGTGTTGGTAGTCACAACACTTTCAGAAATAAAGATGGCCGGATTATTGTTATACCAGACCATGGCTCTCAAGTCATATTCCGCCCCTTATTGCGCAAGATTCTCCGCGATGTTGGACTAAGTATTGATGATTACAACAAAATGCTGGATGAGTCCTAATCCTGCTTATCAAACAACACGCAAAGTTGTACACTTAAAAGCCTGGATGAAATAATCACCCAGGCTTTTATAATTTATCGGTCTTAAAGTCTCTATCTACGCCGCCAAAGGCGAGGCGTTCACATCAGAGATACCGTTTATCCTGATGCTTGGAACATCATCCGCGTCCCAAGTCGAATGGATCATTCTGTCTCCGATGACCGTTACGACCCTATTGTGGACATCGCCATGGTCAACTACGCGATAGCCGGTTCCGATTACACAATCAGTGACTCGCGAAGCTCTTCCGATGAAAGCGCCGTTACCGACTATGCTCCGCCGAACGGTGGAAGCCTCATCCAATAAGGTCCTGTCGCCGACTACCGACAACGCTCCGACCGAGACGTTTCTGCGAACCTCGGCGCCGTCGCCGATGAACACCGGGCCTGTCAGCCGGGCCGTCGAATGCACGTCGCAATCATCTCCAACCCAAACGCCTTCTTCGATCTCCGTGCCGGTAATTCGCAGCTTCGCTTTCCCCATCAGAGCGTCGAAATGCGCGTTGCGATATTGCGCCAAATTGCCAATGTCGCACCAGTAACCATCCGGTTTGCATCCGAACACAGGCTCCATGTTCCTCAGCATGTGCGGGAACAGCTCGCGCCCGAAGTCATACGGAGTATCATAGGGTATACAGCTCAAAGCCTCCGGCTCCAGAATATATATGCCGGTATTTACCGTGTGGCTGAAGACCTCTTCGGCTTTGGGCTTCTCGAAAAACCGGGTAACTTGCCCATCAGGAGATGTGGAGACAACTCCGAACTCGGAGGGGTCATCCACCTCGTGAAGAAGCAGAGTAGCTATCGCCGATTTCCGGCGGTGGAATTCAAGCGCCGCGGTGATATCGAAATCGGTGACGGCATCGCCTGAAACGACCAGAAAAGTCCCGTCTAAAAGCGGCTGAAGTTCCTTGACTCCTCCAGCGGTTCCCTTTGGCGTCTCTTCCATTGAATAACGGATGTCTACGCCCAACTTCTCGCCGTCGCCAAAGTAGTCTACGATTTCATGCGCGAGATGGGATAGAGTAACGATAACGTCACGAATCCCGTGTTTCGCAAGAAGCTCCAAAGTATGCTCCATAACGGGTCTGTTGAACATCGGAGTCAGTGGCTTGGGAATGTTGGCGGTTAATGGATGTAACCTCGTTCCTTTGCCTCCAGCCAAAATCACAGCTTGCATCTGCCGTTTCCTCCTTAGGGATTCGCAAAAAGCCCTCATAAGTGATGCTGGTATTTGTGCGGGCCTACTGAATTAATTATCGGCGCTGATTCGGTAAAACTTTAAGGAAAAGGTTGCAACCACAATGGGTCTGGTTCAAGAGAAATGTAGATAAGGAAGCTGTCAGCTGACAGCTTCTTTTATGATATACTATTGCCGTTAATACAGATCAGCTTTATCGTTTTTGGAGGGATTGATGGGGTATTTCAACGAACTTAACGCCGGCCTTGATTTTTTGCAGCGGTGGCTGGAATTGCGAAAAGAGCAGGGCGCCGACGTAAAACCTGTTGTAAAGGATATCAAGCGTTCGCTTGCGCGTTGGACCAAGGAAGTGGAGGCTCTCAAGCCTAAGCCGGGCAAATATATCGAGCCGGTTCCATATAATGACATACTTGCCGCACGCCCAAAAGGCCCACGCAAGCTGGAGTACAACCTTACGGACGATCAGCTTTACGACAAAACTCTCGGCGCGCTTCTTGGACGCTGCGCCGGATGCGTGTTGGGAATTCCGGTCGAAGGCCGCTCCAAAGACGCCATCAAAGATTGGGCTGATAAGCTCGGCCAGCCATACCCGCTTGCGGAATACTGGGACGACTATCTTGGCGCAAATGCGCCGCACTATCTCGACCGAATGGATGTGTTTTTGAAACCCAATTTGGACCATGTCGGCCAGGATGACGATCTCGTTTACACGGTCATCGGGCTGCTGATTCTGGAGCAGGCCGGAATTGACTTTACAGTGGACGACGTCGGCAAGCTCTGGCTCAAGTATCTGCCTTTGGCCTGTACTGCTGAACGACGCGCTTTGGATAATCTGAAAGACGGGATCAAACCGCCCAAGACGGCGCTTAGGAACAATCCGTTTATGGAGTGGATCGGCGCGGACATTCGCTCCGACCCCTGGGGTTATGTAGCGCCCGGACTGCCTGAGGTCGCCGCCGATCTCGCCTGCCGCGACGCTTCTTTAAGCCATATAAAGAATGGGACTTACGGTGAGATGTACTTCTCCGCCGCAATAGCCGCCGCATTTGTAGTGGACGATATGAAGCAAGTTCTGAAGATCGCGCTAACTGAAATCCCAGCCAAATCCAGAATGGCGGAAACCGTGAAGGAGAGCATCAAATGGTGCGAAACCGACGGCGATTGGGAGATCACCTGGGCGCGCATTAACGACAAATATAAAGGTATGCACGGCGCGCACACTCTGAACAACGCCGCGCTGACGATCATGGGCCTGCTCTACGGCCAAAACGACTTCGAGAAGACCATTTCGATCACTGTTATGGGCGGCCTGGACACGGACTGCACCGCCGCAACAGCCGGGTCGATACTCGGCGCCATTCTTGGAGCGAAGAACCTTCCGAAAAAATGGACGAACCCGCTCGGCGACAGGCTGGTCACCTATCTGATCGACGCGGAGGAATACAGCATCAAAGACCTCGCTCAGAGGTTCTGCAAGATCGCAAAAGAAGTCCGCGCGCGATACGCGTGATTGGGGAGGAGTTAGGAGTTAGAAGGGGGAACAAGTTTGTTGCTTCGGTAGCCTGCTACCGAAGCCGGCGCCGAAGGCGCCGAATCCCCTATCCTTTGACGGGAGAGTGTAGGGTGAGGTTGTTAATTCGGGATTTGAATGGAGCATAGCGGAATGGAAATCCCGAAACATGAAACGGGGGTTGTATTTTGACTGATCGCGAGAAGATTCATCAGACCATTAAGCGTATGATTCAGGGCGCCGAAGAAACATTATCAGCGGGCGATCTAGGAAAGATAGTGGTCATGCTCAACCAGCGAGGATATGATGTAGAACGCAGCTTGGCGATTTCCTGCTCACAATGCGCTGCGAAATGCGTCATCGGCGAGTGCGGCCAGGTCGCATCAGTCGAACAGGCGGGCAAGTCATTCGACATAGCTATGCTCGACCCCAACGCATACAAGTTAGGCGTCAGCGTACGCAGCAGTTACAAATGTCCTGAATGCCGAAACACAAGGCTCAAAGTTACGTGCGACATGGTCTCAATGGAAGATCGGCTCTGCGAGGGTGTTGCGACACTGCCAGCGGCGCCGTTTGACATACGACATGGCTTCCATGACGAGCAAAGGCCGTCCGTCTTAGCGCCACCTTCGGACTGCGGGTTCATCTGCCTGGGAACCGACATGGTTGCGCTTCGCAGCGCTGCCAGGCGTTACCTGCGGTGGGCAAGCTACAATCCATACGGGTACATAAGGCACGTCGAGTCTCAGCGGTATGGGAATATCTCCATCACTGCTTCCCACCTCATATCGTGCCTAAACCCTGAGCCTCCGGCGGCCATATTCCTTTGGATAATGAAGAGCGCCGATGGCACACTATGGATCTGCGACCCCGATGTATCTGATCTTTCGTCCCATTGGCGTTTGTTTCTGGGTGACCGTTTCACGATCGTAAGAGGTTAAATCACTTGTCTGCCGCCCCTCAATGGGTTGACTGAACATATTGCTGTCAATCAAGAGCGAATTGGGGAGCAGAAGACGGCCTCGCGTCAGCCGGCCAATACTCCGGAAATGCGGGATATTGATATACAGAGCTTCGAATGGTAATTTCACTCTATTCGTGACTCCCAACTCCTAACTTCTTCCCTCCCCCCCATCTCCTGCTATTGAAATCCGCGATACTATGGTATATTCTGATAGCGGAATGGTTGAGCTATCTCTCCGTGAACATGGGGGTCTATTATTTTGCGCGCAGCGCTTCTTATTTCACTCACATTGATCATTCTAACGGCGCTCCCGGCCGCCGCGCAGAACCCTGCGCCTTCGCCGAAGGATATCTGTGAGTTCCTCAAGGATAACAACCGCTATACCACAAACGTGTCGAGCTACAGTGACCTCGGCTCCGTATTTGGCGTAATGGCCGGCAAATCAACAGGTGTTGGCCCGATTGTCATGGACTGGAACGGCGGCGCGCGCATATTCAGCAATTCTATTGCGGAGCTTGATATTTCCGAAACTATAGACGGCGAGAAACAGGAACTCATCGGGCGCAAAGTCAATATCACGTGCTATCCTCACGGTTTTCGCAGCGAGACTCGCGTGCGGGACATCGAGATACCCTCCTTTACAACATTCGTCGACACCGATCTGCTGGCTTATGTCGTGGAAATCACCAACGGAACAAAACGCGAAGTGACGCTAACGCCGCGTATTTGGGGAATCATACCTGAGATGGAAGGCGCAACCAGAGACGGGGAGTTTAACGCCCAGAGTAATATGATCGTTCTGAAGACCACCGAGCCGCGTATGGATATGAACGATCCAAATGAGACTTACACCGCTTACACGCTCATTGCTCCCAGTTTCCTTGCCGAGGATTTTGGTTTAGGCGATGATCCGCGATCGCTGCAATCAGCGGCTAACATCAGTGGACGGAAGTCGGCTTCCTATTCGCTGACAGGGTCCAGCTTTACACTCTTTCCCAACCAGACAAGGCGGCTGTGGATATTAGTCGCTGTTTCAGTCAAAGATCGCGCTCATCTGAATGAGATTGCCGAAAAAGCGAGCGGCGCCGTAAAGCCGATTGCTGATCTGGACAAGAGCGGCCGTGACCGCTGGAATAAGGCTTTTCGCAAGTTGCCTTCTCCACCTAAAGACCCGGCTCTTCAGCGGTTATATTATGGTTCGGCTCTCACACTGCTGCAAAACGCAGGAGCGTCCGACGGCAAGTTCGGTAAGAACCGTCCATGTTATGCAATTAAGAAGAACTGCAAGATTCTCGCTTCCGAATCCCCTATGATAGCCGTAGCGCTTGCCGAATTCGACTCCAAGCTGGCTCAGGAGCAAATACTTATCCTGACTCAGAACGCGCGGGAGAACGGAGCCATTCCCGAATTCATAACCAGAGACTGGGTTTCGGAAAGCGTTTCAAGGGATAAACCCATGGCGGCTTGGGCGGCGTGGGAAGTCTATCGCCGGTCGGGGGATAGAAAGTTCCTCAACGAAGTCTACTCTCCGCTCAGCAAATGGGTGGAATGGTGGCTCGCGACCTGCGACTCCGACCCGAATGGATTGTGCGAAGCGCCGCCTAATCCCGACACAAATCTACTCTTTGACTCAGTAGAAACCAACGCGCTTCTGGCCGCGCAAATGAGATCGCTTGCGAAAATCGCCAAGGCTATCGGGAGGCCGGAGGATTCCTACTCCTGGGACAGGCGCGCCGGGGACTTGGATCGGCGCATTGTGGAAATACTTTACAGTGTTGATGATAATGTTTTTTATGATGTACTGACCGGCGATCATTCATTCCGCATGGGCCTGTCTCCCGCGAATTTCATGCCTTTGTGGGCGGATGTTCCACTGCCGGAGGGTCGGGCGAAAGCTATGATCGAGAAGAGCCTCGTGAATCGAAGGAACTTCTTAGGCGTTATTCCGGTCTTAGGCAATGCGAGCGCTGTCGAGCAAGAAGAGATCACGCGCGCGCAACCACAGACCGCCTATTTCATAATAGACATCCTGCGCCGGTATGGTTTCCATGCGGACGCTTTCAAAGCGCGGGAGCGACTTCTTAACATACTAGCCAACACCGGCGGCAACTACGAGTTTTATGACTCAGCGACCGGCAAAGGAATCGGAGAAAAATCACACGGCGTGACCGCCGCGGTGTCCATAGAGACGATTCTGAATAAATTCGGGCGGCATTAGGTAAGGTATAATGATGAAGATCATAAATAGCCGATTTTCACTCGCATTTCCGGCGATTGCGTGTTTCCTAGCTGTTGGAGTAATCCCGGCATTAGCAGACGACCCGCCTGCCGCATCGTCCGCGGATAAGCCAAAAATAATCGCGCCGCCGCCGCTCCCGGTTCTGTCGACCGCAAAACGTTCTATGATCGAGGAAGACCCGCGCCTGAAACGCTCCGTAACGCTCTCAATGCGCGATCAACCGGTGAGCGATCTGCTCGCCAAGCTGACGGAATTCACCGCCGTTAAATTGGAGCCGCACCCGGATATAGTAGATAGAAACATCACGGTTGTTGTCAGGGGAGTTCCGGTCGTAAATCTTATGGCGCATCTCGGCTATTTGATGGACTGGGGATGGCAGCGGATGACTCAGAAGGACGAAATATCCTACAGATTGCAGCCCCAGGCAGGTATGCGGCGCCGCGCCCAGAGAATCAGGGACAGCATAATCAATACCGCGATCAGCGAGAGAGCTATTCAGGAATGGCAGAAAGCTCAGCCGGCGCTGGATGCATGGATCGACAGCGGCGGCGATATTGACGCTGTCAGGGAGGCGGACCCCAGCCTTGCGGAAGTGATCAGAAACGATCCCAATCTGGAATACAGGTTGAGCGCAATGGCCGCTATGCCACCCGCGGCGCGGTATAACTGGTTCGTCCAGCAGATCAGGGAAGCCGGTGAGGTTCGCGGCCCCGACGTGTCATATACTCTGGTGAAGCAATATCTGACCGATCAGACTCAGACCGTGGGGAGCGTGGACCCGGCTTTCGACAAGAAGATCAGCATCAAATTACCGACGACAGCCACACTGTCGGCGGCTCTTGAGGCGTTTTCCAAGTTGACTCATTTGAACATAGTCGCCGATAGCTACGTTCGCAAAGCCAATATCAAGACAAGCGAGTGGAAGGAAACGCCTGTGCGCGACATTCTGGATTCCATCGCCAATGACACCGAGTATAGCTGGCTCCAGAGCTCCAACTTCATCAGATTTCGCAACCGCACCTGGTTCCTTGACGAACTGCGAGATGTGCCCGAAAGCGTTATCCGTCCTTGGAAAGAGCTTAAGGAAAAACAGGGACGGCTGGCTTTTGACGACCTTGTGGCATTAACATCGCACCTCACGGATGATCAACTTGCGGGGCTTGCTGAGTCCGGGGAGCGTTACTCGCTTTCGCGGGAGGCGGGCGTCATCCTTAGGTATCTGCTGGAATTCCGATTTTTCGCGGGCATGAGCTCTTCACAGCGGCAGGCCGCCTGGAGCGAGGGTGGAATTTCCATGGCGCGTATGAGCCGCGCTCAGCAGCAGGCCTTCCTCCGGCTAATATCGCTCGACAGGCAGTTGACACCGCCGTATTGGGAATCGGCTGTATTCTTCTTCATCAGGCAGCGCGGATCGCAGGGCTATGAAATCGTGTTCTCGTATAATGTTGAGGACAAAATGCAGTGGGACCATCGTATTCTTCTGCCGATGACCCAGCCAAAGCCGGCCGTTCCCCCGCCAACCACCGCCGAAACACCATCTCCCGCCCCATGAGTTGGGTGATGGGTTGAGAGTTGAGGGTTGAGGGAAACCTCCCCCTAACCCCCTCCTTCGTAAGGAGGGGGAACTACTCCCTCCCCTTTAGAAGGGGAGGGCTGGGGTGGGGTCATATTCTAACTTCTAACTTCTAATTTCTAACTTCTGAATGGGAGGCTTTGAGCATTGGCTAAGAGGCCCAAAATCGTCGTTGTAGGCAGTTCCAACACGGATATGGTTGTGAAGACCGAACGAATTCCCGCTCCCGGTGAAACCGTCATCGGCGGCGAATTCGTCACGGCCGCCGGAGGGAAAGGCGCGAATCAGGCCGTCGCGGCGTCACGGCTTGGAGCCGATGTTACTTTCGTCGCTAGAATAGGCCGGGATGTCTTAGGCGACCAGGCTGTGGAGAACTTCAAACGAGAAGGAATCGACACCAGCTTCATCGTTCGTGACGACGGCGCACCTTCAGGTGTGGCGCTCATCTTTGTGGATAAACACGGTGAGAACTCCATTGTGGTCGCTTCGGGATCGAACGGCAGGCTGTCTCCAGAAGACGTGGACAGGGCGGCGGAGCGGATTCGGACCGCCGACGCGGTGGTAATGCAGCTTGAAGCTCCTGTTGAAACAGTTGCGAGAGCGGCGGAAATAGCGCATAAGGCTGGTGTTCGGGTGATTCTCAATCCTGCGCCCGCTGGTAATGTCCCGATGGAAACCCTGGCTAAGGTCGATGTCCTGACCCCCAATGAATCAGAAGCCGCGCATCTGGCCGGGACAGCGAATTTAGACGTCGAAGACTTGGGTAGAAAGCTGTTGGAAATCGGCGTCGGCGCAGTCATACTGACTCTCGGCTCAAAGGGCGCGCTTCTCATAGATCGTTCCGGCAGTAAAGGATTTGCGGCTCCTAAGGTCGAGCCGGTGGACACAACGGCGGCGGGAGACGCATTTACCGGAGCGTTGGCGTGCGCCCTGGCTGAGGGGAAGTCTATGGACGATGCGATAGTGTTCGCCTCTCAAGCGGCGGCAATTTCCGTCACAAGAATGGGCGCCCAGCCGTCGCTGCCTATGAGGAAGGAATTGTCGATTGACGGTTGACAGTTGTCGGTTGGTTTAGCTGTCAGCTGACAGCTAAAAATATGATCAAAACCTTCCCCGAATGGGGTGAGATAGAACTCGAAGATCAATCGACGTTCGCGGAGTTCGCGCGGCGAGAGGAGCCTGTATCCTCCGAGATGAGCTTCGCGAATCTTTTCGTCTGGAGGCACAGCTATAACTTCCGTCTATCGGTACTTGGCAACGCCCTGTGCGTACTTGCCGGCCCCGACGGCAAAGAGCCGTTCTTCCTTCCTCCCATTGCACCCGCCGACCCTGTCGCAACGACCTTAGACCTGTTCGCATATCTGAAAGATAAAGGGCATAATCCGTCTATGCTTCGCGCGCCGGAAGGCTTTGTCGGTAAGCTCAAGGCCACAAATTCGGAGGCGCCATTTGAGGTTAAATTCGACAGGGACAACTCCGACTACGTCTATCTCGCGTCGGACCTGATGACTCTCGCGGGCCGGAAATATCACAAGAAGCGAAATCAGATCGCGCAGTTCCGGGCGAAGTATGACTACGAATACCGTCGGATTATGCCCGATCTCCTTCCCCAATGCATCGCTCTGCAGCAGGCTTGGTGTAATTTGCGCGATTGCTTCATACCGGAGAACACGAGTCTCGCGGAAGAGCATGTGGCGGCTATGGAGGCGCTGGACAACTTTGAAACCCTCGGCCTTGTCGGCGGCGCAATTTTAATAGACGGCAAGGTGGAGGCGTTCACTATCGGCGGGCGGCTGAATCATGACACGATGGTAATCCATTTTGAAAAGGGGAATCCTTCGTTCCCAGGGATATATCAAGTCGTCAACCAGGCATTTTGCGCCGACACCTGTGCGGGATATACATACGTGAACCGCGAACAAGACCTCGGCGACCCCGGCCTCAGGCAAGCCAAAAAATCGTATTATCCGCACTGTATGATT
>JAUSEB010000133.1 GCA_030650495.1 Armatimonadota bacterium | reverse complement strand
AATGAACGTTGTTCGTGGCAACCGTTCGCAGGCCGAGGTCGCCGGCGAGGCCGGCGATCTGCTGGTTGAGCAGGTTCGATCCTGGAAGCAGATGGTTCTGCAGTTCGATAAGGAAGCTCTCGCGGCCGAATATCTCAGCGTACCGCTCAGCCGCGGCGCGAGCGGCGTCGGGTTTTCCCTGGAGATGCAAAGCCGAGACTTCGCCCCGCCGGCACCCTGAGAGACAGAACAAGTTGGATCTATACTGGTTCAAGACCTCGAAGCTTGCTTCCGCAAACCCCTTTTGGTGAGATAAATGCGCGCGGGTGATGATCTTGCACAGATTGGAGTAGCCCCGCAGGTCCTTTGCCAACAAGACCAGGTGATAGCCGCCCTCCACTGTCATCTCCGCGCCGACAATCGGCTTGATCCCGGATTTCCTGGCGTAGTCATAGAACCTGACGGCGCCGTATAACCCGTTGTGGTCGGTTATGGCCAGAGCGGAACAACCGACGGCCTTTGCCCGGTCGACAAGAGCCTGAACCGAACTTGCGCCGTCGAGGAAAGAAAAGTTGGAATGGACGTGCAGGTGGACCATAATTTAGTTCCGAGTTATGAGGTATGAGGTATGAGTTCCTCTCGCCATAAATGACGAGCCTGCTTGCTTCAAGCAGGCTGTAGCAAGCTGCCGGATTTGGGCTGATCGAGCTCTGGAAGGTTGTTATAAACGCAGGATCTGGAGCTATTGTATCAGGTTATGAATAACAGTAATTATCACCGCCAGCGCAACATAGGCCCATATGACTTTATGGACTATCTTTTCAACTTCAGGAGCAAATGGGTTGGGGATATCCCATGATCTCCTTTGATTCGCTCGACTCACTTGACTTACTGGACTCAGTTCAATCACTTGTTTCCTCCAATCAGTCCTGGACGACTTCCAGCGTCCATGCGGACTTCACGTGGTTATAAGCAAGCTCGTATATGCCGCCTTTGTCGGTCCTGACTCTGAAGAAGGTCGTCTCGCCCTCTCCGTCCCACCAGGCGCCGATGGCGCGCCAACTCTCCTGTACGTCGTCAACTCGATATACGCGCCCCCGCCACTGGAAGACGGAAGGCAGGTGTTTTTCGGTAAGCGACACCGACACCGGCTGGGAGGGATGCTTATTCAAAACTCACCTCACAGCGCCTGCCGGAGGAATGACGCTTCGCTATTCTTTGCGGCTAAAGCGGCCCCATAGAAAATCGCGCGCTCGCCGAACCTGTCTCTGATCGCATTAACGATCTGGTCTTGTCTCATCCTGAGCGCCTTGTCGCTCATAAAGCTCAGTTGTATGTTTTCCCCGTAGGAGAGATCTTTCAAAACTAAACTGATTCCATTCACTTTCATGCCGGATTCCATTCGCGCATATAGCAGCCGCTGGAATTCGGCTGATATCTCGATCGGCGAGTCTATCGAGTGTTTCAGCCGTTTTTCGATCACGGCGATTCTCGATGCGGCAGGGCCATCAGCACAAAGGTGAAGCTTCAGAGCCAAGGTCTTCGTGAACCGGCCATGCATTCTGAGTTTCCGCGCCAGTCGATCTGTAAGCCCCGGCAGATACTCCTCTAAAGCAGCGGGTTCTTCGATCTCGTCTTCACCTGTCGGGAACATTTGTTCGATATTAATAATTTCAGGAGGATAGCCGGCTAAAACAGAGCTGTGATCGATGCCGCAAGCCAGCTTATGGAAACCGCTGCCGGCAGGACCGAACTGTCTGATCAGGAACCTCTGGGGAATCGACGCCA
>JAUSEB010000126.1 GCA_030650495.1 Armatimonadota bacterium | reverse complement strand
GTTGACCTGTAGCCTGATTTCTCTCATCGCCTTGTTGAAATCAAACTCGGGCTTGGCGGTTGTCGCCGGCTTGTCCCCGTAATACCTGGTGTAGACAATCGAGCCGATCTCTTCACTGATCATATTGGCTACGGTCTCGTCAAGCATAGCCACATCATAGTCACGGGATATGCCAGACAAATGCAACAGATAGCGGAAGCCCAGCGGCTGAAAAGTCAGGTACTGGTGCAGCCACTCCTCGATGATTGTATCTATCGTGTAGCGTAAATCGGAATTATCCGCCACGAAAGTGGGAAAGGTCGCCCCCAAACCGCCGATCTTGACCACCAGCGAAGACACGCCCAGCGTATCAGCGCGTGCCTCGATGCTTTCCATCTCCGGGACGGAAAGCTGCTGGCGCAACGTGACACCCCGCAGCGACTCTATCCGGTCCCTCGGTGAGATAACCAGGATATGCGGTGGCGTCTCCAGCTTGAAATTCACCGGCGGAAAACTGAACTTCAGCTCATTCAGCGGATTATAGATGCCTTCCTCGGTCAGGATCGCCGCTATCTGTTTTTCGAGCGTCAGTTCAACGGTAGCCTCCAGCGCGCTGCGGCGCGTTTTGACGACTGCCAACTCGGACTCGATCGCGGGGGTACTGTTGCGTTCTATCTGAGATTTCAAACCGGCTATTCGCTGAGTGAGAGCGAAATATTCCCTGACGGCGGCGGTACCATCTCCCGCCTGACGGGAGAAAAAGGAGTTCTTAATTTCATAGGGGACCGTTCTCATCTCCCAACCGGCGATGTTAAAGAGGTACGGCCTGACAATCGGCGCGAGCCTGGTATCCAGGCTACCGCCCGCCGCAGTGCGGAAGAAGCTGACGAGAATAGCCATTAAAACGGGGAAAATGATAAGTTTCATTGCGCCATTACCGAAGGTGGAATCTCCATACAATATTTCCCCCAACCACCGACTGCTCCCCTTATGTCATATTATCACGCACGCATTGGTTGCGCAATTCGAGACTTGCGAGGGTTAAGTTCTCATTTGGTTGATGCTTGTTTGATAAGGGACAAACCTATCCCTTGCGAGGTTCTTTGAAACTGTCATTCTGAGAGCTTGTGAATTTATTAGGAGTTAGGCCATTTCT
>JAUSEB010000122.1 GCA_030650495.1 Armatimonadota bacterium | reverse complement strand
GGCAGCGATATCTGGATCGGGAAGCTTACTTCCGGACTTGCGCTTGTAGGAAGCATCACCGTAGACGGCTCCGCCAATAGCTTTGATCGCGGCTACGATATAAAGACTGACGGGGCTGGGAATATTTATGTGATCGGTGCGTTATCCGTTACTTCCCAGGGAACCAATATCTGGATTGCCAAATACGACTCCTCACTGACGCAGTTGTTTGCTGCGACAGTTGACGGAGGCATCGGTGGTAATGATTTTGGCTATGGAATCGCTATTGATGGGAGCGGTGATGTCTACGCCACTGGTTCGATCGATGTCGGCACGCCCAATCTGACGGATATGTGGATTGCGAAGTACAACTCCTCTCTCGTTCTAGACCGAAGTATTTCTTTAAACCACTTTGTGCGGCGCGGGGACAGCTTCGGCTCGGATGTTGCCACCGATCCTAGCGGCAACGTTTATGTCACTGGTCAAGTTTTTTTAAAGTATTCAGACCCTGAAGTCTGGATCGCTAAATATGACTCCTCGATGGTGCTCCAATCCAGCCGCACGACGAAAGCGCCCGGCGGGGAGTTTTACGACGTATTCAGCGGGGGCATCGCCACTGATGCCAGCGGCAATGTGTACCTGGTCGGCATGGCTCAGGAAGATGTTGGCGACAATAACATTTGGATCGCCAAATATGATCCATCTTTAGTTCCGATATCTAGCGTGACTTTCAACGGATCCGCCGCACAGAGCTATGACGAAGGAAGAGGTGTCGCAGTTGATGCAGCGGGTAATATCTACGTTGTTGGAACCGTTCAGGAAACTTCTGGCGGCTACAATATCTGGGTTGGAAAATACTCATCTTCTCTTTCCCTCCAATCTGAAGCAACTCTGGATTCTGGTCCGGAAGACTGGGGATATGGTATTGCTATTGATGATAGCGGGAACGTCTATATCACGGGATGCAACACCTACCCATACAACCTTCTTGTCGCCAAGTACACCTCCGCCCTCGTTTTACAATCCAGCACAACCATCAATAGCAACGGAAGCTGCGGCCAGAGCGTGGTCGCCAATAACGGCTTTTTGTATGTGGCTGGCTACGTTCCCGCGCCTGGACCAAGCACTGATATCTGGATCGGCAAATTCAATCCGTCACTCGCATTGCTTTCCAGCAACACTGTCATTGGTCCGGCCAACGGATATGACATGCCAGGGAAGATTGCGGCTGGTCCAGGCGGGAATATCTATATCACCGGAGGAATCTCAGGCACCGGCGGCGGGCGAGATCTCTGGGCCGCGAAATACAGTTCTTCATTGGTGCTGAAATCCAGCATGACTATCAATGGTTTGGCGGGTAAAAATGACACAGGAAGCGGAATTGCCGCCGATGGAGCGGGCAATGTCTATGTCACCGGCGAGATCCGCGACATCGGG
>JAUSEB010000221.1 GCA_030650495.1 Armatimonadota bacterium | reverse complement strand
TTGACGGCAATTCCGGCGACTGGAACTTATCCGAGTTTACAACTCCAATAAAAGGCGGTGATAACGGCTCCGGCGATTACGCGCTTGTGGGATTTGACGGAGGCAGCCTGCACTACGGAGGATATAACACCGGCTTAGTTCTTCCGACAAGCGCGGCGGACCACACGGCCAAAGTCTACAGCCGCCACGATTCCATGTACCAATACTTCCTGGTGAATGTAGACGACAGCGATGTTCGAACAGCCAATCCGACCGGAACGAACTGGGCAAATGACTGCGTGGAGATTTATATTGATCCGAGCCATGATCATGGCGCAGTCGGAATAGACAACTCCAGCAGCGACCTTCAGCTTGTTGTAGACGCCGCCGGACGTGTCAATGTTTATATGACAACAGCCCCATACGCCACTCAGATACTTGCCGGAGTCACCGCCGCCGCCATATCCACTGGAACCGGCTGGCAGGCTGAAGTGAGAATACTAAAGAGCGCGCTGGACCCGGATATGCCGACCAGTGGGACATTTGGAGTTGACTTCATTTTCCGCGATAATGATAATCCTGACGCGACCAACTACGCCGGTAACCCGGCGCAGTCCACGTTCTATGGCTGGCACGACCCGTCCACCGGCTCGTCATTCTGCACAAAGGTCCCCGACAACTGGGGAGACGCGTTCCAAACGCCTTCGGGACAGACGCCTTATGCGGGAGTAATCGCTATTCCCGGCGTCGTACAGGCTGAGAACTATGATAACGGCGGCGAAGGTATCGCTTACCACGACACAACCGCAGGCAACTCCGGCGGAGTTTATCGGACGAATGACGTAGACATCGAAGCATGTTCGGACACCGGAGGCGGATACGACATAAACAGCTTGCAGACCGGTGAATGGTTGGCTTATACGGTAAATGTCGCCAGCACGGGCGGTTATGACATCAAGATGAGAGTGGCCGCGACCGGCGCCGGAGGAAGCTTCAGAGTCGAAATGAACGGAGCCGACATAACGGGAACTCGCGGCATTAACGCCACCGGAGGTTCTCAGACGTGGGCAAATGTGATTGTCTCAAATGTCAATCTCAGCGCGGGACAGCAGATTCTCCGGGTAGTAGCGGTATCCGGGGGCTGGAGCTTGAATTATGTGGACATTCCGACGACAAGCGTTCAGCCGGTCAACTGGAATACATTGGGCGCGCAGCAAATGCTTGGCGACGGCGCAACGCCTGGAGTCGCTGTTGACTCACAAGGCAATATCCACGTTGTGTATATGGCAAATGGCGGTATTTATTACAAGCAAGGCAACTCCAGCATGGTCTTCGGGCCGGCGGAGCAGATACCCTCTCCTGAAGGACCGGGGGATTACGTTTGCCCAAGTGTAAAGTGCGATTCAGCCAACGTCCCGCACGTCGCTTTCCAGAGGGGCTGGGCTGGAGAGTGCCATAAGAATTGGTACAGCAACAGGATCGGCGGAAGTTGGAAGACACCCGTCAAGGTAATTGACAACGACATCCAACAGCTCGATGGGCGGGCTAATTACCCCCGACTGGCGCTTTACGGGTCATACGCCTTCGTCTCGACTTTCGGAGTGCCGGGCGAGATGCTTGATGGCACTGAAGGAACTATTGTCAGAGTCACAAACCTTTCGACCACCCCCGTGGTTGATAGGACGGCGTACTCAAGGCTTTGGGTGCCGCATGTGCTCGTCGCTACGGATGGGCGGTTATTCGTAGCAGGGCGATACGGCACCGCGGGTGTTCAATACCAGCAGTACGACTTGAACCTTAATACCGTAGGCGGTCTAAGCTCGCTTACAGCCGGCATCGAGCACAGGCCGGGTGAAGAGAACGGCGAGTGTATCGACTTAAATAATGTCATCCACACGGCGGGTGGGTTCAATTTGGACCATGGCACAGGAGTATGGCTCGGCCATATATTCTACAACAGCTCGGCTCGTGTCGCTCAGGGCAAAGAACCGATTGTGGGGCTTGAGAGTACCATATCCTGGGACAATATCCAAGTATACCCAGTGACGGAGGTTGATCGGACTGGGAAGGTATATATATCATGGCGGGCCGACCCGGCGGGCGAGGGTAAGATCACCATAGTCAATGGCGACCAGTACCAGACGCCTGCCGTTTACGCTCCCGCCGTCACCCAGTATATGCGATGGAACCCACAGATAGCGGTTGCCCCCATAAGCGGAATTTACGCGGTATGGGACTACGCCGGGAAGATTTACATCCGATCTATTGGCGTTGGGGTGTCGGATGACTCGACACCTCCCGGACCGGTCACCAACTTGACGGCAGCCCCCGGCCAACTGCAGATAACTGTGTCATGGACAAACCCGGCAGACACCGATTTCACTGCGGCGATGATCCGGTATAAAACAACCGGCTATCCGACAAACGAAACCGATGGAACACTGTTGGCCGATAAAGTAGGAACGCCTGGAGCAAACGACTCTTACGTCCACACGGGGCTTACCACCGGCGTGACTTACTATTACAGCGTTTTTGCCCACGACGGCGCGTTGAATTATTCGACCAAAGTTGACGCGAATGCCACACCTTTGCCGGACAGCACGCCGCCTGGCTCGGCAACCAATTTCAGCGCCCTGGGTGGCTCCGGTCTTGTGAACCTGTCCTGGACAAACCCGGCGGACTCCGACTTCACCAAAACCATGATTCGCTTTAAGACCACAGGCTACCCGACAGGCGTCTCAGACGGTGTCCTGGTGGTTGATAAGGCCGGAACTCCAAGCGCAAATGATTCCTATATTCACACCGGACTGTCAAATGGAGTGACTTACTACTACAGCGCATTTGCGCATGATGCAGGACCTAATTATGCGACCAAAGTAAACGCGATGGCATTGACTATAGCCGGAGATTGCTTCTCTGAAACATTCACTTACTCAGACGGTAATCTTCCCGCCCCCTGGAGTCCTACTTGCACTTCGATGCAGGTCGCAAGCCAGACGCTGAGGATAAATGGAGGATCGGGCGCCTGCGATACCTTGCGAACCACGTCATGCTCCGGCACCAATGGGATCATCATAGTAAAAGCTCAGATCAAGGGCGGCGTAGGAAGCCAAACTATGTGGAGTTTATATATTAATGATCCTTCAGACAATAATCTGGCGCGTTGGTACGGCGGCGGGATGTCAGCAAGGCCGCGCATTGGAGGATCCAATGATCTGCTGCTTAACCCTGTGACACTGACCGGCGGTGGGATCTGGGACGATTTGGAAGTCAGGATAAACACCACCACCAATATCGACGAGTTCTTTTTCAATGGAACATCTCTCGGCACACTTAGCCATGCTTCAACAGGCGCAGGCAACACAGTCGGTAAAATTAGCATCCAACATACGGATAACATTAATGCGGCAGGCCATTATATGTATTTCGATAATATCATCATCGTCGAATCTCAGGACACTGTGGCTCCCGGCCCGGTGAGCGCCTTCACCGCCACCAGCGGCGACAGAAGGGTAACTCTTAACTGGACCAACCCAACGGACTCCGACTTCATCAAAACCATGATCCGCTACAAGACCACATGGTTTCCTACCAGCGCAACTGACGGGGCTTTGCTGGTTGATAAGTTGGGAACTCCGGGAATGAATGATAGCTACGCTCATATCTCTCTTACTAATGGAACCACCTATTACTACTCCGCCTTCGCACATGACTCCGTTCCGAACTACTCCACAAAGGTGGACAGAAGCGCTGTCCCCGCTGATGTTATAGCGCCCGCTTCGGTTACGAACTTCAATATAATAATAGGAGACCAGAAGAACTATCTCTCATGGACAAAACCCACCGACACCGATCTGGCCGGAGTGAAGATACTCGCCAAGACAGAAAGCTACCCTGCTAACGCCACGGATGGGACTGTGGCCTACACGGGAACAGGGACGAACACGACGCATATCAGCCTCACTAATGGAACAATGCAATACTACTCGGCCTTCGCCTATGATGAGGTTCCAAACTACTCGGTCAAAGCCGACATAAGCGGAACCCCGACTTATGTTGACCCAGCCGGAGCTAAGATACTGGCCAATAGCGTCCCCGTTACTCTAACAGCCGGGATAGTGAGCGCGTTCTTCGCCGACTCCTTCTACGTACAGTGTTCAGACAAGCCTATTGGAATAAGGGTGGATAAGGCCGCTCACGGCCTTACTCTCGGCCAGACCGCCTGGGCTAGGGGAACGGCGGAGACTGACGCCGCGACGGGTGAGAAATATCTATCAGCCACATGGGCTCAAGGGAGCGGAACAGGCTCTGTTTCTCCCTATGCTTTGGCCAATATGTCTTTGGGCGGAGTCGATTGGAGCTATGACTCGGTGAGCAAGGCTGGCCAGGCAGGAGTATTCGGCGGACTTGGCCCAAATAATATAGGTCTTCTTGTCAGAGTGTGGGGCAAGGTCACCCAAAGAGAAGATGTGACCAACACTTACTTCTATATTGACGATGGAAGTGGACTAAAAGACGGCACCAAGACCCTATTAGAAAGCCTGTTAGTGGATAACGTCGGAGTGAAAGTAAAGGCAAGCCCGGTGTCACATGACACAGGAGAATATTTGGTCATAACGGGTCTGAGCTCAGTATTTAAGGATGGAAGCGAGAATATCATAAGGCAGGTCACGCCGATAACGGGCGGGATATTGGAACTGCCGATACCTTAGCAGCCTTGCCGATGTAATATGCTTCGGCTTGTATTTTGAAGCCGAAGCCGTCAGAAGCTACGTTGTCTTCGGCTCCAAAGAACGAGCCTAAGTATAGCAAACAGGCTTCTTCGGGACGAAAAACGTGTCCCGAAGTATAGCAGTTGTCAGCTGATAGCTACTTGCTATGACGACCTTCCCTGCCTCTCCTGCGACCGCGCGGCTTTGAACTCTTCGCCTTTGGAACAGTGTCGAACTTGCTCAGTGGTTCGCGGAGTTTGGGGAAGAACTCACAAAGAATGATCTGCACGCTTGCGGCGACGGGGACTGCGAGGATCATCCCGGTTATACCGTAAGCCGCGCCCCCGAACATAAGCGCGAATATGCTGAGCGCTGGATGCAGGCCGACCGCCCCGCCAAGGATTTTCGGCGTGAGGAACATGTCGAATATCTGGTTCAGTACCAGCGTGGAGCCGGCGACTATGAAAGACATATATACCGCGCTTGGGTTTTGCAGAAGCGAGACGAGAAAGACGATCAGCATCGTTACAATAGGGCCGATATAAGGAACGGCGTACAACAGCCCCGCGATCAACCCTATCAACAGCGAGTAACGGACTCCAAAAGCTGAGAACAGTATGGTCGCTGCGAAACCATAAATAGCGCATACGACGATCAGACCTTGCAGATACCTTGAAAACACTGCTCCCACCGCGCCTGTGGTTCTTATCGCTTTGTCCCGGTATCTGTCGGGAAGGAGATATACGATTTTAGCTCGTATTTTGTCCATATCCTTCAACAGTAAAAATGTCAGAAGGATTATAAGTACGCCCCATACAAGCCAGATAGTTTTTGCTAAAATACCCCGGACCGCGATCTTCAAAATATATCCCGCTTGCTGGCCGGCGGATTTGAATTCGCCCGAGTACCGGTCTATAACCTCCGACACGGTAGTAGGAATACGGAATCGCATTAAAATAGGTTTGGCGCGCGCTGCCAAGTCAGAGACAAACTTACTGGCGTTGTCATAGTAACCGGGGAGGTCGTTGGCGAAATCAGTCACCTCGGATACGACTTTAGGAATCAGGTAGATAATTCCCCCGGCCAGGACAAGCGCGAAAGCGATGAAGACAACAGCGGCGGCGAGAGCGCGAGACATGCCTCTTTTCTGAAGCCGGGTAACCAAGGGGTCGAGCAGAAGCGCCAGCACAATCGATATGATGAACGGTGGAAGAGCGCCTTTCAGAGCCTGTAGGAAATGCAAAATGCCGGGCGCGAACGCGAGGATTGCAACGTACGCAAGCAACACCGTGAACGCGGCAAGAACCGCGTATCCGATCATCTTTCCCCAATTGTTTGACGGCATTTTGTCCGGCGTTTCTCCAATGTCGGAGACCTTCGGTCGGCTCATGTGCGGGGCCAGGAGACCCTCGCCCAGCAGGTTGGTATCGGGAAAAGGGTTTCCCGATACAACAGCACAACGGCAATTCACTCGGACAGAAGCTCCTTCAGCTTCCGCAGGGCTTTTTGCTGCAATCTCGACACGTGCATTTGCGAGATGTTCAGCCGCCTTGCGACTTCCGTTTGAGACATATCCTTAAAGAAACGATAATATATAATTGCCTTTTCGCGAGGCTCCAGGCAGTCCATCGCGTGTTTTAAGTCGCCGTAGGTCTCGATGTTCTGAAGTGAGGGATCAAGTTCGCCGACGAACTCCGCCAAAGTCAGTGGAGCCGATTCGGACTCATACGACAGCTTGCTGTCGAGCGAAACGGTATCGTACGCGTTTCCAAGCTCTATGGCTTCCAGTGTTTCTTCTTCACTGGCGCCGACGGCAACGGCAATCTCCTGAACCGTAGGCGGATGCCCAAGCCTTTGGCTGAGCTGCTCAGCCGCGTTGTTCGCGGCAAGGTTCAACTCTTGCAGCCGCCGGGGGACTTTTAGGCTCCACGCCTTGTCACGGAAATGACGACGTATCTCGCCGACGATGGTAGGCGTGGCGTAGGTCGAAAACTTCGTCTCCCTGCCGGGATCGAATCGATCGACCGCGTTGATTAAACCGATAGCGCCGACCTGGATCAAATCTTCCAGCGGCTCACCTCGATTTGCGAATTTTCCCGCCAAAAAACGCACCAGGTTATGATGCATCATGACGAGTTTATCTCTGATGGCCGGGTCTCTTGTCTCAGCGAATCGACGGAATAGAGATTCGGTATCCTCTTCAGTCCAGTCCGCCGCGCCTTTTTTCCGGCCGCTTATATTACTATCCCGCATATTTTACCATTCTAACGCAAGTCCCGCCGTTGCACGGGGTAACACTGACTTCGTCCACCAGCAGCGTGATCAGCAGCGCGCCGAGGCTCTCCGGATCCGGTTCCCTGGTTTCAACCTCGGCAAGCTCTTCCCGCTCACCCGCTTGATCAACTATATCTACAGTCAGAACCGATTCCGTGATGGAACTTCGCACCACTACGTTGGTATCCTGACGCCCGTTCTTGGCCGCCCATTCAACCGCGGTAGTGCACGCTTCCCCAACCGCCAGCCTGATGTCCTCTACTTCGTCATACGAAAATCGCATCCGGCTTGCGACGCCCAGTATCGCCAATCGGGCGACACCTACATACTCCGGTCTGGCTGGAATCCTCAGCTCAACAACCGCTGTCTCGTCGCCAGCTTCCACTATACAGTCTCCTTTCCGGCAAGCTCGGACTTAGCATCGTTCTCCGAGTTATAGATGTCAAAAATTTTGTCCAACCCGGTGATTTCGAACACGCGCCTGATTCTTGGGCTGGGACAAATCAGCGGCAGATTTCCGTCCCGCTCTCGCACGCGCTTTAGTCCGCCTATTAGAATGCCCAGCGCGGTGCTGTCGAGATATTCGACCTTTGTCAGATCTACCACCATCTCGATTTTGCCCTCTTCAAGCAGGCTGATCATTTGCTGCTTGAGTTGAGGCGCGGTGTACACATCCACTTCACCTTCCAGCTCTATCAGGGGAATGTCCGGACTTAGAGACCGCGTATTGATCTTAAAATTCACCACGTTTCACCTCGTTTCGGGATTAGACGATTTAAGAATTAACCACAGATGGACACAGATAAACACAGATGAGAATAGCGATGAGCGATGAGTATTTGGACTGCGGCGGCTGGACGCCGCTTTTTATCTCCTCCCTCAACCCTCAACCCTATGCTTCTCCGCCTTCCGGCTGAGCCTCGCCTGTTAGCTCCTCTTTCTTCTGGGATACGGCCTTCTTGCCGGCGTCGAGCGCCTGCTGGACTTTGGCTCTCGCTTCATCATACAGCTTCTTGCTGCGCTGGAGTTGTTCGTCCATGGCCGCGGACCAGTCGGACATCAACTCCTCCGACTTACGCTTTATATCATCCACAGCGCCTTTTATGTCTTCCCTGGTCTCAACACCTGATTTCGGCGCCAACAATAAAGCTGTTACGGCGCCGATAATCGCGCCAATTCCGATTCCGGCAAGCAGGTTCAAAGTAATATCTCTGTCTTCGCTATCGTTCATCCTCGGATACCTCCTTGATACTTTTAGGAGCGCCTCGGAGGGCGCGCAGACCCAGTTTTACTCCTTCCAGCAGACTTTTCAGTGCAATACTCGATGTTTGGGCCGCTTTTGACGCCGCCAGCGCCGCGGCGCCGCCGGTTAAAATGTCTTCGATTATCACGACTAGCCGGCTGGCCCGGTCAACTTTTTCTCTAACATTCGCCGCAACCGCGTCGACGTTTTTAACTGTAACTCTAGCTTCCTGAAGAAGAGGGATCAACTCTTCATCCGCCCGGCGGACGATCTTATCCACAGAGTCCGCCGCGCGCCATAACTTGATTGCGGCTATTGTCATCGCTATGGCCGCCGCTGTAAATGCAATCGCGGCGGCAATTAGAGCTATTGTAAGTCCCACAGGTATTCTATCTGCCGTTTCAACACCCTCGCCCCTTCGGCTTCGCTCAGGGCAAGCTCTAACCCTCTCCCATCAAAGGAGAGGGGGATCGGCGCCTTCGGCGCCGGCTTCGGCAGCAGGCTACCGAAGCAACCGGAAATATTTATTCCGATATGACGCCTCCGCCAACCACTACTTCGCCATCGTATAATACAACACTCTGTCCGGGTGTGACCGCCCTCTGCGGCTTCTCGAACCGGACGCGCATTGCGCCTGAGCTTAGCGAGCAAGCTTCGGCAGGCGAGTCCTGCATATTATATCTAATCTTTGCCGAAACAACAACACAACTCGAAAGAGAGTCCATTGCTATCATGTTTACGTCTTTGGCCACCAATGTGTCCCGATACAATTCGGAGTTGGAACCCACAATGACCGCATTGTTGGATTTGTCTATACCAACCACATATATCGGCCTGCCCGTCGCTATGCCAAGTCCTTTCCGCTGGCCGATGGTGTAAAACGCGATTCCTCTGTGCGTTCCTAATGTATTACCCGCCGTGTCCAAAATCGGACCAGGAGCCGCAACCTCAGGCGCTGCCGCGGCAAGAAAGTTAGCGTATTTATTGTCCGGCACGAAGCAAATCTCCTGGCTGTCCGGCTTGTCCGCCACAGTCAGACCAAGCTCCGACGCTATTGACCGAGTCTCAATCTTGCTGTATTCGCCAAGTGGAAACAGAGTCCTGCTCAGTTGCTCCTGCGTCATCGTGTAGAGAGCGTACGACTGGTCTTTAGCCCTGTCCGATGATCTCTTCAACAGCCAGCGGCTGGATTCGGCATCAAACTCGATTCGCGCGTAGTGGCCGGTCGCAATTGCATCGGCGCCAAGAGAAATTGCTTTTTGCAGTAACACGTCGAACTTCAGGAACTGGTTGCATCGTACGCATGGGTTCGGAGTCCGGCCCTTGCGATATTCCTCTATGAACTGGTCTATGACCAGCTTTTCAAAGTCCTCTTGCAGGTTCAAAACGTAATGCGGAAAGCCCAGCGTATTGGCAACCCGCCTGGCGTCCTCAACCGCCGAAAGTGAACAGCACCCGCCTGACTTGGACGCAGCCGAATCGGGCCAAATCCGCATCGTGACGCCGATTACTTCGTAACCCTGCTTGCGGAGCAACGCCGCCGCAACGGAACTATCGACTCCGCCGCTCATCGCGACGACTACGCGGCGAATGTTTTGGGCGCCTGTCGTCATTGCCCCGTCTCAGAGTCGGTGGAGGCGTTCTTTTCCGACTCCCTCCTCAACCCCTCAAGCCGCTTCTTAATCTTCGCTTCGTGCCCCAGGTCCGACGGCTCATAGTACGGACTGCTCTTGGCCGACTCAGGAACGTATTCCTGCTCGACATAGTGATCCGGGAAATCGTGGGGGTACTTATAACCCTCCCCATGGCCCAACTTCTTAGCGCCGGGATAGTTGCTGTCCCTGAGATGAATAGGAACCGGCGGAGATTGCCTCTCCGCTACATCTTTCATAGCCCGGCTGATGCCTATATAACTCGCGTTGCTCTTGGGAGCGCAGGATATGTATATTGCCGCCTGCGCAAGCGGAATCTGCGCCTCCGGCAGTCCGACGAACTGGACGGCCTGGGCGGCGGCATTTGCGATCAGCAAAGCCATGGGGTCCGCGTTTCCCACATCCTCAGCGGCTTGAATTATCATCCGGCGGGCTATGAACTTGGGATCTTCTCCCGCCGAGATCATACGCGCCAGCCAGTACAGCGCGGCGTCCGGGTCCGAACCCCGCATCGACTTGATAAATGCTGAGATTGCATCGTAGTGGTTATCCCCACTTTTATCGTATTTCAATACCCTTTGTTGTATTGCCTCAGCGGCAATTTCAACATTTATTTTTCTGACGCCGGTTTCATCGGGCGGAGTGGTCATAACGGCAAGCTCAAGAGCGTTCAGAGCATTACGCGCGTCGCCACCGGACACATCGACAATATGCCGCAACGCCTCATCGTCGATTTGGGCTTTATAAGCGCCGAGTCCGCGGTCTTTGTCCTCCAATGCCCTGCGAACTATACCTTCGAGATGCTCGTTGGAAAGCGGTTCGAATCTGAAAATGCGTGAGCGCGAGATAAGCGGCGAGTTGACCTCGAAGTAGGGGTTTTCCGTGGTTGCGCCGATAAGGACGACGGTCCCGTTCTCCACATGCGGCAGAAACGCGTCCTGCTGGGCTTTGTTAAACCGGTGGATTTCGTCGACGAACAAGATGGTCCTTTGCCTGTTGATCTTGATGCGCTGGCCTGCCCGCTCGATGACCTTGCGGATGTCAGCAACGCCAGCCGTGACCGCGCTGAAGTTCTCGAACGCGAACTTGCTCTGGGCGGCGATGATGGACGCGAGCGTGCTCTTTCCGCAGCCGGGCGGACCCCAGAATATGGCGGAGGTAAGCTCGTCGCGCTCAATCGCCCTGCGCAGGAGCTTGTCGGCCCCCAGAATATGCTCCTGGCCGGCGAACTCGTCGAGATCCCTCGGCCTCATCCTTGCCGCGAGTGGAGCCTGCGCGGCGCTTTCTTCTTGCTCGCCGAATAGAGTTGTCATGGTCTTGTTGACTCAACTCCCTAAAGAAAAAACCCCCACTATGAGCGCAATCGCCTCACGGCAGGGTGTGCTTTACTTTTCCTCTATGTCGATTCATCGTAGCACAAGGCGCTATGGAGTTCAAGCGGCCTTTCAGATTAGCAGGTTGAATGTTTAATGTTGAAGGTTGAATGAAGCAATACCCAAATCATCACGGCTGAAGCAGTGGGCGCAACGTCTGAATAGTCTTCTCAGCGGCGGTGTTGGAGTCGGGAAGCGGTAGTATTTCGGCGGATAAATAGCCTTGGTAATCGATCTCTCGTAGAGACGCGATGATTTGCTGGAAATCAAGATGTCCGTATCCGGGCGCCCATCGGTTGCTGTCTACAATGTGAAAGTGAGCGAGGAGATTGCCGGCGGTTCTTATGCTTTCGTAGATAGACGGCTCCTCGATGTTCATGTGGAAAGAATCGAGAAGCAAGCCGATATTTAGCGATTGCAATTGCCGGATGAAATCGATAGTCTCCGAGGCTGTGTTTAGAAGATCGGTTTCGTATCGGTTGATCGGCTCTATTACGATTCGGACGTTCTTTTTCTCCGCGAACGCAAGACATTCGCCAAGAGCCTCTTTTATCCATGCAAGCGCCTGGGCCTTGTCCACTCCAGCGGTTGTCCGGCCTCTAACCAAACCGATGATTAGAAGCGCGTTTAGATTTGAAGCAAAATCAATGCAATCCTTTATCCTTTGCACGGCGCTGTGTCGAATATCAGCATTGGGGTTGGAAAAGCTCAGGCCATCATCGACATACGCCAGACCGGTCCCGATCGCGCTTACTTCCAGCCCGCAATCGCCGATAACACTCTTAATGAGGGACAAATCGACTTCCTTCGGATCCCTGACGTGCAGTTCGACGCCATCGAAACCCAACCCAGCAAGGCTCCTGATCGCTTTTTCCAAATCGACGCCATAAGTGATAGGGGAGAATTTGGTTGGTGATGCGGATATGACGAAGCTGGTTCTCATTGCAATTCTCTTTTGGCAGAAACTCCAGTCTCCAATTCGTCGATCCGCTTGAGAAGGCGAAACATAGCATAAAGGTAAAGACCGGAGAAATATACACCGACAAAGAACAGCATTGCGGCTCCACCGCCACTTGCTATTGAAGATTGTGGCATTGGTGATACATGACGGAACGGTAAGAGTACGAGAAATATAGTGACAATACACAAAATCAAGTGCAAAATGATCATTAAACCCAATCGCCAAATTGAACCTGCACCATTCCTTGCCCAACCTTCAGGATTGTTTAAAATAGTCATAAGAACCCCCGCTACTAGATTGTCTGAACCAACACTCTCAGACCTCCCCCTAATACCAATTGTGAACAGTGCGTTCCTTTATGACATACGGCATGGTATGTGAAACTCGAATGATCTAGCTTACTTAGCGTACGTCTCGAACCCGTCATTCCGAGTGAAACGAGGAATCTGCTTTTCCACGCTTATAAAAAAAGCAGATTTCTCGACTTCGCTCGAAATGACGTGATCCGTGCGTTGCGCCTATAAAAT
>JAUSEB010000120.1 GCA_030650495.1 Armatimonadota bacterium | reverse complement strand
ATCGAGTTCAGGGTGACGTGTATTGAGGTTGTTCAATCCCGCAGAACTGAACTGATACAGTATTTTAAAGCTTTCCGTGAACAGCGTCTCTCGTGGTAAAATGGCGTGTTATGAACTACGATGGATTCCTGCTTGCTTGCGTGGCTGCTGAACTACAGGCCGCGCTCGCTGGTGGAAGAATAACCAAAATCAGACAGCCGGTTCCAACCGACGTGTTCCTGATCGTGAGGAGTCACGGGAAAGAATTTCGCTTACTTCTTTCGGTGGACGCGCAATACCCGCGTGTACATTTGACCGCCTCGGTCCCTCCCAGCCCTCAAAATCCGTCGGGCTTCTGCATGGCTTTACGAAAACACATCCAGGGAGGATTCATTACGAGCGTCGAGCAAGCCGGTTTCGACCGGATTCTCATCCTTCACATCGAAGCTCCCGACGGCAACCGAACTAAGCTGATACACGAGATCATGGGAAAGCACAGCAATCTTATGCTAGTCGATGACTCAGGCCGTATACTAGCCGCCGCCAAAGTCGTCACCGCCGCGATAAGCAGGGAACGGCAGATTATACCGGGCCGGGATTATATTCCTCCACCTTCCGGTAGCAAAGTAAATCCATTATTGGTCACAGTAGCAGACTTCAACATACTATTGGCAAAAGAGTTTGGTGAACTTGTTCCTGAATTAGACCGTTCCACCCTACGTGGATGGTTGGTCGGAGCATTTGCCGGATTCGGTCCATTTCTTGCCCGCGAGATGTTGGCGCGGTGTAAGGATTCGGAGTCAATAACCCCTGAAGACCTATGGAAGCAGATTGCCTGGCTTCGGGATACCGTTGCATCACATGGTTACTCTCCGGTCGCCATAACCAATGAACGCGGACATATAACACAAGTATATCCAATGATGTCGGCGCAATTCCCTGTTGACCTGCAGCATACTCGCGCGTCAATCAATGAAGCGCTGGACGCCTATTACAGAAGCCACATTGGTACGGCAAATCTTGACGCTGAATTCTCCCGTTTGGAATCGGCAATACATAAAGCTATCGCTTCTCGCGAAAGAGCATTAGGTCTTATCGAGGAAGCAATAAAGGATGGAGCCCAAGCCGAACAATACAAGATAATGGGCGATCTAATAATGGCTCACATGGGCCAAATCGTGAAAGGGGTGTCTTCCGCCCAGGTCGTCAATTATTATGACCCATCTTTAGCCAAGATCGAGATTCCATTGGACCCCCAGCTTTCCCCGCGCGAAAACGCCGAGCGATACTTCAAGAAGTTTCGCAAGACAAGAGACGGGGCTGTCGCGGCAGCGGACAGGGTCAATGAGACCCGCCGCGAGATCGAGGATTTGAGAGTCGCTCAAATTCAGCTCGGAAGCGCTGATAGCGTCGAGCGTATAAGAAACATAAGAGAAGAGCTTTTAACCAGAGGCTTGCTCAGGCATGAAACAGCGACTGAACCCGGTAGAAAACCCGCTCCACCGCCTTTTGCTGGAATGCGAATACGCAAGTTGATTTCAACGGAAGGCTGGGAGATTCTTGTAGGGGAAAACAGTCTTTCCAACGATTACCTGACCACGCGAGTCGCTTCGCCGAACGATCTCTGGTTCCACGCGCGGTCCGTGAAAGGATCCCATGTGGTCGTCAGGACCAACAACAAGCCGCAAATCGTCCCGCCGGGCGTCATCCGGCGGGCCGCTGAACTTGCCGCCGCCGGTTCGGACGCAAAGCATTCTTCACTGGTTCCGGTGGACTATACTCTGAGGAAACATGTGCGGAAACCGAGAGGATCCGCGCCGGGATATGTAACCTATCAGAATGAGAAGACCGTAGACGTAACTCCAGTAAAATTGTAGGGGTGAAGAGAAAGAGTCAGGTGTTTCGGCATTTCAAATGCCGAAACGAACAACCAACACACCGTTCCCAGCATAGAAGCCGGTAATATTACCGGTTTCTTTTAGTTTCACGCTCATTCGCGGAAACCCGCTATTGACATAAGTGACCCGGATAGATAATAGTATGATTGATACGTGACACCGAGCAGGCATAGCGCGGGACTAAAAGCCCACGGTGTTTCGGCATTTCAATGCCGAAACCAACCAACCATTTGCCGGTCAAGGCTCCGAAGAGAGCCACAGGAGGAGAAAAGGATGAAGAAGGTGTTTGTCGCGATAGCAGTGATCGCGCTGCTGGGCTTTGGCATTTCCGCGCAGGCGGTAGTGATGGAAACGGTCGCCGTGGGCGACGCGGGAAACGCCGGTGAGCTTTCTGGCGCGGGCGCCGGGGGATATGGCCCCGACAGAATTTGCGGCTCCGTAGGCTACAACTACAACATCGGCAAGTATGAAGTCACCGCTTCGCAATACACCGAGTTCCTGAACGCCAAGGCCAAGACGGACGACTATGGGCTGTACGTGACGTACATGGGCGATACGTCGTACGGTTATCGTGGGTGCAATATCCAGCGCAGCGGCACAAGCGGCAATTACAGCTACAGCGTGGCAAGTGAATGGGCGAATAGACCTGTGAACTACGTGAGCTACTGGAATGCCTGCCGCTTTGCGAACTGGCTCGGTAACGGCCAGGGCAATGGCGACACGGAGACCGGCGCATATACTCTGAACGGCTACAGTAGCTATGATGGCCGCACCATACAGCGCAACGCCAATTGGAAGTGGGCAGTGACCAGCGAGGACGAGTGGTACAAGGCCGCCTATTACGATCCGAACAGGCTTGGCGGAGCCGGTTATTGGGACTACGCTACGAGGAGCAATACCGCCCCAAGCAATGTGGGCGCCGATGGATATGGCGACCCCGGCAACCATGCCAATTACAATGACTGGTATAACAGCACTGACCATTATACCCTTGGGAGCCCTTATTGGCGGACGAACGTCGGCGAGTTTGAAAATTCAGGGAGCGCGTATGGTACATTCGACCAGAGTGGCAATGTCTCAGAGTGGAACGAGGCCCTGGTATTTGACGGATACCCTATACGCGGATCGCGTGGCGGTTCGTTCGACAACACCAACGCCGCCGCCCTCTTGGCTTCCTATCGCACCAGCTACGACGATATGTACCCGCATCTCGTTGGCAACTTTGTTGGGTTCCGCGTCTCCGAAGTTGTTCCTGCCTACAGCATCAACAACAGGGCGGTATATGATCCGATCATGTCTACCGCCTCCGCCAGATTCAATTTCAAAGTATTTGGCAAGGTGACGATTCTGGTTAGTGGTAACTCCTTCACCGTTGATGACTGGTCAGGCATGCCCGTAAAGGTGGTAGCTCCCGGATTCAGCGGCATTGGAAACGGGGATTATGCCTACGCTTGGGGCGCGTTCTCCGGCGAAGGCTCGAACCGGGTGTTGAATGCTCAAGCGTCTGCTGTTGTGAAACTGCATTAGAGGGTCCGAAGTTGAAGTATGCTGCGGGAACGACGAATCCAGCATACTTTTTGACCCTGCACAACCAAAGTTCCCGCAGCTTATGTAGGCGGGGTTCCTGCGGGAACTGCCTTATGCTTAATCCAAAGTCTTCCTAAACACACCGTTCCCGCAGGATAAAAACCACTAACCACTCTTTCTCTTTTCGTGTTTTCTTACTTTCGTGCTTTCGTGATTAAGAATCTTCCCTTGAATCAGCCGAAACGAGAAGTCGTACTACCGCCTGCCGCCGTACTTCGCCGGACCGGTTTTCCTGCCGTAATCGACCTCGATCACTACATCACGGATTCCCGGCCTTTGGAGCAGTATGCGATGTATGACTTCCATCTCTTCTTTCAGGTCGATATTTTGGTATTGGCCTCTGAGTCTATCCACCCACCCGCGTAAATAAACCACGCCATGCATAACCCTGACGTCTATATTTGTAGAATCGATATATCTCCGGCTTATCTCGCGGCGGACCGACCGAGTCATTTCGGCATCTTCTACAGGCACACTACTCGCCCCCTTTGGTTGCGCGTCAATTATCGGAACAATCCAAAGTCAACAGAATATTACCACGATTTTACGTGTATTAAATCGTGGCTTTGCGCCAAACGTCACAAGATTAGACGCATCAGACTCGTAAGAAGTATACAACGCGTAGCAGATATTGTCATGTATCTCTCGGCTTTCTGTAATTGCAGAGCGATTATGTCCCCATTAACTGCAGAGCGATAATGTCCCCATGAAAAGAGAGGGCATCGAGATCAGTCTTAGGGACATAAACCGTCATCATATTCTCAGGATGGCGCTAGAGAACAAACTAACATTGAG
>JAUSEB010000097.1 GCA_030650495.1 Armatimonadota bacterium | reverse complement strand
ACTCCTAACTTCTTCCCTCCCCCCCATCTCCTGCTATTGAAATCCGCGATACTATGGTATATTCTGATAGCGGAATGGTTGAGCTATCTCTCCGTGAACATGGAGGTTTTTTCTTTTGCGCGCAGCGCTTCTTATTTCACTCACATTGATCATTCTGACGGCGATTCCCGCCGTCGCTCAAAACCCTGCGCCTCCGCCGAAGGATATCTGTGAGTTCCTCAAAGATAACAACCGCTATACTACAAATGCGTCGAGCTACAGTTGCGTTGTTTCGGGATTTGAATGGAGCATAGCGGAATGGAAATCCCGAAACATGAATGCAACTCTAGTAGGCGCTTTTACCGGCTTTTCTCTGGACCCGGGTTCGAGTCCCGACGCCTCCACCAATTCTATGATAACAAACACGCTATGTGCTGAAAGCTCCTGGGATGCGAGCCCTGGGGCTTTTCGTCGTTTTGGGTGACAAACCAAGTCGCAAAGCCCGAATATGCTAAAATCATGCAACACTTTCGCGCTTTCAGACAATTACATCATAGGAGGTGAAAAGCGTGATTGACTGTTCGGGAGAGTTTGAGATGGATCAGGATGCCGCGTTGGTTACTGCGTTTCACCGCGGCGATGAACGTGCGTTCGACGTAGTTTTCCAGCGTCACAAGCGCGGCGTATACAACCTCGCCTACCGCACTGTCGGAGCCGAACTGGCTGAAGATGTAATGCAGGAAGTGTTTATCCAAGTATACAAATCCCTTGGCCGCTTCCGATCCACTGGTAGCTTTCGAGCCTGGATATATGGCATTACGCTAAATGTGTGCCGGGACAGTAAGCGGCGGCACAACCGGCGCCGCACAATCCCGTATGATGACGCTGGAGAATCGATCCCTGATGAATCAGATCCGTCCGATATAGTTCAGGCCCGGTGGATGTACCAGCAGGTGGAGATCGGGATGCTTTCGCTGCGCGAAGATGAACGCCTAGCAGTGGAGCTCCACTACCTGCAGGGCTTGTCCTATCGGGAACTCTCCGAGGTTCTTCACTGTTCCACCGGGACAATCAAGGCCAGGGTGCATCACGCAGTCTGCCGATTGAGGCAGTTACTACTCCCATCTATCGCGCAGGAGGAAAAATAATGAGCTGTGATAAGTTCCATGCGGATATTGCAGCGTTCCTCGATGGAGAGCTGGATGAGCGAGCAAGCGACGAACTCCGGCGACATGCCGAAGAGTGCTCGATCTGCACTGCCGACATCAGAGCGAACGCCGCGCTAGTCAATACGCTAAAGTCCCATCCGGGCAGGAATGTGCCCGAAAGCGTGGAGGCTCGGGTGCTGAAGGGCCTTGAGCCACTGCGGAATCGTCGACGACAGATCGCATGGCTTCAACTCCTGCGATCACACGTACAAGGAGTATTCAGCATGAAGAGAAAACTGATTGCAGTGGGTCTGGCCGCGATCATAGCGCTCATCATAGGAGTATTGTCCCCAAAGGCTGATCCGGCGCTGGCCGCAGTGGCGCAGGCCATGTCGAGCATCCGAAATGTGCATATCACGGGATGGATTACACAAGATGGCAAGAGATGTAGATTCGAGGGATGGATCGAGGGAAGCTCCAGAATGAGATCGGATGTTGAGGGCGCTCCAATTCAGATCGTTGATGGGAAAAGGCTCATAGAGATATCGAAGGACTCAGTGATTATCAAGTCCTCCAGAAATATGCTGGGGCCAGAAGGCACAAATCCTATGCAGGGGTTCAGCGGTGACTTTTGGCAAGAGATCGCGCGCAGGAGCAAGAACTCCGGCTCTGTCAAGAAATCGGACGGAGTTCTGCCCGATGGCAGGGCCTCTCTGGTTCTCAGGTTGGAAAGCGGCGGCGATAGAACGGTGATTGCCATCGCGAAGGATACCGATCTAGTCGCGCGAATCCAGAATTACGATAGCAAAAATGAACTGACGCTCGACGTGCAGCATGTGGAGTACAACCTTGATATCCCCGCTGAGGTCTTCAATCCGGAGTACCCGGCGTCCGCACAGGTGATCGATACAATGAATCGCAAGATCGGGGATCGCTGCACAGTGGGCCAATCCTGCAGTCTTGCGTCTGAACTCCAGCGCATGGCTGAGACGGACCCGGTTGCTCTTAGCAAGCTGGCATCAAATTGCGATGAAGTCGCCGAGTTGATCGTCAAAGGTGTTCAAACTATGGATGTGGAAGAGAGGAAGCGCCGGAATCCTGGATCACTTAATTCGTGGCATTTGGCAAGACCGATCGCTCTTAGGGTATCAAAGACTCACACACTTCCGCCAGGTTCTGAACTAAGGATTATGAACCTACTTGATCCGAGTGGCGGAGCGCCGACGGCGAGACTGGATCTCTACATTTCGCTGATCGATCAGGGGGAATTAGGCTATGAGATTCCTTTGACGGATACTGTGGCCAGATAGGAAGCACACTGTGACGCCTACGGCGCCACAGTGTGTATGTTGATGGAGCGCACCACTTTAATCGGTCATGAGTCTCGTGGTGCGCTTCATCAACTGACGGGAGTTGCGTTGTTTCGGGATTTGAATGGAGCATAGCGGAATGGAAATCCCGAAACATGAATGCAACTCTAGTAGGCGCTTTTACCGGCTTTTCTCTGGACCCGGGTTCGAGTCCCGACGCCTCCACCAATGTTATCGTAACAAGGACTCTCTCTGAAAGCTCCGGGGTTAGTTACTCAGCGCCCGGAAATGCCGTCAATTTCCTATGGGTGAATTCCCCGTCATTTGCGGCGGAGACACCTTATTCGATCACGCTTGGACTGTGGTATAATACCAGCGAGGGAAATATATGCGTGTATTGCGAGTTTATGTAGATACCTGCGTTTTTGGCGGGGCTCTTGACAAAGAATTTCAGGCTGCTACTCAGCGGTGTTTTGACGAGGTCAGAAGCGGCAGTTTTCATCTGATCGTTTCGGCGCTTGTGCAAGATGAGTTGGGGGATGCTCCACCGCAGGTGATTGAACTGTTTGCCGAGATGCTGGAGTGGACTACGGTTGCTCCGATTTCCGCGGATGCCTTGGATTTGCAGCAGGCATATATGGACGCAGGAATCCTTACGCCCAAATGGGCGGATGACGCTTTACATGTAGCGATGGCGACGGTTGCTGATTGCAGTCTGATAGTCAGTTGGAATTTCAAGCACATAGTTCATTTTGAGAAGATTCCACAGTATAATGCCGTGAACGCAAAGTATGGCTACCGTCCTTTGGCAGTCTATTCTCCGTTGGAGGTCTTGCATTATGGCAACGAAGAAGAGTTTTGATTGTGTGGATATGAAGCACAGAGGAGCCGAAAAAGTGCAGGCAAAGCTGACAGGAATGTCGCGCGAACAGCAACTGGAATACTGGAGCGCGCGCACTGACGAACTGCTGGTATTTCAGCGCAGGGTTGTCCGAAAAAGGAAAGCTTCCTGAACTAGCCAGCGGAGTTCTGAGTTGTTAATTCGGGATTTCCGGGTTGGGACGGGCGCTTCCCTGTAAACCTATAGGTCTTGGCAGCCAACCCTCAACTCCGAAACAACGGACTCCCAACTCCTAACTTCTTCCCTCCCCTCTCCTGCGATACACTCGAAAATAAGGAAAATATCGGTATTTCGGGAATCTTGTTCCCGAAATGAGAGTGGCGTTGACAGTCCCTTCATCGGTCGCCTTTACAACGACAACTACTCGGATTCGTCCTCATTCGCTTTTTTGCGACCCGGTATTGGTGGCGCCCCATATCCCCAGAGCGGCGTGGCAAGCGTGGAGTTCCACTTGTCGTAATCGGCTTGCAGTTCTTTCACCTTGTCCGGCTTCTGGGCCGCCAGGTCGGTTTGCTCACCTATGTCGATCGCCAGGTTGTAGAGCTGGACATCCTTGCCGCCGGACATATTCAGCAGCTTCCAGTCGCCTTTGCGAATAGCCCACTGCGGGCTGAATCGCCAATAGAGAGTCTCGTGGGGGACGCCTTTGGATTTGCCGGTCAGATATGGCATCAGGTTCACGCCGTCAAAACGCGCGTCCGACGACTTACCGCCAGCCAGGGCAAGCGAAGTCGGGGTTATATCGAGTGCGATTACAGGCTTATCGTAGGTCTTGCCGGCAGGCGCGTGACCTTTGTATTGCATAAGGAACGGAACCCGAATGCCGCCTTCGTCGAGTTGTCCCTTGACTCCCTTGAGCGGGCCGTTTCCGCAGGTCGTGGCTCCGGTCGGGCCGCCATTATCGCCGATGAAGAATACCAGCGTGTTCTCCTCTATGTTGTTCCGGCGAAGCGCGTCGAGAGTTTTACCGACTGCGTCGTCCATCGCCGAGAGCATGGCCGCGAACTTGCGCCGTTTTACGTTCTCAATCTTGGGGAAGCGTTCCAGATATTTGTCAGTAGATTGCAGAGGCGCATGCACCGCATTAAATGCCAAATATAGGAAAAACGGCTTGTCGTGATGTTTGTCTATGAATGCCGACGCCTCTCTGCCGAACGCATCGGTGAGATATTCCTTCTCTTCCACTGCGAAGTTCCCGCGCATGATTGGTCCCTGCCGTGGGGGAATTTTGGTGGGTAGATAGGGATGCCCGCCTGCAAGGTGACCGAAAAATTCATCGAACCCACGATCCATCGGAAGAAGCCCAGCGTCGAAACCCAAATGCCACTTGCCGACACATCCCGTGGTGTAACCCGCCGACTTTAGACGATCAGCGATGGTTGTCTCCGAACGCGGCAGGCCGAAGCGCGGGTCGTGGTTAGGCGGCGGGCCTGGATTTTGCTCGTGTCCAAACCGCTGCTGATACCTGCCTGTTATCAACCCGGCGCGAGTTGGGCTGCAAACCGGACACGAAACATAGCCGTTGGTGAACTTTACGCCGTTTTTGGCGATGGAGTCTATATTCGGGGTGGGAATCTCTTTGTGGCCATAGCAACCGAGTTCGCCGTAGCCCAGGTCATCCGCAACGATCACACCTATGTTGGGCTTGCGTCCACCGGAAGTAAAACCTTCCACGTCCCCCAGTAATGGCTGGAAGCAATCCCCCGCCGCGATAGCCGCGGAAGCAGAGCCCATAAGCGCCAGGAAGTCGCGCCGCGATAAAGCCTTGTGTGTCATATTCTATCCCCTCCAATTAGGATATTCCGCCGTATCGCGCAGATTCCCTTCCCATAAGGTATAGCACAGTTTTTTTCATGTTTCGGGATTTCCATTCCGCTGCGC
>JAUSEB010000096.1 GCA_030650495.1 Armatimonadota bacterium | reverse complement strand
TTCGATCCGTGATGTCCATGACCATTCCAATGGAACGGATGATATTACCGCTTTCGTCACGGATATGCTCGCATCGCTCGTGAACCCACCGAACCTCGCCGGTGGATTTCCTGACGACCCGGTGCTGGATTTCGTAAGTTGATTTTCCTTCGCGAACGGAACTGGAGTAGGCTTCGTCGACGGCCGTCCGGTCGTCAGGATGAACTACATCGAGGAACGCTTCGTAGGTCGCCGCGAATTCCTGGGGCTGAAGGCCGAATATTCTGTATACTTCGTCCGACCAGGTCAACTCGTTCTTGACTAAATCCAGTTCCCAGCTTCCCAGGTGCGCGATCTCCTGTGAGCGGTTCAGGCGCCGCTCGCTCTTACGCAATGCTTCTTCGGCCTGGAATTTCGCCAAAGCGACAGCCAAATAATCCGCAAGCCTCTCCCAAAAGGCGATAATCTCAGGCGTAAAACGTCCCTTTTGCCGGTCGTTGAGTTGAATGAGTCCCAATCGTTCGTCTCCGAGGTGAATTGGTATCAATGCTACAGATTCATATCCCTCACCGTTGCAGCGGTTGCGCGGGCGGGCCTGCCGGTCGGCTTCGGTGGTGGCGATCAAATTCGTCGTGCAGTTAGTCCAGAAGCTGCCGTGCTCCGTGAAGAATGGTTTCGATGGATCGAATCGCCCTTGGATAACATTCCCACACATACATTCACAAATGGGGTAACCGGAGTTGTCCCGGATTACTCCTCCGTCGCAGTCTCGTTCGCACAGGCTGTTCTCCAATAGAACGAACTCCCGTGGGAACCCTTGGGCAACATAATAGGGATAGTCATCTCCGTCTTTCAACCGTATACCAACGGCTTTACAGCCGGACTTGTCCTGGAAGAAAGTAGCCGCCGCACGGATGAGTTCGGGGGTTCCGGCGCTTTCATTCATGAGACGCAAGAATTCAACCGAAATTTCGCGTTCGTCTTCAGCGTGTCTGCGCTCAGTAACATCACGCCCGTAGAGGTTGACATAGCCTTGATCCGGTATAGGGGCGAAAACGAAGGAGGATACCCTGTCCTCGCAGTCAATATCAATAATCTTGTTTGAATTTGAATCCAGAGCTTCCCGGATTAAGCTGTGTAGATTTACCGGGACTCGCTCTCCGGCTTCACGACCCCATTCTTTCAATAACGGATTGCTGGCTCTATTTGCGTACAATATGGTCCCATTGCTCGAAACACGGAGAACCGGGAACGGGTTCTCATCGGGGAACAGCGCCAGGCTGCGCATGGATTCCTCCGCAAGCCTGCGGCGTTCGACTTCCTTAAGCAACTCGTCAGAAGAAACCCTAAGCTCTTCATTTGCAACTTCCAATTCTTCATTGAGAGCCGTCAACTCTTCATTGTTGGACGCCAGAGTTTCATTAGCGACGGCCAACTTCTCCATTGCATTCTGAAGGGCATCTTGCGCCTGTTCCGTGCGCTTGTGCTCGGAACTCTCGATAATAGTCCATCGCCCTTCTCGTTTCATCAGCGAGAACTGGTGATTGCTGACAACGTCGGCGACCTCGACGCCGCCGCACTTCTCAAGAGAGTACGTGCAAATAGCGAGCATTTTATAGTTGCCGATGACTTCGTTTACTACTTGTTCGTAGTACGTGAAGTCGTCCCAATCCGACTTTTCCAGCCAGAACGTGTTGCCGGTAAGCCTCAGGCCGTCGAGACCCCTCTCCAAAGCCGCGTTCAGCTTTTCAACCCAACCGTTGAGGACTCGGTTTCGTTCAAAACCGCCGTCTTTGACATACCAGTCGGTGTAGGAGATGATCTCTATTTGCTCGTTATCAAGATAGCGATCGAGATTGGGAACTACTGCCTTTAGAGATGCTTTTGCTTCATCCACTCCAAGAGGCTCTGACGTGACCCACATACAGAACTCATTATTCTCCAATCCGGTCTTGAAATAGGGCACGAGGATGTCTATGAGGTCTTGTTTGGTCTGGTAGAATTGGCAAAAATGCGTACCCCAGGGGACATCGCCGATAAGATCGATCCCTGTTCTACGCAACGTTCCAAGAGGTAAATGTTCACAATCGCCGGGATTGGCGCCGTCAATCATATCCTGTTTATTCTTACAATCGTTCACGATGGTATCACCACCACTATGTCGCCGGAATTTACTTATTGGCAGTCACTATCCACATTGACTTCGCGGGGTCGCTGAACTACGTTTGGTATACACAGGAGGAAAATTATTGTTGGGATTGTTCCCAAGTCCACTTCATAACAAACAATCGATTTTATCTGAAGAAATTATAGCGCATGTTTGAGCAAATGTCGAGAAGCGATTTGGGGTGATGGAGTTGGGTGATGGGTGTTGGGTTAGGAGTTAGGACCCCACCCCAGCCCTCCCCTAAAAGGAGGGAATAGCGTCCCGATTCATCGGGACGACATCGGCAGCAAGCTACCGATGCAACAAGATTGAAAGCTGTCAGCTGACAGCTTTCTCTCAACCCTCAACCCAGATTGGGCTTGACCAGGCAATTTCGTCGTCTTCCCTAACAACACGGAGATAATAGTAAGCCGGAGCGGTTATTTTCTCGGAGTCTGTCCAACTCACCTTGATTTCTTTCTTGCCGAGCGGGTTATCAACTCCGCCTTGTGAATATACAACTTTACCGTTCTTAATTATCTCGACGCTTCTAAGATCAACGGGAGCGGAGGCGAATAACTCCAGCTTTGGAGAACCGGAGCTTTTATATTCCTCTCCCATAAAATGACCGTCTGACCAGAATTCGATTACGGTTCCGTATGCCGTCGAGCCGTAGCATCTTCTATTGTAGAGGGCTTCAAAAACGCCCTCTCTGTCCAGCTTTTCAGCGTAGACCACGGCGTAGGCAGTCTGGTAATTATGGTCCGAACTGCAGATCATGCCCATTTTCTGGCCTTTTGCAAGACCGTCTTGGACGAAGCCGACTCTATCGCCGACATCGAACCACATTCGCGGCCCATTATCCATCTCACATGCTCCCCTTGCGCTCTGGAACACCTCAACCAACCGCTGAAATTCGGGGCTGTCTTCGCTCCAGTCGGCGCCCATTCCCTTGGAGGCGGTTGTATGAGGGATAGTGATTGCCTGGTGTCCTTCAAGCTTATGCCAAAGCTCATGTCCTGTGCGCGAGCCGTCTATCTTCGCTCGAATTAAAGGCGCGTGCGTAACAGGATAGATCACGTTCTTGTGGCCTATCGGGAAGTTGGCGGTCCATTCATAACCCGTGAGGGACGCGAATTTGCCGGGGACGTAATACAAATCGGCCAGTTCCGACGACCTCCACCAGCGATATTGGGAAGTGTGCTCTGCGTGATCCGTTATCGCCATGAAATCGTACCTCAGGACATCGTGCCCGTATACATAACGATCTTCGGCGTTCGGCTCGGTCCCCTGAGTGCAGCCGCTGACGTTAGTATGCTGATGCAAATCACCCCAATAAAGGTTGTAAGCCTTTCCGCCAATCTTCACCGGATGCCTTATTTTGATCGGACTTCCTACAACCATGTTGCGTAATCCGAAGCTTGTCGAGCGAAGCTGCATCGCCTCGTCAAAGCGCGTCGTTCCATCCACCAGCGGAATGTTTGCGCAGTATATATCTCCATTGACATCGCTGAAACCGACAAATGGATCGTGTTTGACGCCCTTTATCTCTTCCGGCCCAATCCCACCTTTGAAACTCTCTCTGTGCTCGGTCTGGTAGACCGCGAGAAACCCCTCTTTGCCAACTGGGATTACCCCTATGTCTTCCTGCGCGCCGTCGCTATTTGCAAGGGATATTGGAGGCAGCCACGCGCCGCCGCTGTAACGCTCGACATGAGCTTCCCAATAGAACATTTTAGGGCCAAAGCGAAGCGTATGCGCCCGGTGAAAGAGGTAGACATTATCTTTTTCATCAACGAAGACTTTGGGTTTGCCCGCATGAGAATCGGCGAACTCCGCCGGGACCATACTGTTCGGTCCCTGCATCACACGAGGCTCAAACATGCCGTCGGAAAAGCAAACAAGCTTCACAAGCGACTCGACCTTGGCTCTCGCCGCGCGGTCGGTGGTCTCGGAGCCTTTGAGATTCGCGCCGGTGATGGTCGTGACACCGGAACGTCCGTGGTCGGTTATCTTGATGCTGTCCCAGGTGAGCCATACTCGGTCTTTGCTGTCAACGCAAATTGACGGGTTGATATTGTAACGACCATCATCCGCAGCGACAACTGTTCTGGATTTGACCTGTCCGCCCGAACAGGAAGCTAGATATAGAGCGCTGCCTTCGGATCCATCAACGCTCACCGCGACCCAATCACTCCACGCGACCCAAACAGCGCCCTTCGAGTCCGCTGCAACAACAGGATTCCACTCGTTAGAAAGAGTAACCGCAATTGGAAACTCTTTGGACCATGCACGGCCATCGAAGCTCTTGAGATAGATGTCGTAACTCGACTTGTCGAAACGCTGCCAGGCGAGCCATATCTTGCCGTTTGCGTCGGAACAGACGGAGTGGGCGAGATTGGGGCCTTTACCGGTGGCTATCGGTTTTGGAGCCGACCATTTACCATTTTCGTATAGGGCGGCGTAAATCCCAGCCGGTTTATTTGCATTGGCGGAAGTCCAGAATATCCAAATACGGCCCTGTGAATCCTGCGCCAGAGCAGGGCGGAAGTACTCACCCGCTATTGCCGTAACACGCTCGACAGGCTGCCAGGTGGGATTCTTTGTCGGAAAGCGGCGGGCGTAGATATTGTCCGCTTTGGCGTCCGTTGTTCCGACCCAGGCTGTCCAAATCGTCCCGTCTTTTGCACGAAGGACTGAAGGTTGGCTGTCGAAAGTGGTCTCGTCGCTCAGCAGCGTTGACGGAATCATTTGGTCAGCAAAAGCCTCTTCCAGCCAGCCAAGCTCAGACGCGCTTAACCCTATTGCCGTCGCTGAGACTCCGCAGTATTTCAAAAATTCCCGGCGGGATATTTCCATCTTCATTCCTCCTGTGGATCGACCCATATTGGGCTCGACCATGCCATTTCGTCATCTTCCCTTATAACGCGCAGATAATAGTAAGCCGGAGCGGTTATCTTATTCGGGTCTGACCAGGATACTCTTATTTCTTTCTTTCCTATAGGCTTGTCCACTCCTCCTTGGGAATAGACGACTTTGCCGTTTTTTATTATCTCGACACTCCTGAGATTAACTGGGGCGGAGGCAAATAGCTCCAGCTTGGGAGAAGCGGAGCTTTTATATTCCTCTCCCATAAAATGACCGTCCGACCAGAATTCGATGATGGTTCCGTACGCCGTAGAGCCATAGCATCTTCTATTATAAAGAGCTTCGAAGATACTTTTTCTGTCCAGCTTCTCGGCGTATACAACCGCGTAAGAGACGCCGTAGCCGTGGTCGGAACTGCAGATCATACCCATCCTGTAACCTTTTGCCAGGCCGTTTTGCACAAAGCCGGGTTTTGGCGCCTTTTCGCGTCCAGGATCAGGCCAAAATCTTGGACAATCTTCTCCTTCGGATGAACCTCTGCGCGCCTGGAAAACCTCCACCAACCGCTGCAATTCGGGGTCGTGCTCGCTCCAATCGCATCCCATAACGACCGAAGCGGTTGTGTGCGGGATTACAACTGCTTTCTCACCTTTCAGAATCGCAAATAACTCATTGCCGGTCCTGCATCCGTCAACACGAGATCGAACCAGCGGAGCCGGCCTACCCTCGAAGATCACATTCTTATTACCGATTGGGAATTCAGCAGTCCACTCGTAACCGATCATAGGGGTGAAGGAACCGGGAATATAATAAAGGTCGGCCAGTTCCTGAAGCCTCCACCACTCATATTGGGAAGTATGCTCGCTGTGTTCCGTCAAAGCCATAAAATCATAGTTGCAGGTATCGTGGGAATAAACATAGTGGTCAGCCGGACCAGGCTCAAGCCCCGCTGTGCACCTTGAAACATTTGAATGTTTGTGCAAGTCTCCCCAGTAAAGGTTATACACTTTCTTGTCTTTACTTACTGTATGGGCGGCTCTCGAAAGCGGTTTGTCGGAAAATGATGAAGGCGCCGCCGCCGAGGGTTTCATCACGTCTTCAGAGCGCGTATTCTCGTTTGTGAATTGAACTTGCGCGACATAAATATCGCCGTCATAGCCGTTGACATTGACGAAACGCTCAGGATGGAGATCCTCCTTCTGCTCAGGTCCGAGGCCGCCTTTGAAGCTGTCCCTGTGCTCCATTTGGTATGCGGCCAGCATCCCGCCTCTTCCCAACGAAGTGATTGCAACTTCCTCCTGCGGGCCGTCGCTCCGGGCAAGTTTGAGTGTGGGCTGCCATTTTCCTTTACTATACTGTTCGACAAAAACGTCCCAGTAGTAACTTCTTCTCTTAGTCTCCTGCACGAAGTGAGCTCGATGAGTGATATACACGTTGCCCGCGTCATCCACGGCAACCTTAGGCATTCCGGCATGGGAGTCGCTGTATTGTTTGGCAACCACGCTGCCGGGACTTTTCAGGGAAATGGGACTATAAAGCTGCTTCCCGTCGTAGCACGCCAGTTTGATGTAGGACTCGACGATACCGCTGCCTAACGAAAGCCGGTGGTCTATATCCTTGAGATTGGCTCCGGTAATCGTGCTCTGGCCTGAATAACCGTGGTTGATCGGCTTCATGCTATCCCAAGTGATCCAAATCCGATCTTGCGCGTCAGCGCATAGCCAGGGGTGAATGTTATATGTCCCGTTGCAGGCTACCGTGACCCTGGGGCCTATCTGATTGTCGGCAAATGGCGCCAGATAGAGGGTGTAGCCACTATCCTCATAGGCGCTCCACGCGATCCATACAACGCCTTTGGCGTCGGAAACGATGACGGGGTCCCACTCGTTCCTGGACGACTGCGCAATCGGCGTGTCTTTGGACCATGACCGGCCATCGAAGCTCTTGAGATATATGTCGTAGCTGCCGTTTGTGAAGCGCTGCCAGACCAGCCACATTTTGCCTTCTCGGTCAACGCACACTTCCTGGTTCTGGTTCGCTTCGCTTCCCACCGCAATCGACATTGGAGCCGACCAGCGGCCGTTTTCTCGCATCGCCCCATAGATTCCGGCCAGTTTTCCGGTGTTGGCGGTCCAAAACACCCATACACGGCCAATTGCGTCCTGGGCAAGCGTAGGCCGCATATATTCACCAGAGGCGCTTGTTACTCGTTCGACCGGGGTCCAGCCATTCGACGGCTTGCTTCCCGGCGGCAAGGACCGAACATACACGTTATCGGCTTTTGCTTCGCTATTGCCAATCCATGCCATCCAGACAGTTCCATCTTTGGCAGTGAAAGCGGACGGTTGGCTGTCATAAGTGTCTTCGTATGTCAGCAGTATTGACGGCAGCTCGGTAATCTTTGGCCGCGCCCACGCGCTCGCCGCAAGTAGCGCTATGATAGACATAAAGCACATTACTTTGGAGAGATGTCTTGCGCGTATTTGGAGGAAATTCATCCGGGCGTTCTCCTTCGACGCCTCGCTGTCTGTGCTATAATCTCAAGGTCAATAGCCGACAGGAGGATGTATCATATTGGCTTCATCAAGCTCGCGGTTAAAGGATACAATATTCTCGACTCAAATCGTCGATTGCCACACCCACATTATACCTTGGAATGATCTGCCACAGCCCGTGACGGGCTACACGCTGTTTAACCGCTCCGGCTGCCTCAGAGGAATCTGGGCCATCGCCGGAGCGCTGTCCAGGCAGGAATTTCGCCAATTCAAGCAATTCCCGGACTGGCCGTCACTGTCTGCGGCGCTGGAACAGGTGAAGGCCGTGGCTTATTATCGAATCCTGTTAAGTGGGCTGAAAAGCCTTTACATGTTAGACTTCGAGGAATTGGACGAAATTTCCTTGGAGGCTCTTGGTAAAAAGATGGCTGATGCTTATAAAAGTCCCCATTGGTACTCGACGGTCTTGAAAGAGAAGGCTGGATTTGATATCACATGCCAGGATTCGCGTGGAGAATTCGACCGCTCGCTATTCACCCCGGTTACACGAATGGACGGCTATGCGCTGTTTGGAAAGCGAGGCTGGGGAGACGCTATCATCGCAAAACACGGTGGTGACCGGACTTCGTCTCTGGAGGGGCTGGTTGGCTGCCTTGGGCAGGATTTTCATGAGGCGTTGAAGGATGGCGCGGCTGCGGTCAAATCAAATCTTTGCTGGGGGAGAACGCTGAGTTTTGATTTAGTCGGTACCGCAGCGGCGGCTGACGCGCTGGCGGTGTGCAACTCAGATGAGAATGATGAGAAGTCAGCGAAGGTTCTCGGCGATTATATGATGAACGAGATAGCCAAACTCTGCGCGGCGCACGATATACCGCTTCAGATACACACCGGACCCGCCGGCGGAACAGATCACATGGTGGAATTCGGCAACCCGTTGAACCTGAACCCGTTAATACTTAGAAACCCTGAAACCAAATTCATACTCTTCCACGCCGGAGGGCCGTTCGTGCGGGAATCAGCCGCGCTTGCGACGCAGTTCCCCAACGTTTTTTTGGACCTCTGCGGCGTGCTTGGCCGGGACTCACTGAGACGTATACTCGACGACTGGCTGGAGTTTGTCCCACACACCAAAATTATGTGGGGCACGGACGTGAACATGGTGGAGGAAGCGTACGCTATATCGCGCAGTTTCAGAGAGGTTTTATTTGAGCTTCTTGAGGCAAGAGTCAAATCCGGCTATATATCATACAGCGTCGCCGAAGATGTAGCGAAGGCGATATTGGCCGGAAACGCGAAGCGGGTCTTGAGGTTGGAGAGTTAGCATAAATATAGGTATCGGACATGGATGTCCGATGAAATCGTGACCGGGTCATAGATGACCCGGCCCATCAGCAAAATCCCCTCCGGGAACTACAAAACCATAGAAACAGGAGATTCTTATGAACATTGTCCTCGTCATTTTGGATACTTTGCGGCAGGATCACGTCGGGGCTTACGGCAATGATTGGATTCATACCCCGCACCTCGACGCTTTTGCCGCCGAATCCGTTACTTTCACGCGAGCATACCCGGAGTCACTTCCCACGCTTCCCGTGAGGCGCGCGCTGCATACAGGCATACGCACTTATCCGTTTAAGAACCATTGCAATTACAAAGGCGATTTCAAGGGAGCGCCCGGCTGGGGGCCAATCCCGGAAGAGTTGGATACAATGCCGGAACTCCTACAGGCCCAGGGCTTCCGCACGGCGTTCATCACCGATACGTATCATCAGTTCAAGCCGTCGAAGAACTTCCACAGAGGATTTGACGAGTGGATATGGATTCGAGGGCAGGAAGGCGATAAGTTCAAGAGCGGACCGCCGCCCTCGCGGGAAAGCATCGAATCTCATTTCCCTGAGATAAACAAAGAACCGGACCGGCTGAAGGGTTTCCTGAAATGTATAGCAAGAAACGCATCGTATAGGTTGAATGAAAAGGATTATTATTCTCCGCAAGTATTCCGTGAGGCGTCGAGGTGGCTGTGGGACAATCAGGACGCTGAGAAGTTCATGATGATCGTGGACTCGTTCGATCCGCACGAGCCTTGGGATCCGCCCGTTTATTTCCGCAAATTATACGATCCAGACGATGACTGTAAGGACGTGATTCATTCACGCTACGGCTTTCACGAGGGGGTGTTTACACCTAGAGAGATGAAGCGGCTGCAAGCGAACTACGCCGGTGAAGTAACTATGGTGGATAAATGGTTCGGCCACTTTATGGAGAACCTGCGCGTCACCGGGCGGTTGAAAGATACGGCTGTAGCGGTCATCAGCGACCACGGACACAACATCGGACACGATCCGCGGGACAAAGGTCTCGTCTGCAAGCAGGGACATCCGATGACGAGGGCGGTCGCCGATCTGGTACTGATAGTCCGCCATCCCCAAGGCGAAGGCGCCGGAACTAAGTGCGGCCATTTGGTCTACAATCACGATCTTACGGCGACGCTCTTCAATTTCGCCGGAGTGACCCCTGAGAAGAAGATAGACGGAATAGATTTCTGGCCTACAGCGTTGGGGAAATCCGGGGCTATCAGAGAACACGTTTCCGTCGCATGGGGACCGCTGGTCACTGTGATCGATGAGGAATGGTGGTATAACGCGAATGTGTACGGCGCTGAACCGCTCTTATATCGTTATCTGGAGGACCCGCAACTGTTGAACAACCTTGCGGATAAGCATCCCGATATTTGCAAAAAGGCGCTCAAGCGGGCCGCTGATGACGCCGGTGGCGCTATTCCTGAGTATTTCAAGGACTTCGCCATCCAGCCTGGCTGCACGCCGTTTCCAGTGAAGGATTTGCCGCTTGGAGGGAAAGCGGTCGATAGCCGCTAGTTTGTAGTCGATGTTTTGGTGAAATAACAAAGAGGGCCCCACATCCGTGGGGCCCTTTCTGGCTGGTGAGAAGGATATGCTATTTTGGTATCAGTTCAGTTCTGCGGGATTGAACAACCTCAATACACGTCACCCTGAACTCGATTCAGGGTCTATTCCCTCATAGAATAGATGCTGAATCAAGTTCAGCATGACGTAATTCCCATAGAACTGAACTCTTTCCTATTTTGGCGCTCCCTGTTGAATCCAATCACGAACCAGTTGCTTGTTGGCTTTCCAAGCGTCACTACCGCCATGGGTGACAAGCCCGGATCCCTTCTTATAGTAGAGGCTGTTATCCGGGTCCTTTGGCATAACGTATTTCTTGTTGATAATGTTTTCGTAATTTGCCATGCTTCCGCTGGCCGCGCTTGCGTGACAGCCGTCACATGAACTCTTAGCTATCGGCGCGATATCTTTATCAAAAGACATACTTGCAGCCGATGGAGCTTCCTCAGGCGGAGGACAAGCTCCCGGCTCGGCGCCTTGCGCAGGAGCAGGAGCCGGCTGCTCGGCGGCAGGCTGTTCCGTTGGAGCCGGCTGGGCGGCTTCTCCTGCCACTGCCGTTTGTGATGTAGTGAAGCTGAACGACTGCGGCGCCGCAAGGGCAACGGCGTTGGTCGCATGGGCGTCAGTGCCCAGGGTAACGGTGTACTGTGTATTTGGAGCTAGATTCCGCGGGAATGTTATAACGACTACCCGATCGTTTTCGCTCCATGCAAATGTAGGCTTAGCCGTCCCGACTTCGGGCCGGATGCTAAACGCTTTCTCCACGGAAGACGGGACCATTGGCTGGTCAAATGTAATCTTGATCATAGCGGGGCTGAGTGGAACCGCTGTAGCTCCGCTCGCGGGCTGCGTAGATACCACAGCCGGAGCTCCCATCTTACAACCGGCGGCCACAACCGCAAAAAGTAGAAAGCACATGGCAATCGATACGATGATGTTCGGTGGCGTCATTCGCGCTCTCATTTAGAGTTGAACCTCCTTCCACACCAGTATTATGCGATCTATCACATTCTGTATATTGGAAGCCTGCATTGGGCAGCGACGCAAGCATCCCGGCTTCGGTAGCCTGCTGCCGAAGCAACAAAGCAACAAAAGCGCGCCGGCTTCCGGCTATGCTAGGCCTAACGTACCCATGGGCCGCGACAAGTAAACATGGCAATTGAGATTGATCTTCCCCGATTTAGAAGTTAGAAGTCAGAAGTCAGAAGGGGGAGGGAGTAGTTCCCCCCTTTAGGAGGGGGTTAGGGGGGTCTTCCCTTCTCTAAACTCTAAACTCTCAACCCTCAACTCAATGCGCCGGTGTTTCGGGATTTGAATGGAGCGCAGCGGAATGGAAATCCCGAAACAAGCCGCGTAAAGGAAGGGGAACTTCCTCTCCTTTAGGGGAGGGCCGGGGTGGGGTCCGAAACCCTCAACCAGCACAACCTACAAATAACAAAAGGCCCGTTGAAAATGCTCAACGGGCCCTGCATATTCGATTTTAGCTAATTTAGTAGCGATCCCTCTGGCCGCGATCGGAGAAACCCCCACCGCTGACCTTCTGGGCCTTCCTCGCATCTCTGCAAGGCCGGCAGCGCACTGGCTCAGAGAAGCCTCTTTGCGTAAAGAATTCCTGCTCGCCTTCCGTGAACGTGAAGTTCTGTCCACAGTCTTTGCAGGATAGCTCTTTGTCTTGGGCCACTTTCCTACCCCCTTAGGTATGTTGTAAGACTGCTGAATCGCGGACAATCAGAATTGGGGGTTTACGCTTGCCGTACCCTTGGGTGAGAGGATGTCTTACCTGTTACCGATTCCGTTGACCGTGCTGAGACCTAATCGACCCTTCAGCCTCGGCTGTGTTCAGAAGCCGATATATTATACCATAGTATAGAGTATGTCACACACAAATGTTTTTGAGTTTAGAGTTGAGAGTTTAGAGATGGAGGAACGTGGATTCCTATCCTTCGGCTTGTTCTTGGGAGTGTTCAAAAAGGCATAACTTAGCGCGACCCGTCATTTCGAGCGAAGCGAGAAATCTGCTTTTAAGCACAATGTATGGTCTCTGAAAAGCAGATTCCTCGTCGTTCCTCCTCGGAAT
>JAUSEB010000089.1 GCA_030650495.1 Armatimonadota bacterium | reverse complement strand
GGTACCGCAACAGACTCCAGGTTCAAACCGGTGGCCGCTCCTGAATCAAGAGCGTCCTTCCAGGTTACGTCCGTAGAGGCCTGGACACTCGCAGCCAAGGCTTCCGCCGAGGTTGTGTCGAGGTCAATAGTGGCCGTAGAGTCAAGCCTGATTACGAACATCTTCGAAGCACCCGCAGAAAGCGTGTAATTCGAGAGGTCGTAGGTCAAACTGACCGTGTCTGAAGCCACTTTGTTGTAGCTCGTACCTGTTGAAGAGTCATACAAGTCAACGCTGTTGGAGTCGAAGAACGCCGTGGTTGACGGTCCCGAACCGCTGAATGTGATCTTCACGGAGCCGATCTGGACAGCGCCTGCAGCGTCAGCCGCAAACGTGATTCTGCCCATATCGTCCACCGCTTGTCTTGTGCGGTTGGTTACGACGCCATCAGTCGGACCAGCGCCAGAAACAGTAAGACGACTGCGCAACACCGTGATAGCGTTCGCGTTGTTGCTGTTTACAGCCACAAGGCCCGAGCCGACGCCGCTTATCGCCGATGAGGCGTTAGACGTCGCGCCGAGCGCTACGATAATTTCGTTCGTAGTATCCGTTTCCGATGTCGTGGAAGTCGCGATCTTGAAGACATGAGTTGTGTTGTCCTTCGCGCCCGATGAGGAGTACGAGGAAACATCACCCTTCATGGTCAGAGAGATCGAACCAGCGCGCGGGACAACAACCGGCGTGCCAAAGCTGAACTTGTAGTAGTAAGCAGCTGTGGTCGTGCTGTTATCCGCCGTGATAGCGGCGCCAGCCGATGCCAAAAGCGATCCGGCGCTGTTGTACATGCCAACGGTGCCGAACGCTGATTTTGTTCCGGTAGCGGAAGTGCTCTCAACGGTGTCGGAGACGATAAGATCGGTGATCTTGATGTCTTCAACGTTTGAGGTTTCCGTAAACCTCCAGATGCCGAGAGTGTTTCCCGTCGAACCCATAACCAGCTGTTTCGCGGCCGGTGTGGCCGAGTCGATGGCGATAGTCACGGTTGACTGGCCAGCGAAGGTTATGGCCTGACCGTTCCTCGCCGTACAGCTGATCGCTGTGTACGAGGTTAAGCCAGAACCGGTGCAACCGGAAAGTATTGTCGCCGGGGTTATCGTGCCGGAAGCCGAAGAAAGCGAGTCAGCATAGACCTCGACGTACTTCGTCTGTCCAGCCGGAACGGTGAAGGGCGACCCCGAGAACGAGTAGGTTGTGCCTCCCGTTACCGTGCCCTGCGTCGTGCCGAATTGCACTCCGTCAACTTTAACTTTCAGGTTTGACCAAGCCGTACCGCTTGCGGTGACACTGATGTTGTTGATCGTCACGCCCTCAGCGGAAGCCGCAGAAAAGGCGTAAGAACCTATCTTCAAGCCCGTGGCGTTCGTGGCCAATGTCTGGTCACCCAATGCGGTGTTCTTCGCGGTCGTTAAGCTCGCCGAGGCGAGTGTAAGAGCCGCGCCAGAGACAGCGGCCGAAGAAGCCGTCTGGCTTGATGTTAATCCCTGCAAGTTTGAGGTGTTTCCGGTCAATTTGCCCTGAATCGTCGTGAAGCTCGCGGTTGACTGGATGTCACCCCGCAAAGACAACACTCTCGTTGTGTTCGCCGGAACAACATAGTTGATCGGCGAAGAGCTGTTGCCGAAACAGTTCGCGTACGTCCAGCTTGTGCTCGTTACGTTCGCGAAAAGCGTGTCCGTACAGGTTACGCTCGTCGTCAGAGTGTTGATCGTGGTGCCAACCTGGCCGCCCGCGTCATCAACCAAAGAAAGGTTCTTGACCGTCAGGTCAATGTTGTCGTCCGTGAAACCCGTGAAAGCGAGCTGCACGCCCAACCATTTAACTCTCATCGCTTCGCCGCCAGCGTAGATCGTGAACTTGGCGAGCGTGACGCCCGATTGACCAACGGCTAAGTTGCCCGTCGGGGTGTCGGTCGCCTGGGAAACCGTTACGCTTCCCGTCTTGATGGAGACCTGCGTCCCGGTGTTGGATGTTCCGGCAATCGGAACATTGTACTGGGAGTCAACCGCCAAGATGTCGTAAGAATTCAGGATTTCGAACTGGAAGTTGAAACTCGGTGAGCCAGCGACATCGGCATAAACCTGAATGTTGTTCGAGCCGGTGTTGAGGACTCCCGGATTAGCGGAAGCGTCGAAGAACGCGTCGCCGCCCGAAGAAACCTGGGCGAGCGTCGGTCCGACTTGCGTGCCGTTAATCTTCAAGACGACGTTCCTTACGTCGCTCTTGTTGGCGGAACCGATAACTTTGAATTTGATCGCCTTAAGCCAGATCTTGCTGTTTGTGACAGTAAAGTTCCAGGCTCCGATCAAATTGTTGTTGGTTCCGGCCGTTACTTCCGTCCCGATTGAGGAAGAAGCGACGGTCATGGAAGCAAGAGACGGATTGGAAACCGTCGTTACTGTGAAGGTGTTGCCGTTCAATGGGAACGCGCCTGATGTCGTCACGGAGTTGTTGCCGGCGTCAGTCGCCATGACATCTCCCGTAGCGAGCAAGCCGAAGCCCACCGTGTTGCCGGCGGAAAGGCCCGTTGCCGGGTCGATCGCAAGCTCAAATCTTCGTGTCTGACCAGCGCCGATGTTCACACCCAAGCCGGAGAATGTGATCACTCCGCTCGCGATGGAATTGTACTGGGCGACAACCTGGCCGTTTTCAACCAAGTAAGCGCCGGAAATCGAGCTGTCAGAAAGGACTCCTACTTTCTTGAATTTAATTTCGTTAAGGGTAACTCCGCTAGCAGTGCCAGCAGTCAAGTTAACCGCCAAAACCGGAACTCGGGCAGCCGAAGTGGTGCCAGAGATGAGGGAGCCAGTAGCGGGATTATCCGCGGCCAAGCTCGCTCTCAAACCGGACACTGGAGCAGGCAATTGTACCGTGCCGGTACCAGTGCCAGTTCCCGTGCCAGCCACAGAGGTGTATTTAGCCCGAGAGATCGGACCGAAGTAACCCGCGGCCGGACTCACGCTCATAGCAGCCTGCCACTTCGCGAGGGCCGCCTTGGTCAATGAACCGAAGTATGTGGATTCATTGCCAGACGAACCGGCGCCGGAAGCCGCAACCTGATAGCCCGAAGAATTCAAGAACATCTGCATACACTTGACGTCATCTCCTGTAGAACCCACGGTGAGGTCGCGAGTAAAGCTACAAGCAGTCGTCGTGCCGCCGGTCGTGCCGGAAAGCTGTGCCTGCAATTGCTGAATCTGGGCCAACAGGGCGGAAATTTGCGCCTGAAGGTCAGAGGTTGACTGTGCGTGAGCAACCGGAACTATCACGCCTGAAAGGGACAACATTGTCGTCCCCGCGAGCGCGATGGAAACAAATTTAGTTCTTAGTGTACTCATTTATTGTTAATTAATTTTGACTTTGATTTTCGCGAATGTTTATCATTCGCAAGTTTATCGACCTAGTGTTTTTAGATTTGGTCGTCGACCTTTCTCTATTTTTTATTCGGGGCCCAACCACTTTCGCTTCGACAAACGCCTACTTGTGAGGTTAGGGGGCGAAGAGCAGAAGAAGTTGGGGGTTGTTATCAAAAAGAAAAACTCGCTTGTTCATGAGCGAGGCCAATAGATGCGATGCAAAACTACAAACACATGCGAATGCCACGAATAAAAACCCGTGATTCGCATGGGCGCTTTCGCATTTCGCGAGTGCGAAGTGCGAGCGAGCGCTATTCGCATGCTGGTTCAGCCTCACTCTGAACCCTTGCCCCCTGTTTTGCTTCGCAAAATTAAGAGGGTAAGTTATTAAATTCTAGCACCGTCTAGAGCTGGAAAATTGTGGATAAACCCACAAAAGTGCCAACCCTTGGCTAGCACTTTATACAACGAAATGGGCTACTGCCGGGTTACTTTGCCGGAAGCATCCCCAAACTAGGCATTAAGCTGCCGCTTTGTAGTAAGTTGCCGGACCACCATTGCCTATCCGCTCTACCGCGCCCTGTTCGAGCAATCTTTGGATGTCATAACGAATGGTTCTTTCGCTTACTTCCGGCAATGTTTCTTGTATTTCTTTCAATCGGCAATTTCCATTTTGCCGGATTCTTCCCAATATCAAAGATTGCCGGATTGCCGCTTTCGCACCACTATTGCCGTTATTACCGTTAGCGCCATTATCCGAAGAGTCGTTTCCATTTTTACTCTGACCGTTACCAGAATCGGAATCGGCATAAACTTGGTTATCTCTCGCCAATACCGGCAAGGCAGAAAACACACCGTTAAGATCAATTGCCGGTTTTGCCGCATTGCCGAAATCAAAAATTGCCGAATTAAAGTTCCTGATTTCATTTCCGACTATTTGGGCATTGGAGGGATGCACAACGTTCAGGTCCGAGCCGATATGCATCAAATATTCCAGTGTGGCCGAAGCGAGAACCGCCTTCGCGTGGTCACCCGTAATCGTGGCCTCCAAGAGCGCGAGCGCCTGGCCCTCAAGGCGGTCGGCGAAACTCTGCTTCTTGACAGAGGAAGCTATCCTGAACAGCGCGTAGCAGATTTCGTATGCTTTTCTGGAAATAAATTTATCGGCGTCGTTTTGCGGAGAGAACATATTAATGGGAAGTATAATCCGGCAAGAGACGTAGTGTCAACTGCCACATACCAAAATCCGTGGCCTGTTCGCGCCACCTCTTGCCATGCAATTTTTGAGAAGCTCGCGGAGGCGCAAGAAGCTTGGTTCCGCCGCAAGGGCGGATTCTTGCGCCAAGCGGCAGGTTCGATGTGCCGCTGGAGCACATCGAAACCGGTTCTCAAAAATTGCAGGGCAAGAGGGCATTTGGCTTATCCCTTCCGCCAATAAATTAAAAAGCGGCCGCCTTAGCCGCCACAACAATATTCCGCGCCAAATCCCCTACCTCTTGCCAAGATTTTTAAGTTCTTCTTCCGCCTTCTTTAAACTTTCCAAAGTTCCGCAATCAAGACGCTTTCCGTCAAATTCCCATCCGTAAACCGAGCTTCCCATCGCAAGCTCCATCTGGATACCCACGGCTATAGGGAGAGCGTCGTCGGCAATGACGGGCAAAACATCGGCAACGGCCTTAAGATTCGCGATGGTTCTCGGCGTAAGTACGTATCCGCCGACGATAGTGAGGTTCGACGGAGCGTCTTCAAGCCGCGGTTTTTCCACTATCTTATTTATCTTCATCACACGCCCGCCTTTCCAGTCGGGAATTTCGGTTTTTTCCGGCTTAATGACCCCGAAGCGGGAAACAAGTTCCTGTGGAACCCTTTCGAGAAGAAGCGCCGAAGACCCGACGCTGTCAAACAGTTCTATTAGCGACCTTGTGACCGGTTCTTCGCTCACGATTATGTCATCGCAAAACCTGATGGCGACCGGCCCGTCCAAAAGGTCGAATGCCTGAACAACGGCGTGGCCGTTCCCTCCGGGAGAGCTCTGCTCCCTTATAGCAAAACGGAATGGAAACTTTTTCCCGCCGCCCCTTAAATAGCTCGCGAAATCATTTCTGTGGGCTGGATTAATAATGAGAATTACGTCTTCTATGCCGCTCGCCG
>JAUSEB010000088.1 GCA_030650495.1 Armatimonadota bacterium | reverse complement strand
TTGCCGGGATGGCATTTTGCGGGCGTTGGGCTTGTGGCCCACAACGGCGGGGTCGGTCAAGATCACTTACGTTGCCGGCTACACGTCGGAAGAACTACGCGGTTCGGATTCGATCTTGAACGCTTCTCCGATATGGGCCGCTACGTTGGATGAGGTTGTGCGGAAGGCGAAGCGAACCCTAATGCTGAAAAAGGGGACGCTAGGCTGGACGGCCGGCGTAATGGCTAGCGAGAGCCTTGGCGATTACAGCTATTCCGCCAACCAGAAAGCCATCGACCATTTATTTACAGGTGACATTGCGGGGGAAAACCGTGAGCAACTCGGGCCTTTCGTAAATTATGGTTGGGACTTAGGGTCATAGGATGTCATTGTTAGATCGACTTCCCCATACTGCAACCGCAAAGCGTAGGCGGCAGACCGCCGACGGCATGATGGGCGTTAAGGAAACGTACCCGACTACGCTCTTTACCGATCGTGCTTGCTGGCGTCAACCGGCTTCCGATCGGGAAGTAGAGTATTGGATGAGGCAAGATATTGAGATAACACACAAAGTGTACTTTTCCACTGACCCCGGCTTGGACGAAAGCTACGTTTTGGAAATTGGCGGGGATTTGCTGGACGTGATAAGCCATGCCGAGCCTGACAAGAGCGTGGGGCTGGGCATCTTGTACCGCGTAATGACCAGAAAAACGGGAACGGTGTAACGATGCGGATAGCTTGCAATTCGATGGCTGATTTCTTCCAACACTTGAATGTGGTCAAGCCTGATGACATTTACGGGCGAGTAATTTACGTGGACGTGAATCGCCGCTGTATTGACGGGCAGGGCCAGCCGAAAGTAAGATGGTCGGTAGTCATTCAGGCATCGGCCGTGGTGGCTTCCGAGGACGGCGGACAATACCTGTTGCAAGCCGGAGAGGATTGCGGTTTAGACTATGAGGACGCAAGCAAGGAACATACCGGGACGGAACGGGCCAAGTCATTGCGGGAGGCTTTGGAGGATCGTTGTGTTGATCTGAAATTGCGGCTATTGCCGGGAGTGGTAAGCGAATGACAGAATCGGAAGATATACTAGAAGTCAATGTCCGCCTCGCGTTGGGCC
>JAUSEB010000085.1 GCA_030650495.1 Armatimonadota bacterium | reverse complement strand
AGCACGCATTGGAAGACGTCGGTCCACGCGACGGACTTCAATCCTCCATAAATAGTGTAAGCTCCCGTGGTTATCGCCAGCAACCAGATGGAGAACGTCCTGTCAACACCCCAGAGAAACTCCATCGCAATCCCCGCCGTGAAGAAAACAAGGGCGAAGTTGGCGAAAATATAGCTTGACACAATCAGGCTGGCGTAAAGCGTTCTTGCACGTGGTCCAAAGCAACGCTCCAGATACTCCGGCATCGTCGTGATCCGGCTGCGGACGTAGATTGGGATGAATATCCACAGCAGGATCGAAAGCGCCGGGAAGATCATCCATTCCCAGTTTACAACGGGCATGCCGAGGTAGTAAGCGTACCCCATTTCGCCGACGAATTGTTCCGAACTAATCCCCGCCGCGATAATCGATAATCCTATGGCATACCACGGCAGAGTATTGGCAGCGCGGAAGTATTCGCTTATGGTAGACTTCTCTTTCCTGCCTACCCAGAAGCCTATGGCGAGGACTATAACGAAATAACCGCCGAAGAAGAGATAGTCGAGTCCGCCGAACTCGCCGGGATGTATGATGATTTTGTCGATCAGACCTTGGAGCATATAAATCACCTGCTATATGTAGTCTGGATTACCCGCAATAACACCGTTAGATGTGGAGATTACGGATGAGTTGGATTTATCTTACCGTTGCAGATGAATAGTGTCAATGTAGAGATAGCTGTCAGCTGACAGCTGACAGCTATTTCTCGATCGGTCCGAAAAGGCTGCCGATGTACCAGCCGATAACCATTGCCGGGAATGCGATGTTGCCGCCGAAGAGGACTACCGACGCGCGTCCGGGTTCGTACATTAAAGAGGCTAGAAGCGTTATAAGCATGACAGCGGCAAAGACTATGGCAAGGGATTTGGAGAAGTAACCCTGGAGAAGACTGAGAAGAGTGGACAACCCGGCGGCGGCGTAGAAGAAAACCGTCGAGAATAAAAGAAGCGGAAAACCTATAGGTATCATCGTGCCGGGGATGTACAGGAACATTAGTTCATCGTCAGGATGGGATATGACGCGGTTTACGCCTAGAAGAAAACCCACCAGAGCGGCATCAAGCGCAAGCAGCGCGACCATGTTCCAACTCCACATCGAAATCACAGGCAGGATGATTTTAAGCCCCTCTATGGGAATCCCCGGGTAGACATTGATCAAAAACAGCAGGAAGAAAGCCAGCCCCCAGCCGATCATATTAGCAGTGTTTCTGGCGGAGCGGATTTCCTCGCTGTAGTCAACGGATGATCCTCGTCTTGACCTGTTCGATTGCGCGCTCGGCCTTCGGGGAGAGCCTTTTGGCCGGAGGAGCTTCTCCAGTTTGGCCTGTGAATTATGATCGGACGGGTTGAATTGAACGGCGTAACCGTATTCTATGATGGCCTGCTCTTTCTTGCCCTGAATCCGGTAAATGTCGCCGAGAATGGCATGGGCGCGGGCGTTGCTTTGGTTTTGCCTGATCGCCTGGCGGCAGAGGTTTGTCGCGGCGCCAAGCCTGCCGCTGATGAAAGCAAATTCCGCGTCGCGGACCAACCGCCCCGGATCAGCCGGGCGACCGGTCGGGGGTGACGGCGGCCTGGCGTCTGGGGCACGTGTCTGCGATGATCCGGCGGATGGTCTTCGGGTTTCGGAGGCGGGCCGGGGAGAAGTCGAAGACGCTCTGGCGGCATCATAATCACGGCGCTTGTCGGGGTCGGAAAGGACCCCATAGGCTTCAGTGATTTGCGCAAATGCGCGATGGCCGAAAGCCTTGTCCTTTACCACGTCGGGGTGGAATTTGCGCGCGAGCTCTCGGTATCGGTGCTTGATCTCCGCCATAGTCGCCGTAGATGGAACTCCTAGTATTTCGTAGTAGTCACGTTGGGAACGCATGAGGCTACAGTCCTACTGCTTTAAGGTAGTTAATGTAGAAGGTTATCAAAATCACCGCCGCCAGCGCGGCGGCGGCAAGCAGCGTGCCAATAAGCACGATAATCATCAATTTGCCCATCGAGGCGTCGGCTTCGGCCTCATAGTATTCCGCGACTTTCTGCATCATCTCATCGAG
>JAUSEB010000084.1 GCA_030650495.1 Armatimonadota bacterium | reverse complement strand
AACAAATAGACTGGCTAAGTCAGCTTTTGGGGCAGCAATTCTATGCTACGCCTCCCCTCTTGCCGAATGGTCAACCAATGCCGGTGAAATAATGTCTAAAATGAAACCGTCCGATCTGAAGGCCGCTAGATGAAATTTACTAAAGTAGTTCAAGCGGGCGGTGTTGAGGCCAGCATAGACCCAAATTTTAGTGAGGACTCGGTTTTCGATCGTGAAATTACTAGGAAATGTTTACAGATTATACAAGAAGCTAAATCGCTTGGGCTGGTGACAATTTCTCCCAAATATATTTCTGGTGACTACGCACGCCAGACAATCTCATTTGAGATACGCAAATGTCCAAAATGAAGCCGTCAGACCTAAAGGCACTATTGGCGGCCGAACGGGCGGATGCGCTTGCCAGCGTCTCATCTTCAAAGCTCTCCGAAGAACGCGGCAATGCGATGGACTACTACATGGGCGACGTATCGGTAGATATGCCGTCTGCCACAGGCCGCTCTAGCGCCGTCTCGTCTGATGTGTCGGACACCATCGAAGGGCTAATGCCGAGCCTGATGGAGATATTCGCCGGCGGCGATGAGGTTGTCCGGTTCGAGCCGGTAAGCGAGGAAGATGTAGCAGCCGCCGAGCAAGAGACTGATTATGTAAACCATGTGTTCATGCAGAAGAACCCGGGGTTTCTGGTTCTCTACAGCTTCATCAAAGACGCGCTGTTATCCAAGAATGGAATTGTCAAGATATTCTGGGATGAGGAAGAGCGCGAGGAGCGCGAGACTTATTACGATCAGCCGGACGACGTGTTTGCGGTTATCGTAGCCAACCCAGACATTGAGGTTGTCGAGCATACGGAAAAGGACGACCCGAACTACATTACCCAGATGCCGCCAGCGTCAGGTCAGCCGATGCCGATGGGGATAGCACCACTACCCGATCCGGAGGCGCCCAAGCCCAAGCTGCATGATGTAACGGTAGTTAAGAGAGAGACCTATGGCTGCGCTAGAGTTGTTCCCGTACCTCCAGAGGAGT
>JAUSEB010000081.1 GCA_030650495.1 Armatimonadota bacterium | reverse complement strand
CCTCCTGATTCTGCTTTATAGATTCGAGAGCATCTACGGCTTCCGCAAGATACTCAGCCGTCGCTGCCATCGCCCAGTGGTTTGCTCGTTCGATGGCGGTGACACTGGGCTGTCCGCCCGGCCGCCGGGTTTTGAAGGCCGTAAGCCTCTCGTCACGCATTTTCAGCAACGCGGTGATCGCAGCTTCGCCCATGTCATTCCTCCCCTACTTACTCAAATATCCGCAAATCGTTGACCAGTAGGTCGCGGTGCGAGTCAGGGTTTCAATTGCCGCTTGATCCACCGCGCCCTTGTTCATAGGCATCCAGATTTTCGTACTGGTGAACTTGGCCCTGTATGGCTGGCGGCTGTATGAGTAGCGCCATTTCTGCTGATTTAACATGAGCGCGACGAAAAACAACGTCGCCAAGTTCATTAGGGCCTTGGGGGTAAGAATCAGGACGTTATCGGTTGCCACGAACTCCGACAATTGCACAAAGGCATCCCCACTCACTGTGCTGACGGTAATCCGTCTCGATGGGTACACTTGCGCCCCTTCCGGTCTCTCGAACCGGCCAACCACTCCGTTGTCGTCGGCTATACGAGATACCGTCATCACACCGCTATCGACTGCGGCCCGATCAAGGGCCGCTATAGAGTGGAAGTCTCCGCGTTTCACGTCGAATAAACGCGTTACCGAGAGACTGTCCCACGTCATCTTGAATGGTTGTTCCAATTCTGGTTTGCCTGTGGGAGCCAGCCGTTTGACATCTATGCGGCAGAACCGCGCGATAGCGTCCTCGTCCAGTTCGTTGGCTTCGGTCATCGGAACAGTGATGATCGTCTTTTTTACTTTGTCCCGATAGCAGTGGCGATAATAGCTATACCGCCAGGTCATTGTGTTGAGCACGGCGGCAATATAGAACAGGGTTGTGTGACGCATAGCGTGGCGGGGCGTCAAAATTGCCACGTCGTCCTTGGCAGCGAATTCATAAGGATGGAATTTGGATAAAAGGGGCCATGAGCCGTTGTATGCCACGGTGAGGCTGGCGCGATGACGGCGTTCTACTGGCACGTTAAAGAAGCCTACGAAACCATGCCCGGTATCGCCGCAGGCAATCACAGGCACGTCACCATCCGGCTCCACCTCACTAAGAGCATGGATATCACCGGACTTCACAAGGAAGAGGTCGTCTAGGCGTTTTGCCACCATTTGAGTCACGGGCCTTCCCTCCGCGACTTAATCTGAAACGCAACAGCGTCTCTTACTATCTGCTCAATGCCTTCCCGTAATTCCGCCTCTGTCGGAACTGGCTGGTCCAGATAACTTTCCGGCACAAGCTCCAAGAGGCGGTCACCGAAGTCGATTGGGCAGGCTTTCTGTAAACGAGGGACATTCGGGACTGCGTAAGCAGGATTCTGGATGAACGCCTTCAGAACATCGCGGACCTTTGTAAGGTCATTGCTCGCCCGGCTATTGGGTAGCCGCTTGCCCTTCCTCTTCAATAGGCCGTCGTTCACCGCTCTGATCCATAGGACATTTTGTGCCCGTGTATGCGGCACACCTTTGCGGACGAACACCCCAACTGTGCCCACCGCAACCGGGTAGAACAAATCCAGCGGGAACGTCACGACCGCCAATAGCGTATGTCCAGCGAGTAAGACATCGCGCCGCCACTGTAAATAAATGCCGGGCTTGACCATGCAAGCCGTAGGCAGCACGGCAAAGAGCGTTTCGCCGTGACCAAGCTGCGCAAGCGCTTGGTCAATGAACTTGAATTCCTTCTCGTCGCTTCGCTTTAGCGCGAAGGGCGGATTCATCATCACCTTTGTAATAGGCGGATTCGGGGATTGAGCCGGGCCGAACCGAGCAGATCGAGTGCCGTTGTTCGTATATGGTCCGAGATAGTTCGCGAAACAGTTGCCTTCCTTGATATTGTTCTTGCCGTCGCCCCGGAAAATCATATTGACGACGGCGAGCGCAGCTATTCCGGCATCCTGTTCGATTCCGAATACGGAATGTTTCTTGAATTCCTCTCGTTGCTCTTTACTGCCGATCTGGCTCACATAATCGAGTCCAGCTACTAAGAATCCGCCCGTGCCACAAGTGGGGTCGTAGATGATGTCGTGGGGCCGGATATCCATGACATCCGCGATGAACCTGGTGACATGACGCGGGGTGAGGACAATGCCAAGGTCCTGCGCCCAGTTCGCGTATTTCAGGAATACTTCATAGAACGCACCGAGCCAATCCACGCCTGAATTCATGGCTGAACGAATGTTTAGGTTGTTCAACTCTTGAAGCGTGTCTACAAGTGCTTTCCTGAGTTTGACGTGATTGTCAGGGGTGGAAGGCAGATTAATGCGCACATGGTCGAAGAAGTTAGCCTTACCTTGTGATCGCAGGATGCCCTCAGCCCGTGTATTGATGTCCCCGATTAACGTGGATGGGTCACGTTCTTCGATGTTTGGCGGCGTACTACCAAGCATTGAGAGAAGCAGAGCCGCCATGACACCCGCCCGCTGATGCGGATTTACCGCGCCGAGATGAAGGATTTCATTGATATGTTCGGCTTTGGCGACAAAGAGAGATTCGTCAATTTCGGGGTCGGTAATTTCTCCGTTGTTGTTGCGTAGGATTGATTGAACTTGTGCCGGTGAAAGAAGCGCAGTCGCATCGACAGTGTTTAGGGTTACCGGAACGAACTGCTTGCCGTTGAAATAGCGACTACGAACGAGGAACGAATCAATATCATTCCCTGCAACGCCCGAAACAAATACCGCTCTAAAAGCAGGCGAAGCCTTGAATCTATCGGCGTAGTCCTCCGCTTCCTTAACAGCCTGGGCTAGCTGGCCGTGAGATCGCTTCGCCTCAATAACCCATAGAAGGTGCTCTGAGACCTTGACGATGTTCTCCGGCCGATCCAATACCAGACAACTCTTGATTTCTGGATTTGACAGGCACTCGTTCTGAGTCCACACCTGGCCGCTGTCTGCCCGTTCCGGGTTCCGAACGTCCCAACCTAAAGTGCGAAGGTTGCCCTTAATGAAGTCGTAGGCATGGACCTCGGTGTCTTGTGGTCGCCGCGGCATCTCTCAGCCTCTACTTCTTGCGGCGTTCGAACTTCTTCGGGCGATCGTCGTTATCTTCTTCTGGGCCGTCGTCGGAGTGACGCCAAAGAAGACGGCGTAGACGGGCTCACTCGGGTTGGCCTTCTTCCCCACCTTGCTCTTCCTCAACGCCTTCTTGGCCTTCCCGATGCCGACGGTCGCCGCGGCCCCGCCGATTCCCCAGCCGATGCCGGAGATGATGCCCTCAGCGAGCATTGCGCCGATGGGGTTGGAG
>JAUSEB010000215.1 GCA_030650495.1 Armatimonadota bacterium | reverse complement strand
ACGTAACACGCGAGGGGCCGGAGAATCCGGTCTCTAAACTCTAAACCCTAAACTCTCAACTTGTCATGAATCTCAACCGCAACCAACAGCTTGCAGCGGTCGCCATACTCGGCCTTGCACTAATTGGCTTGAGCATAGGGTTGCTCAGACCGTCTTTCGGCGGTGGCGATTCGCGCGATGTCACCATAACCGAACCTGGGGAATCCTCGAAGGAAAGCGTTGACATATCCATTGACGACCGCCCCGGATCACTAAATCCTTCAGCTTCAATACTTGTCCATGTAGCCGGTCGGGTCAAGTTCCCAAATGTCTATCGTATTCCACCTGGCAGTAGGGTAATAGATGCAATAAAACAGGCGGGTGGCGCATTGCCCGACGCTTATCTGGACGCCATCAACCTCGCGGCCAAAGTCAAAGATGGGGAACAGATATACGTTCCATCGCGTAAAACTCCCCAACCCGCCGTTCGAGTCTCACCCTCCGTATCGCCGCCAAGTCAACCGAAAACTATCTCATCCGCCATCCCGTCATCATCAGGCAAGCTGAAAGTTCCCGGCGAGGGCTTCGTCAACATCAATACCGCGGATATTTCCGAACTGCAGCGTTTACCGGGTGTTGGACCATCCACGGCCCAGAAAATTATAGATTACCGCTCCCAAATCGGCAGATTCAACTCCGCTGACCAGTTAATGGATGTCAGAGGCATCGGTCCTAAGAAGCTCGATAAGATGCGCCCCTTCATCGTAATCTAACCCAGCAGCAAACTCCGCTTCATTTTTCACTAAATGGGCAGGGATTTTCGCAACCTGAATTGAAGGGGTAATTGCGCCGCACGTAAAATCGTTCATCTGGAGGTATAAATGAAACGTCTACTACTTATCTTCTCGCTAATCTTCTGCTTCGCAAGCTTCGCATCCGCCCAACAACCTAAATACGCCGTCGTTATTGTTGTGGATGGCATGCGCCCGGATTATATGACTATCGCCTCGATGCCGAATCTACAAAAGTTGATAAAAAGAGGCTCTTCTTACACCGACGCATGGGTAGGTGGAGTGGTGAATAATACTCCTCCCAGTCACGCTTCAATAGCTTCCGGCTGCTTCACGCGCACGCATGGCATTGTAGCCTTCACCTGGAAAGACCCAATCACCGGAGAAGAACGTAACCCAACCATGCTCCAGCCTATTATGAAAGGCGAGTTAGCGAAAATCGCTTCGGAAAACAACGCTCCAAGTCTAGGCAAACTTCTAAAAGAGCACGACCCGTCGGCGAAGATTGCGGCGGTCGGAGCGCATAAGTTCTATGCCGTCGGGGCGCTTGCATTCAACAGCGCCGACTACAGCATCTTCATCGGCGAGACCGGACATAAAGTCGAACAGGGAATGGAAGGAGCCGCTGACGATACGGGGGTAGGATCGTTTGTAAAAGGCAAAAGCCCGCCAAAAGAAACATATCGGAAAATCAGAGCCATGAAGTCTGCGGGCGATGATTGGGGTATGGAAGCCGCGGTCACCGTTCTCAACGATCTGAAGCCGCAGGTTATGTTCATCAACCTGCCCGTCACAGACGGAACCGGTCATGCAGCCGCCGGAATTCTAAGCCCGAATATTATGAGGCCGGTATTGGAAAACGTAGACATGCTCATCGGCAAGCTAGTCGAAGCGTACAAGAAATTGGGAATTTACGATGAAACCCTTTTTATTGTCACGGCGGACCACGGTATGATGTTCGATGAATCGCCCGCCCCCGGCAACATAGTTAATAAAGCTATGGATAAATATGGGGTAAAGATAGTGACGTCAACGGGCAACGGCCCCATCTGGATATCCGATTCTTCTAAATCCAAGGACGTTGCGGAATACATTATGGCCGCCAAACCGCGAGCCGCGTCTGGTGGATACTATAAGACTAAAGTTGACGACAAATATGTCTATAAGCCTGTCCCGACCACGGAAAAGACGATAGATCCTAAACTGGCCGCGACTTACGAATACTTGCTCAGCACGGTTGCCTGCGCCAATGGTCCGGATATCTTCTTGTGTTCGATTGAGCCTACGACGACTCCCCCTGATATTCGCAAGCACGGCAGACACTATCAAATCGCCTGGGGCGCCCAGCATATTCCAATGGTCTTCGCGGGTCCGGGAATCAAGAAGGGATTTGTCTCAAAATCTCCCGCGCGCATCGTTGACATCGCTCCGACCGTTCTCGCGCTGATGGGCGTCGAGCCTAAGGGCATGGACGGCATAGTTCTGGCTGATATTCTGAAGAATCCAAAGAAAAACCAAAAGTCAGCCCAGAAGAAGATCAACGCTCAACTCACACCGGCCCGCGACGCCCTACGCGACCAGTCGAAATACGACCCGACAGCGGTTGGGAAATAGCTTAACGTTATGGAAGCACGTATTTATCTTTGTTGCTTCGGTAGCCTGCTGCCGAAGCCTGCGCCAAAGGCGCCGTAATCGGTGTTTCAGCATTTCAATGCCGGAACAATCTACGGCAATAAGAACCACGGAGGGGTAAGTGAAACGTCTTGTAATATCTCTGTTATTGCCCTTCGTTTTTCTTATTGGCTCAACAAGCATAGTGTTCGCGGAGCCTGCAAAGTATCTGGCCTTGATCGTCATAGACGCCATGCGTCCGGATTATATGGAGCTCGCCCCAACGCCCATCCTTCACAAGATGAGAGAAGAAGGGACATACTACGACGGCTCGTGGGTGGGTTACGTCATCAACAACACAGCTCCCAGCCACGCCTCCATATCCACCGGCTGTTACCCAAAAAAACATGGCATCGTCGGGTTTCGATGGAAAGACCCCGCCACCGGCAAGGTCTACGATCCAACCGAGTACCACAAAGTTATCAAAGGGGAACTCTCCCGTATTGCTTCCGCAAATAACGTCCCCAGTATCGCTCAGGCGGTAAAAGCCGGCGGCCCGGCAGCCATAGCGGTAGTTTCAGGTGGACATAAGCCTTACGCCGCCGGTCCGCTTGCCCTGAACAGCGCGAACTATACCGTGCTCCTCGGCGGGGGAGGTCGAAACATCGACCTCGGTCTTCCAGGCCCTCCCAATGAGAAATCGGAAACCACGTTTATACAAGGTCAACGTCCTCCCGACGAAACCCTTATCAAAATCAGGGCCTTGAAAACCAGGTCCGACGAATGGTCCATAGACGCCGCGACAATCATGCTGAAAAACCACAAGCCGCGCGTACTACTGATAAATCTTCCCCAGGTAGACGGCACGGGACATAGCTGCGGGGGTATCATAAGCCCCGGCGCAATGCGCCCTACGGTTGAGCGGGCGGACCGGGTGATTGGGCGCCTTATAGAAGATTACAAGAAACTCGGAATCTATGACAACACCGTTTTTGTCGTAGTCGGCGATCACGGCATGATCCCGGATGTGTCGCCTGTCAGCAGCAAAGTCATGAAGGACGCCATAAAAAAGGCTGGAACCGAGTTTCTCTCCTCGGCTGGAACCGGCCCTATCTGGATAGTAGACTCCTCCAAAGCCAAGGACGTTGCTGAAGCTGTTATGGCGACAAAGCCTGAAGCCTGTTCCGGCGGATACTACAAAATCAAGTTGGCGGAAGGCAAATATGAATACAGGCCAGCCCCAACTACGGAGAAGACCATCGACCCCAAGTTGGACAAGACCTATAGGTATCTCCTCAGCACGGCCGCTTGCGCAAACGGCCCGGACCTCTTCTTCTGCTCAGCCGAAATGTCCAAAATACCTAAGAATTTCCCTAAAAAAGGGAAACACTATCAGATCAGTTGGGGCACACAGCACATTCCCATCATTATGGCCGGTCCGGGAGTGAAAAAAGGTTTCGTGTCCAAATCTCCCGCTCGCCTGGTTGATCTTGCCCCCACCGTGCTGGCATTAGTCGGGATAGAACCTAAGGGCATGGATGGAATCGTTCTTGCCGACGCGCTGCTCAGTTCGACGAAAGAACAGCAGGATGCCCAGAATGAGATCAACAAGTTCCTTGCGCCGCTTCGCAACGCTTTGCAGGAACAGCCAAAATACGATCCTACCGAGAAAGACCCACGAGAATACTCCAGCGGCGGAACTGAGGATTAAGGCCAGTTTCGTGGGCAGATGCTTCGGCTTGTTCTTTGAAGCCGAAGCCGACAATGTGGGGTAGCTGTTGGATTGTGGTTACTATACTGCGGGAACGGTGTTTTCAGGAAAACTTTTAATTAAGCATAAGGCAGTTCCCGCGGTATCAGCGCAACACTCGGATTGTGGTATACTGCTCTTAGCGATACCCATACTATCATTGGGGGCTGCGACTATGAAATGTCCTAACTGTGGAATTGATATAGACGGCAATGCCCGCTTCTGCCCGTCCTGCGGAGTCGTTCTCATAGCCGCAGAGCGCAAGCCTGCGGCGGGACTGCCGAAACGTCCGATAATCGCCATATTAGTTGTCATCGGCGTCCTCATCCTCGCGGCGTTGGCGTTCACTCTGCTGCGGCCTCACGGGCCGGCGGTTTCGCAAAGTCCGATCACTGCGCCGCCGTCATCATCCGTAGTCCAGAGCGAAGTCAGGCCGCTTACTCCAAGGCAGTCCGTGATCCAGACCGAAATCCCTCCGGCTCCAAAAATAATACCCCCCGTGGAAGAAAAAGCTCCAATTGAAGTCATCCAGTATCTGGAATTCGTCAAAGGCATCGAGCAGCAGCGGCAGGAGATGCGCGTGGACTTCGGCCCGGCGCTGGACATGATGAAATCCGCCTATGGCGAGCAACTGGGCCTGGATGACGAATCGGAGGAACCACAGCAAAAGGTCGCCAAAGGCTATTCCGACTACACGCAGCAGTGGAACCAGCTAGTTCAGAAGTTCGACACCGTGCAGGCCCCGGAGCCATGCCGCCAGTTCGCGGGAGCGTATCGCCAGGCGTTGGGCACGTATGTAAGCATGATGACCAAAATCCAGGTTGCCTTAATTCAGAATGATATCAACACTCTTCAATCAATGCGCAGTAAAGCTCAACCGGACATAGACAAGATGCTCCGCGAGTCCGATTCCCAGCTAACTCAAGTCACCAACCGCTACAAGCTGGAAAAGCCGTTCACCATCACTCCCGACCGCGAAGTGGACACCATCTTCGGCTGGTAATATCGGCTTTCATTCCATGATCATCAGATCATCAGGCCCGCGAAGCAAAATCATCGGCCCGCCGGTGTCTGCATCAATGGAACACACGCCGGTTACGACATAGTAGCCCACGGTGGGCGCGGTCACTCCGAGCGGCGCGCACTTAACGTCCTGGGGCGAGCCGTCGCTGATGGTGAACCACTTCGCTGGGTTTGCCGTATCCACGCCTGTGACCTTGCCCCACACCGTAACGATCTTTCCAATGGCGTCCAAGCTGGGACTCAGCAGGAGTTTGCCGCTCATCCCCAGTGGGTCGGGCAAGGTATTATTGCTCGAAAGAACCAGCACATCATAAGCCTGGATGGCTTTCTCGGTCCCGACGGTCGTTGCCATGCCCGCAACGCTCACCAAATCCTTCTCATTGATTGTCCGGTCAGTCACCACGCGGATGCCGGAGATGCGGTTCGTATCTTCAGCATAGAAACCTCCGCCGACAAGGTCCGTTCCGGCGACGACTATAGCGCCGGCGAACTTGGCCGGCGCTCCGGGGGCGAGTGATTTCAGACTTCCAATGGCCACCGCGCCGCCATTGGCGATATTCACCTGGACGGAAACCGTCACTTCGTTGCCGGGATAGTCCTCGACCGTGGCCGTCAGCGTCCTTGCGCCGTCCACCAGATACGTTGTATCAACGTCGCAAGTCCAGTTGCCGCCGTCAATGTCCGCGAAGCCCACAACCGTATCATCCAGCTTCAGCGTCACGCTTGCCACCGCCACGTCATCACCACATGTGCCCGTCGCTGTGATAGTTCCCGACAGGTTCGCGCTTGCTGTCGGGCTGGTTATAGCGACTGTTGGCGGCAGAGTGGATGAATGAATGTGTATCGGAATCTCATCCGTGCCGGTGTTACCCGCCAGGTCTTCGGCTACGGCCTTCAGTGTCCAATCCCCTTCACAGTAGTTGGCGATTGGGATATCCGCCGTCCAGAAGTCCAACGCATCGGCGTCCTCTTTCAGCAAATGGCCGTTAAGGTAGAAACTGACGCGCCACGCGCCGAGGTCATCGTTCACGGTAGCTGTAACCGTCGTGTTCATGTTGACGATCCCGCCGGAAGGTGGGCTTTCAATGAACACCTGCGGCGAGGTCGTATCCGGCGGCAAGTCCGCGCTGATGCAGTAATTGCCAAGGACGGATATTGGACTCTCGATTGTCTGAGCGCCGGGATCAACCGTCCCGCCAACTTTGACCCACTCGCTTGTTCCGGTGTCATAATGATAAATCGCCAGATACTGCGTCCCACCAATGGCGGAGGTGTCCTCCCCAGCGTAGCTGAGTTGGAGGGTAGCGCCGGGGGGGACCAGGCCATCATCGGTGGTGACATCGAAAGCGTCGCCGACATAGCCGGCTGGCGGCATTGACTGCGGCATTTCCTCCATTTCCAGGTAGCGCAGATGGAGTTCCGACGAAGTGAAGGCAATACGCACAGACTGTGCGCTCATTCCGTTATACCGCTCACCAGATCCGTAAACTACCACCGGCTGGGAGTATATAGCAAGTTCATTGTAGCCCTGTACAACAAACGCTTTGACTCTGACGTAACGCTCGTTCCCTGTGCATAGGTAGCTCCTCATTCCCGTCCCCAGGTCAGCGCCTGGCTTCCATCCCTGCGCTGTTCTGAATGATATAACGGCCGGATAAGGACTGCCATTCTTGGTCACAGTCGCGGTTATCGTTGGATATGGAGTCCCGGCGGTCGTGATCCGCAGCGAAGCTGGAGTATCTGATCCTTGCCATGTCCCATTTTCAACGTGATAGGGGTAGAAGTCACCGTTGAGCAACTTGTCCTTAATGCTGCCCCACAATTCGTTTTGAGGACCGGGCACTCCTATCCACGAGCCGTTCCTCTTGTTGTTGCCGATTGCCCCACCCAAATAGTGATAGTCGTCCTCGGCGTATCCCCAAAAACCGCCGTAGAGACGGTTCTTTGCTATCCAGTTATCCCAACTGTTCTCGGCGCTTGGACTGCCACCTGGAGGGAAATTGGTGGCGAACACACCTACTGCATTGAACCTGCTACCTGCACTGTTGATCCAGTAGGCGAACTTGAGATCGTCCGGCGCTATATTATATGGTGATGTGTCTATATGAGCGATGAACGCCAGCCCAGATCGGCTGCGTACCCGCTGAACACGTTGAGCGGTATCGTTAGCTATGTTACCGGTATGCGAGTAGTCGAGCATCGCCATAGTCGTCCCTTGGCTTGTGCCGATTGCCAAGACATGGGTATCGTTCTCATAAGCCCATGGGGCCCAGTTACCATGTGTGATTTCAACGCTATTAGGGCTCCATCCCTGCCAACTCATTGATTCAGGCGAAACTTGATTGTGATCAGTCAGGGCGAGGAAGTCGTACCCGATAGCTTGGTATTTGCTTAACGTAGAGTTGGGACCCGTACCTGAGTAGTCGTATATAGCCCAATCATCAGGGTATGAATGGCTGTGCAGTTGTCCACGCAGCAGCACGGTTCCCTCCCCATACGGCGAGCCGCAATACGATGGAATATCCGGCGGTCCGCCCAACGTATTATCAATCCCAAACGTATTCGACACCCCGGACACCTGCCCCGCAAACGCAGCAGCGCCGAGCGCCAGAAGTATTATCGCAAACCATATAGCTCTCTTAATCAGTATCATAGTCTCACTCTCCTCGTTCTTTGAATCGCTGCAATGGTTTGAATCGCTGAAACACAGAACACGGGATGAAACCGCTGAATTCCGGATTTCAGCGTAATCATATCCTTCAGCGTCTCCGCGATTCGAACAACCTCATTCCCTTCATTCAGCGTAATCAGCCGATTCAGCGTCTCAGCGATTCAGAGATTCCTCAGCGATTCAAAAACCTACCTCGTATTCGCCAGCCGCTTGATCTCGATCTGCGCCCCGCCGAAGTTTATCAGCAGCGCCACGGGATATCCGGATGCTTTCAGGTACGACAGCGTCTGTATCTTGTCCACGTCATCGAGCGCGGCCCTGGCCTTGATCTCCACCAGGCATCCCTCGACCACGAAATCAACGCGCTTCTTCCCAAGAACCAGGTCCTTGTAGTGAACCTCTATGTCCACCTCGCGCGTAGCGTCAAGCCCGGCGGCGGCCATCTCTCGCTGCAAGGCGCGCTGGTAGAAAACCTCCTCAAACCCCGGTCCCAGCGTCTTGTGCGCCTCAATCGCGCAGGCGATGATCCGGGAAGTCAGCTCCGACATCGGATAACGATCATCCGCGTCAAACCCGCCCCGCTTCAGCGTGTCAGTCTGTTCATTCAGTGTCATTATGTCCCTCAGTTGTGTATTGGAATCGCTGAAACGCTGAACGCGAATGAAGCCGCTGCCATTCAGTGCTCTCATCCCCTTCATTCAGCGTAATCACATCCTTCAGCGTCTCAGCGATTCAAAGACCCACCCTCTCTTTTGTAAAGGGTAAAAGAGTAAAAGGGAAAAGGGCGAGACTAGCGGGCAAGTCGGAAGCCGTAGTCGTTCCAGTAGTAGAACGGGCTGCGGCCGTAGCGGAAAGCGCAACGGGAGTCGTAGCTGCTGCCGGTGAAGTCGTACCAACTACCACCGCGCAGAACCCGATAGCTGCCAGTGTAGTCAAACGGGCTGCTGCTGTTAGGATACGACTTGTACCAGTCCTGCACCCATTCCCATACATTACCAGCCATGTCCTGGCAGCCATAGGGACTTGCGCCGCTTGGGTAACTGCCTACGGCGGCAGTCTGATACTTGTATAGCCCGCCGCCAGCCGGGTTGCTGTCGGAATAGTTGTTGCACTTCTCTTGGTCCCACGGGTCACCCCAGGGATACACCCTCGGGTTGCTGCCGGTCCACCTAGCCGCTTTTTCCCACTGCGCCTCAGTCGGCAAGTGACCGCCCGCCCAGTTGCAGAAGGCTTCCGCGTCATAGTAAGTTACGCCCACCACCGGGTGGTTGTCGGTCTGCGTGAAACTGCCCGTTCCCCAGTTCTGGACGGCATCCCAGTAGGTAGGCGCCGCGCGGCCCGTCGCGGTCATGAAAGCGCGATATTCACCACGAGTTACCTCATACTTGCCTATCCAATAGCCGGACAGGTTTACGGAATGTTGAGGGAATTCGAAAAACAAACCATACACGTCGTTGCCGACATTGGAGTTCCCCATCAGGAAAGAACCGGCGGGGATGTATACCATCTGGCCGGGGTTGACCCCGCCGGAGGAGTCATCGGCGGTAACCTTGGCCTTGCAGGTTGCCCACTGGCCGGTGGGGTATTGTGACTTGGCGTCCCAGTAGATGGTTCGCGTTCCGCCGGTCCGCACCCAGCCTATGCTGCCTGTTGCCAGGCTCGGCGTGATGGTATAAGTTGCCCCATTATCCGTGGATATGGTTAAGGTGACGTAGACGGACGAACTGTCTGGGTCAGACAGATAATAGGTTATCTTCACCTTGCGGCTCGCGTCCTGCTGCTGCGTCGCCTGTACGTTTGTTACCGAAGGTGAAACAGCAAACGCGGGAATAGCGCAAAGCGCGAGCAGCGCCGCCGCCGCAAGGGCTGTCGAACGTATGAGAGACATCATTTTCCTCCTCATCGCCAGATGTTTCGGGATTTTGGTCATTTTGCTATGCTGCGGGAATGGTTTTCTGAATCGCTGAGACACGGAACCGGAATGAAGCCGCTGAAAGGGAACGCCACATGACCTCCCCCTAACCCCCTCCCACGGGGAGGGGGGATTACTTTCCGATAAATCGGGACTGGGGTGGGGGTCCTCAGCGGATTCATCTCCCCCAGCGTCTCAGCGATTCAATGGAATGACGCCCCTGCGAAATTTGCCGGTTTTTGCTTAATCGCCAAATTAAAACTCGGTAAAACGCTTTTTGGCACACCGATTGCACAATAATTGACTGAGCAGCAATCTCATGCTAGTATGAGATTTAATAAGATAGACGATAATTTCAAACTAGCAAGCGTTAATATGCAGTCACAGTATGAAAGAGTCCCGGAGTCGGGACGGAGCTTTATACGCTAACGAGGGTAACTAACGTGGCAATAAGATGTTTCGCAGGAGTAAACATAGAACGCATCAACCACGGAAAACCGCTGATCAAAGCGGACGCTGAAAGCTGGGACAGCGCTTTCACTCTCAATCCAACAATCGTACGTCTGGAACGATCTCCTCAAAACGATAACATCATACAGGGAATGCTGGGATGTCAAATGCTTGATGATCCCGGCTTGAGCGATGGTGTCGTCGCGGTCTACTACAGAGGAATACCAAAAGAAAACAATGGCTGCCCGCCGCTCAGGTCCTCAGTAGGGCTTGCTATTTTCACTCCGGATCTCCAATTGCTGAAACGGTTCGCTTATCCGGTTGTCGTGCCGACCGATGATCCTATAGGTTACGATTTTAACGGCGTTGAGGATCAGAGGATTACTCAAATTGGCGATACCTTCTACATGGTTTATTGTGGCTATAATTCTAATCTGCCGTCTGAACAGAGGATACGCATTTGCATGGCGAAATCCACTGATCTCATACATTGGACGAAGCTAGGCCCGGTTCACGGAGGCGTAAACAGTTTTCCGAACAAAGACGCGGTCATAATGTCCGAGCAGATTGACGGAAAATGCCTGATGCTGCACCGACCGATGATCGGGCGCCAGGCAGACTTCAACATAGCGCTTGCGGTGAGCGATTCACCCACGGGCAAGTGGCAAAACCTCGGCACGATAATGAAAGCGGCTTCCGACCCGCGATACTGCATATCCTGGTTGGGCGCAGGCTCTGTTCCTCTCCCGCTCGGAAATAACCGTTACCTTGCGGACTACCACATCGGCAACTGCTGCATCGCCGGAGAGAGAGATTACTCCGCGGGCTATGCAATCCTCAACTTCAACAATTTCGATCCCAGCAATCCGGAGTCGATTGTGGAAGCCCGATGCGACTGCCTGCTCGAACCCGAAACGCCTTATGAACTGAACTCCCCCTGGCCGCACGCCAGAAATCTGAACTGCATCTTCCCCGCAGGCAGCTACGAGTATAACGGCGACGTTATCCTGCTCTACGGCGGAGCCGACGCCTACGTTCTCGGCGCCCGGTTCAACAAAAACGATCTGGTATCCTATCTCGAAACAATAGGCGCCCAGCCCGATTCGGCGGTTAGGAACTAAACCAGCTTCCTGCCCGATCCGATATAATCAATCGGTTTCCAATTCGGGTCTTCCCTGGGAGGAGCGCCTTCCACGGTGACGACCAGTTCGCCATCTCCCTTTATGCCGGTGATGTAAATCACACCGGTGTCCTCGCTGTATCGCCATTTGTTTGACGCGAGTTTGCGTCCTTTCCAGGTGATGCTCTGTGGAGCGCGGAAGTGGGTGAACAAGTCCACGTCTCCGGCTTTGGTCAATCCCAGCTTCCACTTGCCGGACTTCTCATCATAATTCAGGCTGGTTATCAGCGTTTGGGCGAAGAAGTCCAATCTTATCGGCGTAATTCCGCCGTATAGTCTCGATATCAAATCCAGGCCGACCAGCATATAGCAATTCGTTTCCTGCGGACCCTCTTCCACAAAGCGATTATTATGCGTGGTGATTCGATCAGGCTCGTCCCAGTACATCATCCAGAGCGACCGGCTGAGCTGCAAATACGCTCTCTCCGATGTCGCGGGCGACTGGAGTATTCCCAGGCCGATCAGGTCGGTTGGCGGAGCGACTCCCTCCTCCCAAAGCGGATCGATCTCGTTTCCTATCTTGTCGGCAATCGCCCACCGGCCTGCGTTGCGGAAGCCCATGCAGATCGCCGAGCCGTCAAGCGAGTTGAACTTACGTCCTTTTACGCGCTTTTCCAGCAGGTCGGCGATTAGATTCATATCCTTATCACGGCCATAGAGCGCCAACACCCATAGTAAATATCCTAACTCCCTGTCTCTGGCTTTATCGCGCGCCATGATGAAGTTGTCGATCATCATATTGACGGATTCGCGAGCTTCCTTGTCTTCAGGGAACCTGTAGGAGTAGACCGCCAGGCCAAGCAGCGCGTAAGTGCCGACATAGGACATGCTTATGTCCGCGTCCTCGAAATCCACGTCTTTGTAGTTGTCGATCTTCGCGGCGAAACTTGTTGAACCGGCGTTTATTGCGGCAATATTGAGGGCCGCTGGTTTACCTGCCGGTAACTCATCAGCAAGAACAAAACTTACTCCAACTTGCTCTATGCTCTCGTTTGTTCGTTGAACGCGCAAATTCTTCGCAGCCGGACCGGCGATTCTGACAAGGTTACAGTCTTCCAGCTTTGGCTGCTCGGAGTAAATCAGCGCAACTTCCCCGAACTCCTTTACAGTGTTCGGTGGATGTTTATAATACTTCTCGCAATCACGCAGAGCAAAACCTGCAACAACATTGTGGATTGGTTGTTTTGATATATTGGTAATGCTAGCAATCACCCATGTTCGACCGCCGGATATTTCGATATCAAATGACGCCATAACCACGTCATCATCTGATCGCACCGACAAATGCGCGCTATCCGGCCTGCGCATATTATATTCAACGCGGTGTCGGACCGGCTTTGTGAAATCCAACCTGGATGTTGAGCCGTCCGGCTTCTTATATGTAAAGTAGAAGTCACCCAACGAAGCTATAAGTCCGGTATACTCGTATGTGCCGTGATGGATGTCGATATGTGGGTCCTTCGCCAAATCGCCATTTACATTCAACAAACCCGTATCGAACTCGAATTTCCCATCGGTAAGGTACGGGTTCGCGGTAAGTGGCTGGTCGTTTATGCGTCTCACGGGAGCGCCGTGCCTGCAATGGTCCACGATAAAATCCCGCAAACCTTTGCCGTATAGCTTCATCATTTCCGGGAAATTCCCCAGGCTCCAAAGCTGCTCGCCCTCGTCTTCCAGCCAGTAGTTGTAGTGCTCAGGGTGGGTGTAATTATACGCGCACACGAACCCGCCAATTATCGGGTTCCAATGGGGGACAATTCCACGCTCAAGCGGCGTCGCTTTGGCTTTAGCAAGCTGCTTTCGCGCCTCTTGATGCTCGTCGTAAAACCTGACCTTCTTTGGAGTAATGACGCTCCACCGCAACACTTCCATCGTGCCCGGCTCTTCAGACCAGAATCTAAGAGTAATATCCGCGCCTACCCATTTCTGTAAACCAAGCTTGGACAGCGGCGCCCTGTGAGTTCCGCCTCCCTGTCCCGACATCAAAGGCCGCCAGTCATCTCTCTTGGCCAGGGGTCTGGCCCCAACTTCCCACTTTATTCCCGGCGATACGCTGCCAAATTCGAGCATAAACTCGGCGGTCGAAAGGTCAACATACCGAATGCCGTGATGCAGCTCGCGGACTTTATTCCCTCCGGCGACTTTGATGATGGACTTCTCGCCATCGTATTTAATCTTGCTCTTGTTCAAATCGCCCCGGCAGAAGAACATATCCCGTATCTGCCACAACACGCGCGATTCATCTTGGGATGACATAAGATAAAACTCCGATTTCTGATGGTTTTGCGCGGACGCCTACTGTAAGGTTAACCGCTGCAAGTGACGATTGTCAATTAAAAGGGTAGAATGGGGAAGAGATGTCGGTTTAAGCTGTCAGCTGTCAGCTGACAGCTGACAGCTTTCCGTCTTGCGCTTGTTGCATCGGTAGCCTGCTGCCGATGCTGGCGCCGAAGGCGCCAACCCCCTTGACGGGGTGAGGGTGATATAATCCCTCAGCTTTCCTTATTATCTGTGTTTATCTGCGCTTATCAGCGTTAATCTGCGTTCTTGTATACGCGCAATAGAAAGGAGAATTTGAATGGACCTAACTACGCAATTTCCACGCGCCGGCGAAGAGCATTTGGCCGGGTACCCATGGCTGCCGCGAGCGATAGACAAATGCCGGGCCTATATAGCCGGTACTATCGGTGACTATATCTTCCCCTGCCCGATAGACATGCAGATGCTGACCGAACTGAACGTCACGGAAGATGAATTCGAGGAAGCGGTGAGAAACGCAAATTCGGATGAAGAAGTCCTCGCGAATCTCGGCATTCCACTAGTCAACACCGATCCACGGGTCGAAAGATGGGCGCAAGAGTTCCTGGAAAACCGCCGCGACAGCCTGCGCCGCCAGGCCGAGGAAGAAGGCCGCGCGCAAGTTGGCGTGTAGCTGCCGCCGCATCGGAACGAGAGTCGAGGGAGAGTTGAAGGTTGAAGGTTTAAGATGCTTCGGCTTGTAGTTCAAAGCCGAAGCCGACAGTAGTAATGTTATCTTAGGCTTCAAAGAACAAGCCGAAGGATAGGGCATAGGATATCATCGCTCGTTACTCATCGCTCATCGCTGGCTTTCTCTTCCCTCAACCCTCAACTCCATGATCAGACAGCCTGGCGGCGTAAGTTATGTCTCCGTCCATCGAGCCGGTCTTTACTATCTGGTTGACAAGCGTGTTGTTGGTAGTCAACGCATCCAGTTCCGCGGCCCACACCTGCTCCGCGACCCCCGCGTCGCCGGTGTCGAGCCAGAGCTTGCTGCCATGTTTCCTCAGCCAGCGGTATTTCTCGCGGCTTTCAAGCGCCGGCTTGCCCGGACCCTGATACCCTTCAAGGGCCAACTCGTGCACCGTTTGAGTAAGCTTCGTATCTTCATAAACCTTAATAGGAATACTCATGATTTCACCTAACCTTTGAATGTTACACTGACTCCTGCTCCAAGCGAATTCAGTTTTTCCTTTAGCTTGGCCGATTCCTCTTCGTAACCTGGTTTGCCCAGGAGAGCGAACATGTAGTTTTTGTAAGCCTCGACACCCGGCTGATCGAACGGGTTTACATTTAATAAATACCCGCTCATCGCGCAGGCTTTTTCAAGGAAATAAAGCAGGTAACCCAGTGTTTCCGCGTTCAGTTCAGGGAGGCGGATTGTCGAATTTGGAACGCCGCCCTCGTAATGGGCAAGGGCCGTGGCTTGATAGGCCGCCAAGTTGACCTCGTGGACTTGCCGGCCCTCCAGATAATTGAGGCCGTCCATGTCCGAAGCTTCACTGGGTATCTTAAGATCCGGCTCGCCGCCTTCGATATGGATAAAGGTCTCGAATATACTTCGCCTGCCCTGCTGAATCCACTGTCCCATGGAATGAAGGTCGGTTGTAAAATCCACTGACGCGGGGAATATCCCCTTATTATCTTTACCTTCGCTTTCGCCGTAAAGCTGTTTCCACCACTCGGCAATGTAGTGCAGACGCGGCTCAAACGAGGCGAGAATCTCTATTTCTTTCCCCTTATTATATAACACGTTTCGCGCAACGGCGTAGTAATAAGCGGGATTAGATTTGAGGTCAGGGTTCTTGCAGTCCTCAGCGCATCTATTCGCGGCGGATAGGAGGGCCTTGATGTCTATTCCCGCGTAAGCGATTGGAAGCAGGCCGACGGCTGATAGGACGGAGTACCTCCCCCCTACGTCATCCGGCACGACGAAGGTCGTATATCCCCGCTGCTCAGACAGGTATCTGAGCGCTCCTTTTTTTGCGTCAGTAGTGGCGACAATCAGGCTCGACGCCTTGTTCCGACCGGCCTTTTCCTCCAAATATTCTCGCAATATGCGAAAGG
>JAUSEB010000074.1 GCA_030650495.1 Armatimonadota bacterium | reverse complement strand
CTTCAGGAAAAGCAGATTTCTCGCTACGCTCGAAATGACGTGAATAATACGGGCTAGTGTAGGGAATGGACGCCGTTCCATTCCCAGGAACGCTACGGCGAGCGTTCCCTGCTATAAGATCGGAGGATCGATGCCGGCTGATTCGCGAAAACTCCCGTGGTTGATTGTCTGCCTCTTGATTCTCATGATTGCGCTGCAACGCTTTGAGCCTATGATTCGCGGCGCGCTCGCCGGCCCACCCCCAATCCCAAAAATCCCGGCAGAGATCAACGTCAATCATCCCCTGGCGACGGCTGACAGTCCAGCGGCTAAACCGGGAAATGGAGCTTTCAATTTTGTAGTGTTCGGAGATAATCGTCCTCTCAATGAGACTGGCAGGCAGCCGAAAGTCTTGAGCCGGATAGTGAAAGAGATTAATCTGCTTAGTCCAAGGTTTTCCGTTCATGTTGGGGACTCGATCTACGGTTCCTCCGATCCTAAGATGGTGATGAAGCAGTATATGGAGTTTGCCAAAACTGCCCGCCTGAACGCTCCTATGCATCTGGTGATGGGAAATCATGAAATAACCGACTCAGGCAGCGATTTGCTTTTCAAACGGATGCTCAAGAGAAAGAATCTTTACTATTCCTTCACCTATGGCGCCTCATACTTTGCCGTTTTGGACTCAGAGGCCCCCGGCCAGACATCGAAAATAGCGGGCGAGCAACTTGAGTGGCTTAAGCAAGACCTGCGGGCGAATCGCGATAAAGCGCATAGGTTTATTTTCGTTCACCAGCCGCTATTCCCGGTTGGCAGCCACAGAGGCGACTCGTTGGATAGATATCCTAAGGATCGCCGGAAGCTGATAGAGATGCTCAAAGAAAACCGGGTTGACGCCGTTTTCGCCGGTCACGAGCACCTTTACAACAAGTCGGTCGTTGAGGGGATAACGGAGTATATCTGCGGCGGGTCGGGCGCGCCTATGGGCAAGTCGGTCTGGGGCACGGGGAAATTCCCCCACTACCTCTTGGTTATGGTAAATGGCGCGGACGTAAATGTTGCAGTGATCAAACCCGGCGGCATCGAGGATTCCGATTTCATTGCCAGGCAGCTTGCTGAACATAGGGAAATGCAAGAGGCCGGTTCAGATTAAGAACGCTGATAAACGCTGATGATAAAGGGAGTGGCTAGTGGTTAGTGATTAGCGGCTAGTAATACCAGCCACCAGCCACTAAGCGCTATTCACTCTTTCGTTTTATATGCGTCGGAAGGTGGCTTGACAGAAGGAACTCCGATTTGTCCGATACGATGATGCATTGTGCGGTAGCGTATAGCGCCTAAGAAACTAATAGCAAGCGCCCCCGGAAGAAGCAGACATCCGAGTATTTGCATAACAGCTTGATTCGGGAAGAACTTCAGTAGCGTCACTCCCGATATAAGCAGCATTATAGCTGTCCGTATATAAGCCAACAAAGTGCGCTCATTCGCCAGGACAGTGCGATCAACGGCGAGATGATCGCGTAGGATTAAATCTTCTGGTGTAAATCTGGAATATGGCATGTCGCAATACCTATGTTAATATAGTTGATCTATTGTAGCATTCCTCTGGACTCACTTCCAGCAAAATGAAATTCGTAAGTGGAGGAATCTGCTTTTTTGGGGCCGTTCATCGGAAAAGCAGATTTCTCGACTCCGCTAGCGCTCCGCTCGAAATGACAATACACGGAAGATTGAACTGTTACATATAGGAGTAAAAAAAGTCTCCGGCGCGGGGAAACCCCGCGCCGGAGACAGTTGTACCAGTAACGAATCGCGGACTACGGGGCGTAAGCTCCCGTGGTCGTGTAGTAGACGTAGTCGAAGTTGATATTCTGCTGACCCGCCCAACCAGCTACGCCAAACTTCAATTGGTTGGCTGTCGTATCTGAATCAGGGGTTCCGCTGAGTATCGCAGTCGAGTTGCCGTCGAGGTAGACGTTCCAGGTGTTGCCTTGCAGCGTGAACCTGTAGGTGTGGTAGGAGCTTCCTGTCAGGTTGTAGCTTCCGCCACTACCGCCAACGGCTTCTATCTTGCTCGTATAGAGCAAGAACGAGATGGTCTTGGTTCCGTCGAAGATCTGGATGTTTTTCTGCGTGGAATTGTACGTTATAGAGTTGCACCTCATCCTCGCTTCCACGGTGGTTCCTGCCGAGTTCGACCCGGCCCAACCCTGGCGCCACACTATCTGTGATCCGGAATCGGGTGAATCGTCGTCCACGCGCACCGTGCCGGTGTCTATGTACGCCCAATTCTCATACCCAGGGCCGACGATCCAGGCTGGACTTGCGACTGAAGGCAGCACACTGCCTTCATACTGCACGTCCCAAGTCAATCCAGCGGGAGTCGCGGCGCTTACATCCGTCTTGGTCGCGTAGTTCGGAACGCCGCCGTACGCGAATGCGCTGTAGTAGTAGGTCGTCCCGTTGGTCAGATCGATGTGGCTCATGCTCCATCCCGCGCCGTTGTAGATCTCTTCGCCGTCAGTCACGCTGGTAGGATAACCAGTGGTCTTGAACCGAATCATGGTTCCTGTGAAGTCAGCGTCGCTCGGGTTGATCCAGGAGAAGCTGACCTGCTGATTTCCCGCTACCGCGGCGAAGTTCGTCACGGGACATGGAGCTGTCGTGTCGGTGGTCGGAGTTCCGCTGGCCGTCACGCCCGACGCGTAGTTCAATGCGCCGTCATGCGCGAACGCCTTATAGTAGTAGGTAACGCCAGGGGTTCCGCCATGAACGAAGCTGTCCGCCGCTCCGGGAGCGCCGGGGTCGTCCACTACAAAAGTCCCATCCGTTATGCTCGTCGGATAGCCTGTGGTTTTGAAGCGGATCATAACCGCGGTGTAGTCGGAATCGGACGGATTGGTCCAGTTCAGGGTTACCTTGCCTGGGCCGGATGTGCCGGTGAAACTCGACACGTTGCCCGGAGGAGTGGTGTCGGGAACGCTGCTGAGGTCCAACTCGCCCCATCTGTTCGGGATTTTGGTTGGGCAACCAGCGGACAACTCGGGGTCTTGCCAAGTGTAGACCGACGTATCCGCGGGATCGTTGTTGTTGTCATTGTCCCTGCAGCTTATGTCGAAGCCAATCGTGCCAACTCCGGGAAGATCCGGGTCGATGGCGGTTTTGGTTATCCTCACTTCAAGCCACCAGCCGGTTCCGTCTCTGACGACTGCGGATGTCACGCCGCCCAACACCTGCGTCTTGTAACCGCTGGTGCACATATAGACGTTCTTCTGGTTGTTGGCGTCTATGACTAGCTGGAAGTCCGATGTCGAATTGCTGATCGGGTTCGCGCCATGGTTGTGGCTTGGGTCGATGTAGAACTCGACGCAGTCGTTCGCCCAGTTCGCGCTCGTCGGGTTGTTGTAGCGTATGTCGTTGTCGTCGCATCTTACCAGGAAGTATAGATACGTCGCTTTGTCGCGGCTGTAGACTTTCGCCGTGTGGTCAGCCGCGTTGGCCGGCAGCACGAAGTCAGTGCAGCGCGCGCCGTAGTAGCACGTCCCACCGTCGAAGCCCAAAATGGCGTAATCGCCCGTTTCGTTCATACCTCCTCTTGTCTTAGTGGTGAACGAACCCAGATCCCAATCGCTGCTGTTGCCGTCCACGGTGATGGTTCCGCCTGCCTTGGAGTTGAGCGTTCCGACTCCAGCCGGGCCGCTGACCTGAACTTGTTTTACGACCTGGGCGCCAAACCACCTTACAAGCATGTGGACCATCTGCCAGTCGGTTGTGTAGGTTCCAGGGGTGGTTGGGGCGGTCAGCGTGAAGTTGAAGGTGTATTGACCGTTAGGCATTACGGTCGTGCCTGCGGG
>JAUSEB010000071.1 GCA_030650495.1 Armatimonadota bacterium | reverse complement strand
CGTACGGATATTGATCCGGTCGGTCGAGTATTCGCTGATGGGACATACTGGACCGCCACCTCGGCGGAGAGGATAAAGGCTGGGGAAAAGGTTCGGATAGTTAGTATGGATGGACTCAAAATCAAAGTCAAGAGAGAGGAGACAGAGTAATGCCGGTGTTATATCTGATCGGATTTGCAGTCGTGTTTTTCCTTTACATTGTTGGCACGTCTGTGCGCGTGCTGAACGAGTGGGAGCGGGGGATACTCCTGCGCTGGGGGCGTTTCGATCACGTGAAGCAGCCCGGCCTGCGGTTGGTCTGGCCGGTTATTGATCGCATGATTAAGATGGACCTCCGCATCATCACTATGGATGTTCCCAAGCAGGACATGATGACCTGCGATAACGTGCCGGTCAGCGTGGACGCCGTTATCTATTTCCAGGTTGTAAACCCGCAGGACGCTTATATCAAAGTTGAAAATTTCGTCAAAGCGACTTCTCTGCGCGCACAGACTACGCTCAGGAGTGTTGTCGGCCAGGCAGACCTTGATGAACTGCTTGCTCAACGTGAGAAGATCAACCTGGAACTCCAGACAATAATAGACGAGCAGACGGAGCCTTGGGGTATCAAAGTCACGGCGGTCGAGATCAGAGATGTCGCATTGCCGGATGGCATGAAGAGATCTATGGCGAACCAGGCGGAGACCGAGCGAGAACGGCGAGCCAAGGTCATAAACGCGCTGGGTGAGTTTCAGGCCGCCGAGAAACTGGCCGAAGCCGCCGCGATCATAAGCAAGGAGCCGCAGGCGCTGCAATTGCGTTTCCTACAGACGCTGACGGAGATTGCGTCGGAGCATAACTCCACCATCATATTCCCGGTTCCGATTGACTTGCTTACGCCGTTTATGAAGGCAGCCGAAAACGCGAATAAGAAGTAACCGGGTAGTAATACCGGTTTTTTGCGGAAGGTCTAAAAACTTCGTAGACTCCCGCCATAATAGTTATTGAGAGCAGGAGGCTGGCAGCAGATGTATCCCGGAGTGGAACGCTGCGGACGCGCCGGCCCCTGATTTCCCTAGGACGTCACGATCCAAAAACTATCGTCGCTGCGTGGCGTCCTTTTTCTTGTACGGCCGAAAACAGTCGGTAGTCGATGGTCGGTAGTCGTTAGTGGGAGCTATGCTGCGGGAACGGTGTATTTGAATAAACCCTTGGATCAAGCATAAGGCAGTTCCCGCAGCGACCCGCCTATGCAAGCTGCGGGAATTGCGTTCGACTTAACGCATCAGTATATGCTACAAGACCATTCCCGCAGCATATCAGCATTTACACGCGCGTATTCTCAAAAACCGCAGGGCAACCTGTAAATGCTTCACCCCTACAACTCATCATCATTCTCAGGCAAAGTAAATCCCCGCCAGCCGGAACTGTCGATCTTCAGCCGCATGGTTGAGGTGTCAACACATACAAATATACGGTCTGCTTTTCCGAGCTTGGATCGGGGAATCCTCAACTCCAGAGTCCGGCTCCGCCAGGCGTAACGATGGTCGCGCAATCTGTAACGCTTCGATGGTTTGATCTTCACCGACCAGAACCTGGTGTTCTCCCCATTTGGCGTCTCACCAAAACTCCTGACGCTTACGGTATATGTGACACGGCGAGAGACGCGCCGCACGAAGTCCGCGCGGAGATAGATATTGACGCTGTCCGCACGGATGTACATAGACTTCACATCTCCAGGCTTTTCCAGTCCCCTGAAAAGCTTATCGCCTGTGGGGTCTTTCGCGCAGGGGTCGATCCCAGCCCAGTCTCCAATCCATCCGTCAACTCGCATAACTCCCGTCGCTACTTGAGGTATATCCGGCGTCTTCACAGTTCCGAACAGTTCGTTTTTTCTGGCAAAGCTAAGCAGAAATCTGGACATAATGGCCATTTGGCTCTTGTGACACTTGATGGCTTTCTTCTTGATGAGAATAGTTTCTTTGGTTAGTGGACAAACGTCCCAGGAAGTGTCTATGCCGGACATCGCAAATGGCGGTCTCAGGCTTGCTTTCGGATTCCAACCCCACGGCGAAGGCCAATCACCTCGATGGACTAGATAAGTGTGGACCCGCGCGCCGGAGAGCGCTGAGTTTTCTGAAGCCTGCAGAGCTTTGAGAGCGGCCATAACGAAGCTGTATGTGACCGCGTGGTCCGGGTGGTCGTCGGATGGGTGCGGCACGTAGATGTCTGTCGGGTTATTCTCCGCCAGGATCGAGCGTATATCCTCAAAGAGATACCGGCCGCAATAAAGCGCACTATTGCGGTACGAATTGGGATATGGCGACCGGACTGTCTTAGTATAATGGGACTTAAATGGCTGCTTGGGACTCCAATGCTCGGTCCACATCGCTCTTAATCCACGGTCGGGATAGCCAAGGAAAACCACGTCATCTTTTGCCAATCCCAGCGTCCGGGCGGCCTTTTCGGTATCTCCTTGTCGTTCCGTCGCAAATCGGATGTAGTCCTTTGGTTTAACGCGCATTTCGTGGAGTTCCCGGCCCGCGGCCATCCAAAAGCCATCCCCATTTGTTAGAACGACAATTTTTACATTTGCTCCATCCTTCTTTGCTATGTGGGCGACGCCGCCGGTAGCGATGCTCTCGTCATCGCAGTGAGGGGCGAATATAATCACGGAGTCGTCCTTTTCGGGGTCGGCTGCGCTGGGGAGCGACGACTTGAGCGGAAGCCGGTTACTTAAATGAATTCCGTACTGATAGGCAAGCGCGACCGTAATTCCCAGAGCAATCAATAAACCCAGGGAGAGCAGCAGAAACCGCTTTGTTACGCTCGTAAGGACACTTTTTGAATGGCCCAAGTATGTTGACTCCACTCGTACGCGCGGCTGGGCGCCGCTTAGGGTAAGAGGAAAATGGCGGAGCGAGTGGGATTCGAACCCACGAGCGGGTTAAACCGCTACACGATTTCCAGTCGTGCTCCTTCGGCCAACTCGGACACCGCTCCGCGCAAGTCGTGGCTCAATGAGCACGATATTTTACCACGGGACGCCCCTATGGTCAATTGAGTTTAGAGTCTTGAGTGAGTTCAGTTTTGCGGGAGTGATTCTCTACTGGCAATCCGCAATAGCTTTTCTGTTGGCCTCTATTATCATCTCCCGACAGGCCACAATGCCGTTGTGACCTTGCAGCGACCAAGTCTCGAACAGGCTCCTTAAAACGCTGTGAGCATGGGAGCCTTTAGCCGAGCGTGTTCCTCCACTTATCTTGCGCGCAAAAGAAGAACTCCGATTCTTGCGAGGTTTCTTATCGTCTTTCTTCTTGACGCTCGCCTTTATCTGCATCACGCCGGCCTTACCACCCTTAAGACGCGCTATCTCCTCTTCAAGCTCGGATATGCGCTCAGCTTGAGCCTGCGCTATCGCCTCAAACTCCGCGGTAAGCTTAGCCTTGCTCTCCACCCTCTCATGCAGCTTTATGACCAGAGAACTGAACTCACTCCCTGTAAGAATTCACTTAGGAATTCCTGCGGGAACTGCCTTATTGCTTACTACAAAGCCTTCATAAACACACCGTTCCCAGGATCGAAAAGCTGCTTCTAAAAGCAGATTTCTCACTTCGTTCGAAATGACGGGCTACCGAGGTCTGAAGTGTTGCCCAAGGCTGTCGAAGGTCTGGGATTATGTCACCCCTAATCTGTCAGTGATTTTGTCACAGCTGGCTTCCTCCAAGGGTGATCGGGCGCAGGTTTTCTGACGGTCCTAGGCTTAACTTCGACAACAAGCGAGTCCGTTTCCTGCCGCGA
>JAUSEB010000070.1 GCA_030650495.1 Armatimonadota bacterium | reverse complement strand
CGCTGATCGTGCGTGGGAGACCGCGCTGACAGGGAGTTTGGATTGAGAGTATCGGTAATAGTCGCGGCGTATAACGAAGAGCATTGCATCGGCGATTGCCTCACCACGCTGATCCGCCAGACACACCCCGACTTCGAGGTCACTGTTGTGGACGACGGCTCAACTGACAAGACCAGGGAAATCGTCCAGTCATATAGTGTTATGCTCGTGCAGGGAGAACACAGAGGCCCGGCGGTGGCCCGCAACTTGGGCGCGGAACATGCGTCCGGCGAAATACTCTCCTTTCTGGACGCCGATATGACTTTCGACCCGGACTATCTTGCCAAACTTGTCGCTCCAATAGAAGCCGGTAAAGAGATTGGGACATTCACAAAGGACGAGTTTGTCGCAAATAACGACAATCCCTGGGCTGTCTGCTGGAATATAAACGCCGGGCTTCCCAAAGGCAGGCGCTATCCACTGGATCAGCCGGATGAAGAACCAGTATTCCGGGCCATACTTAAATCGGTGTTTGACTCAGTCGGCGGTTACGACGACATAGGCTATGCCGAAGACCGAACTATCTCGCGAAAACTCGGTAAGAATGCCATATATGCGCCGGGCGCTGTTTGCTATCACAGCAATCCGGGCAGCATATCAGAGGTCTATCGCGAGGCCAGGTGGTACGGCAAAGGCGACCAGGTCGGCAAGGACGCTCTGACCATCTTGCGATATACTCTGCCGTTTTCGTTGAAGAACGGGGTCATACGCGCGTACAAACACAGGGAATGGCATTATGTTCCTTTTAAGCTGATATTCGATTTCGGCGTTCTCAGAGGAATGTTGAGCAGAGCGCTTTCGTCGAAAAATCATATGAAATAGGTTGAGGGAAAGCTGTCAGCTGTCAGCTTGTGCCGGTGTTTCGGGATTTTAATGGAGCGCAGCGGAATGGAAATCCCGAAACAAGCCGCGGATAATAACCCAATACCAAACTATCAACTATGAACCATCAATAAAGGTATGAAGATGCGGCTTTTGGTAATATCTCAGTTTTTTCCATATCCGCCGACGAACGGCGGCAGGATGAGAACGTACCATCTACTGCGCGGGCTGTCCAAATGGCACAAGATTCACCTGCTGACGTTCTCCAAGTCGCCGGAAGATATAGATTATGCGCCGGAACTCACAGGCTTTTGCGAGCAGGTTCACATAGCTCCTGATAATAAAGGTAACCCGCTGGCAAGCGCGTTGGGCTTTCTTTCTCCAGCGCCGAGGTCGTACGTGACGAGCCGGAGCCGGGATATGCGGTTTCTAGTTAACGAGCAGGTCAGACGCTATTCATTTGACGCCGGTCTCGTGTTCGGGCTTAGGAATTCCCTTTACTTGCAACCTCACAAGCAAATTCCCCTTATTGTCGATAACGATAACTGCGACACGGCGTATATGGCGCGGCTTGTTGCCGAAGCTCCGTCCAGTCTGATCAAGTTTCGGCGCACACTGACCTGGGTAAAGTCGAGGTTGTATGAAAGCAGGCTGGCTTCAACGCTCGATGCCGCCCTTGTTGTATCAGATGAAGACCAAAAAGAGATGGCGCTGATTGCGCCCTCGCTGCAGGCCAAGCGAGCAATTCACGTGGCCCCGAACGGCGCCGACCTTGCGCTTCTCGATTATCGTGGGCCGGAGGTTGACCATCAACTTATCACGTATCCAGGGGCGCTGACATATTCCGCGAATTATGATGCCGCAGTCTACTTTTGCCGGGAAGTATTTCCTCTGGTCAAGGCTCTGGAGCCGGAATGCCGGTTTTCCATAACCGGTAACAACGATGGAGTAGATTTATCCTCATTTCAGGGTAAAAGAGACGTGAGTTTCACGGGTTTCCTTGACGATGTGCGTCCGGCAATCGCCTCCAGCGCCGCGGTGGTTGTCCCAACACGGATCGGGGGAGGGACCAGGCTGAAGATACTTGAGGCAATGGCTCTCGGAACGCCCGTGGTCTCCACATCGTTCGGAGCAGCCGGGCTTGGAACGGCGCATGATGAGAATATATTGATTGCGGACACGCCCAGGGATTTTGCATATTGCATCTCCCGGCTTATGCGCGATATGGAGCTTCGAGAACGAATAACAGCGAACGCGCGTATTTTTGTCGCCGAGCATTACGGTTGGGAATCTATTGCGGAGCATTTGAACAGGGTTATAGCTATATGCTGCGGGAACGGCGTGAGAAAAAGAGCCTTGGATTAAGCATAAAGCAGTTCCCGCAGCATACTGCAGGCTGAATTCAAATGAAGGTGTACGAGATGAGTGAACCATTAAGGTATGACGGATATGGAACGAGCGCGGCAAGTCCGGCGCAGCGGCTTGCGGACTGGCTCTACACTCAAGGAAGCAGGGGAGCGATGGTGGCGGCGATTCTTATTGCCGGGTATGCCATAGCTCTGCTGACTATTAAATTCAATCCCTATTACGCAGTGATTGGGATGATCTGCCTGGCGTTCGGAATTGCAGTCGCCTACAAACCTGAGTTCGGAGCGCTGGCGTATTTTGCAATTGCCCCATTAGCCTTTGGAGAGTCGCCTCAGGTAGAAAGCTCCAACAGCGACTATAGCGCGGGCGTCCTGCCCGCTGAGATTATACTGGGTTTCCTTTTAATGATCTGGTTTGCAAGGATGGTTCTCACCGGTCGCGCAAAAATAGTTCCCAGCCATTTGAACAAGCCGCTCCTCACTCTGGGCGCGGTCGTGCTCGCTTCGCTGGCATGCAGCCGTTTCATATATGATCCGGCAATCCACCAGGCTCACTATCTATTCATCACTCAAGTGGCTGAGGCCGGACTGTTCCTACTGGCCATCGGAGCTTTCTTTTTGACCGCCAACTTGCTGAAAAATCCCAAATGGATCAACGCCACGATTTATCCCGTCGCCGCAATCGGGGCGTATGTGGCTGTCTTCAAGCTGCTCGACATTCCTATGATCGTTGCCACGCCAAAGAGCGTTTTCGTGGCGACAGTCGCGGCGGCGTATATCTTTTCGTGGCTGTTGTTCAACAGGCCAAAAGCAGGCGCCACCTTAGTCCTGGTTGTGATCCTGGCGGGATGCCTTGCCGTGGCCTACAGATCGCTCGACTGGATTTCAGGACTGATAACTATTACACTCGTCTTGCTTACACTAATCCTTTTCAAGTCAAAAAAAGTGTTTGCCGGCGTTGTTATTGCGCTCCTCATCGCCGCGATATTTGCCAATCCGGTGTTCAAGTCGATGTATGATGAATCAGCAGCGCAGGGGGACTTCGATCGTTTCGGCATCTGGTCGGACGCGGCCAATATGGCCTGGCAGACCAATCCGATTTTAGGAATCGGCCCGGGCAATTATTATTCGTATTCGTTTAAGTTCGGCAGCATCTGGTATGGTAACTTGACGTACACCACCGCGCACAACAACTACGCTCAGGTGGGGGCGGAAATGGGCTTATTGGGTCTATTTGCGCTTCTATGGGTAATCGTTGGTGGAATTCGTACAGGACTGGACGCTTTCAAGAACGCAAACCCCGATCTGAAATGGATTGCCGCCGCGGCTACGGCTATACTCGTAGGATTTGCCGCGTCAAGCATGTTTGGAGACTATATGTTTCCGAACCGCGCCAACAACGGCCTGTTTTTGTTTTGCATCAGTGTCTTTATATGGTTGACTTTGGGGGCCGCGGTCGCGGCGCGAAATGTTTCTGATGAAGGCGTAATTGATCAAGCGGCGCCGCCGTTATTTCGAGCGAAGCGCTAGCGGAGTCGAGAAATCTGCTTTTAGAAATAGCTTATTAGAAAAGCAGATTCCTCGCTGTGCTCGGAATGACGGAGTGGAGTGTTTCTTAATGAATAAACACCTCTCTATCTCTATAGTAAGCTGGAATACAAAAGACCTGCTGAGGCAGTGCCTGCAGTCGACGTTCGCAAACCTCGACGGTTTGGACGCGGAGGTAATCGTCGTCGACAACGCTTCTCAAGATGGAAGCGCGGATATGGTTGCGCGGGAGTTTCCCGAAGTAACGCTTATTCGCTGTGGAACGAACCATGGTTTCGCTAAAGCGAACAATATTGCTTACGAACATAGCGGCGGAAAATACTTTTTGCTCTTGAATAGCGATACCATCGTATTGCCGGGAGCGTTGATTACACTGGCTAAATATCTCGATGACTCTCCCAGAGTAGGGGCCGTCGCGCCAAAACTGCTTAACGCTGACGGCACGCTGCAGCGGTCCTGCAGCTGCTATCCTTCACCTGTGACCGAGGCGCTGGACGCGGTGTTTCTCAGCAAGCTGTTTCCCAGAAGCAAGATATTTGGCCGTTACTCGATGTCGTATTGGGATTTTGACGAAATCAGAGAAGTAGACTTTGCCGGAGGAAGCTGCCTTATGTTGAGGCGAGAGGCGCTTGAGCAGGTGGGCGTTCTGGATGAAAGCTACTTCATGTACACCGAAGAGGCCGACCTATGCTACAGGCTGCGTAACGCCGGATGGTCTATAGTGTATCTGCCTCACGCGCAAATTGTGCACCTTGGAGGGCAAAGCGCCAAGAAGATCGCCGGCAAGATGGCGGTCGAGCTGCCCAAGAGCAGGCATCGGTTCATCTTGAAATTTCAAGGACCTGCGAAGGCGGCTATGTTTAAGGGGGCTGTCGCGGTTGGAGGACTCTGCCGCATGGCCATCTGGGGACCGCTTTGGATCACGGCTAACGGTCAGAGACCGGAATTGAAGACCAAACTCAAGGTCCAACGCGACTTGGTGAAGTGGGCGTTGGGTGGAGGACGTAAGTGAAAGTAGGACTGGACGCAAGACACCTTACGCATCCGCAGGAAGGCGGGTTTAAGACTTATACGCAAAGCTTGATTCCGGCGCTAGCGCGCGTAGATAAAACCAATGAGTATGTGCTTTATACTGACAGGCCGTCTAATGAAGACTTCCATTTAGGCGAGAACTTTCGCATAAGAATGGTGCAGGGCGCGCTGCCCGTTCGGGAACAGGTTGCGATGCCGATAGCTTTAGCAAGGGACGGGGTGGATGTGGCGCATTTCCTATCTAATACCGCTCCGATTCTCACGCGCTGTCCACTGGTTTTGACCGTCCACGACGTAATACCCTGTCTTCCCGAAGCAAGTTTACAACAGCGCTCCACCAGGCGCGCCCGTCTGCTCGATAAATACTGGCGGGAGGTTATCCCGATTGCGGCGTCTCGAGCGTCCAGAGTTGTGACAGTGTCCGAGTCATCTTCTATTGATATCCAGAGAGTATTGGGGATACCCGCCGAACAAATCCGTGTTCTCCATAATGGTATAGATCCATCCTTCCGCCCCCTGGAAGCTGCTGAAACAAACGCGGTATTGCAGCGATACAATCTGCTTGGACGCCGATATGTACTTGGTTTCCTGTCGAAAGAGGCGAGAAAGAACTCGGTGGGACTCATCAACTCTTATCGCATAGTGGCGGCCGGAATGCCGGATATTAATCTGGTATTGGTGTGCAATTCACGAGACGCTCTCAGCACAGTTTCCGAAGATACGCTTAGGGACACTCGCATATCCGTGCTAAATGGCGTTTCCAGAAACGACCTGGTAGCTCTTTACAACGGTGCGGCTGTACTTGTCTTTCCATCATTCGCCGAGGGATTTGGGTTTCCGATTGTAGAGGCGATGGCGTGCGGAACGCCGGTCGTATGCTCCAACGCGGGGTCTCTCCCGGAAGTCGCCGGAGAGGCCGCGATATTTGTTAATCCCCAAGACACCAGAGGATTCGCGGAAGCTATAGTAGCAGTATTGGCAAGCGAAGTTCTCAGCCATCGACTTAGAGTTCATGGGCTTCGCCAGGCAAGCCGGTTCAGTTGGGATGAAACCGCAAGACGGCTGATCGACGTGTACGCGGAAGCAGCCGGGGTAGGGGGGAACGAATTCCATGATTCCACTTTGGAGGAGACTCCACCATCCCCAACGAATCAACAAGGTGAGGAGCCTTGATGAAACCACGCATCCTTTTTTTAGCGCAATTGCTCCCTTATCCGCCGGTCTGCGGCGGGACCATCAGAAGCTTCAACATACTCAAGCGCCTGTGCGAAAACTATGACGTCACTCTCCTCTCATTTACCAGACGCCCGGATGACTTGCACAATGTCGATGTTCTTAAAAACTATTGTTCGGATGTCCGTACTACGCCGATTACCAGATCGACAACTGCAAATGCCAAGTGGGCGCTGCGAAGCCTTCTGTTAGGCTCATCGTTCATCATTGATCGGGACTATGTGCCCGAAATGCAAACCATGGTGGACAACGTAATTATCGATAAACCCTTTGATTTGGTCTATGTCGACCACTTGCAGATGTCGCAGTATGTAAAAGGCGCTATCGGCGTTCCGAAAGTATTGGACGAGCACAATGTGGAGTGGCGCATCATTCAGCGCATCGCCCAAGTCTCGCCGCCCGGTCCGGCCAAATGGTTTGCATCGATCGAGTGGCCTAAGCTGCGAAAGCACGAGCTGATTGCCTGCCGTGAACACGATGCCGTGAGCGTTGTCACCGAGCATGATCTAGTGACGCTTTGCGCCGAGAATCCATCTCTTGATAATATCAACTGCGTCCCTATTGGAGTTGATACGGATGAATTCAAAGCCGTCAGTCTTGACCCCGCCTCCAAGACCATACTCAGCGTCGCCACAATGTCCTGGCCGCCGAATATCGACGCGATGCTTTATTTCTGTTCCGACATCTATCCTATGGTTAAACGGTTGGTTCCGGGCGTTCGACTGGTTATCGCCGGAGCCAATCCACCGGAAGCAGTCACGCGGCTTCAGTCCGATCCCTCGATTTCGGTCCCCGGCTTTGTGAAAGATATACACGGACTTGCTTCCAAATCCGCCGTCTTCATAGTCCCTCTGCGCTCCGGCAGCGGCATGAGAGTCAAGATTCTGAATGCTATGGCGATGGGACTGCCGGTGGTGTCCACTAGCGTTGGGTGTGAGGGTATAGGAGCCGCCCACGAAAAGAACGTCTTACTCGCCGATAACCCACTGGAATTCGCCGAACACACGTCTCGGTTACTCCTTGATTGTAATAAAAGAATAGATTTAGGCGCATCTGGGCGAGAATTTGTGATTGAAAACTACGCCTGGAAGGTAATCTATCCAAGACTAGATTCGATGATCGGCCGCTTGATTGAAGCGGCTTGAATTACGAGATGTTGGTTTAGGAAAGAAGGCGGAGTCGAGGGATAGTTGAAGGTTGAATATTGAAGGTTTAAGGTATTGCCTACAACACGATCTCCTTCAACATTAAACATTCAACAGACTGAAAGCCATCGGCTTCCCTCAACCCTCAACCGCCAACTGACAACCGACAACTCCTACTGGGAAGGTCTTGGTTTTACAATGCGTATACTCTATGTTACCCCGTATGTGCCCTCACCGATCCGGGTGCGCCCATATAACTTCATAAAGAGTCTCGCCAAACGGCACAGTGTCACGCTAGTCAGCATAGTTCAGTCGGACATCGATCACATGGCCTTGCCGGAAATGCATGAGGTCTGCGACAGGGTCAAGACTATCAATGTAAGCGCTTACGAGTCTCTTCTGAACGCGGGAAAAGGACTCCTCACAAGAATGCCGATGCAGGCTGCTTATACTTATGTTCCCAGGTTGATGAACACCGTCGACCAGGAATTGGAGGACAGATCCTACGACGTTCTGCACGTCGAGCATGTCCGCGCCGCCCACTATGCGGCTCATATCGACTCGCTGCCTAAGATTTACGATTCAGTAGACTGCATCACACTCCTCCTGCGCCAGATGCTGGACTCGAAGCGAAATCCGTTTTCATGGCTATTGACCCTGGAAGAGTGGGCCAAGATGCGGGTCTACGAAGGCGTCATCTCGCAGCAGTTCTCGAAAGTGATAACGACTTCCGAGACCGATAGGGAAGCTCTGGAGGATCTGATATGGCGGAGAATAAACAAAAGGCTGCGCACAATTGAAGACGGCCTCAAGAAAAAAGACAATGACGCAACCAATGTCGAGGAATGGCGGGTCACGCGATGGTTGATAGAGATGGCGCAGGAACACAGGCTCAACTCACTGATGTCCGGCGGAAGCCAGGTTACGGTCGTACCAAACGGCGTGGACTTCGAGCGTTTCCAACCTATGGATGGCGAACCCGACCCGGACACAATCGTATTCAGCGGCAAGATGAGTTACTATGCGAACGCCTGCGCCGTAAAGCAGTTTTATGAACGAGTATATCCTCTTGTGAAGGCGAAAAAGCCTAAAGTGAAGTTCCGAATTGTCGGCTATAATCCTCCGGCAAACATACGCAAGCTGGCTGCCGACCCAAGCGTTACCGTCACGGGATATGTCGATGACATACGCCCGTATATCGCCTCAAGCTCGGTCGCTGTCTGCCCGATTTCAGTTGGCGTTGGAATTCAAAACAAGGTGTTGGAAGCGATGGCAATGGGCAAGCCGGTCGTATGTGCCAGCATTGCCCGCCGGGCGATCAAAGCAACCCATGGCAAAGAGCTTCTCTGCGCCGATTCGCCGGAGGAAATCGCGGACGCTGTAATAAACGTGCTTGACCGGCCGGAACTGCGGAAGTCACTGGGAGAAAACGCGGTCAAGTTCGTCCGCCGAAATCATAACTGGGACGATATGGCGGTCAAGCTGGAGGAAGTCTATCACCAGGCGAGCGATATATTCCGGCGCCAGCGGCCTGCCGCGGCATAAACGCTGTTTTGGCTTTTACTTTCTCCTCCACCTTCCCCGCGCGGCGCCTATGAGCGGGAACAGGCCAAGGACGAGGACGGCAAGGGAGGAAGGTTCGGGGACTGGCTCCCAAAGGACTGCATGTTGGTTTCCAGCGGCGTCGGTCGAGTAGCCCACTATCAAACCGTTGTTGTTAATGGCGTAGGCTTTGCTGTTTTTGAGGCCTCCTAGCGTGTCCAAGAATTGTATAGACCCGTTTTGCCACAAAAAGGGATGGTTGTTCCCCGCAGCGTCACCTGCCCATCCGACTACTTGTCCAATATCGTTAATGTCATAGCCTACCCTGAGAAAGCCAATATCTTGCATCAGCCCGTTTTGCCATAAGAAGCCGTGATTGTCGGATACACCTACAACCTGCCCAATGTTGTTAATAGCATAGGCTTCGCTGTTACCACCGTATAGTGTGCCGAGATCCTGTGTCAACATCAATCCAATCTGCCATAAGAATGCGTGGGAGTTATACCCCCAGCCTACTACCTGGCCGGCGTTATTAATATCATTGGGCATTTTATTGCCCAGATTCTGCATCGACCCATTTTGCCACAGAAAACTTGGGCCACCTAGCGATCCTACTACTTGGCCATTATCATTAATCGCAACATTGGTGGCATTGACTCCTAAGTCCTGCATTGATCCGTTCTGCCATAGAAAGGCGTGGCCACCCTCGGAATAACCCACCACCTGTCCACTATTGTTTATGCCGGTAGCCACGCTTTGTGGGCTTTCTCCCAGTGTACCGAGGTCTTGCATTGATCCATTCTGCCATAGAAAAGCAGGGGCGTAGTTGTTGCCCGCACGTGAAGCAACGCCAACAACCTGTCCATTGTCGTTAACATCGAAAGCCAAACTTCCGTCGCCGCCAAGCGTGCCGAGGTCGCGAATGCGATACTCTACCGCCCAGGAAATTGCTGTGTTCCCAATCAGTAGAAAGCACATGCACAATAACAAGAACTGCAATCTCTTTGTATTTCTAAGAATACATACAGAAGAAATTATAAGATTTTGCATTTCAATTGCCTCCTTTATTCAGGAAACCAAGTGCATAGGTTATGGATGAACTTGAAATTCTTGTCGGGAAGAGGATTTGAAGACTCATTGTATGCGCCCCACATAATATTGCTGTCATGGATAAGTACTCTACTGCCCGCTGTGGCTGTGTCTTCCTCCAGTATCCATGGCAGCATCGGGGCAGTATTTATGTAAGCCAAAGGCCGGGCATAAGCTTGCCAGCCGTCGACGAAAGCGCTTACAGCAGCGTCCCATAAATTGACTACACCAGTCGTAAGATAATGATTTGGGTTTATAGCGCACATGCGATTAATGTCTTCGCCATTGTCATATACATTGCCACTAGTCGAGAACCTAGAGTTTATCCCAAGACCGGCTGCTATATTGTTAAGTCTTGTGTTGAAAGTAGAGTAAGCTGTAGCATACTCTCCCACCAGCACAATACGCTTATTTCGCCCCGACTGCACGAAATTAGAAAGCGCGCTCATCTCGCTTGATTGCAGTTCACGATCAGGCAACGCGAGAAACACTATATTAAATGAAGTGTCTATCGTAAAAGGATTGCCTGTGATTTGCTGATAGACGACGTCTACGCACTTTTGATCGATATCCGTGAGATAAATATTTATCATCTCTCTTGAATCTACTGCGCCCACATTCTCACATAAGTCATAGATGAAGCCTACACGATACTGAACGGTTGGATTGTAGAAGCGGATGTTTGCGGTCTTGGTGATTTGCTCATTACATTCGATAATTGAGCCATTGACTTGAACAAGACCTGTATCCTGTCGCGTTACATAGGCGACAACTTTTCCATCAGCGCCTGTTATACCATAAGTTGATTGGGTTCCGGCAGGTAGTGTTATAGTATCGCCGTTCCGCGTAACCGATACTATCTTTCCTTCATTAACGGAAATGTCTACTTGGTAGCCCGATGCAGGCTGGCCGGTGACAACGTCATGGACGTAAGCCGTTATCTTCACTTGCGCACTCGGCGTAACTTCCACGGCATCTGAAGTAAGAGTGTAAGTATATCGCCAGCATTCGGTTGTTTCGTCTGCGCCGATGTCTATATTTCCATTCCATCGAGGCTCGCCATCAATATCAATAGTATCCGGCAATACAACTGTTGAAGACCCAGTGTCTCTGCAAGGAGAGTTCCAAAAAATATGGAAATCCCCGCTTTCAAAGGGGTTAAACTTTGGATCAGCGCTTATATCCAAAGGCGGTGTGCTAATGTTACTATAGTTGTAGCCGTCATTGCCATATACATTGTTATTTTCAAATGTTGGGGAGACGCCACCCCACACTTTACCTATCCCACCATTTTTATTGAACCCCACAATATTATTCGCCAATGTGGGAAAACTAGAGTCAAAATAGACAGCGCATCCGGGAGTAATGGGATAGTACATGTTTGCGATATTGTAGATGATGGTATTGTTAGCAATCTGGCCGCCGGTGTTGACGTAGTATATACCACTGCCTTTGCCAGCCGTATTGCCATAAAAAACATTGCCTGCTACGGTAAGAGTCGATTCAGAGGCGTAAAGACCGCCGCCATTGAGTCCTGCGTTGTTTATGCGGATGAAATTATTGGCTATCGTGGCCGTGGCATTGAAACAGTAGATTCCGCCGCCGGTGCTGCTGATAATAGGACGATAATCGCCTTTGCCATTTTGAATCGTGAGCCCATCGACTGAGCAGGAGGACACGTCGCTTATCGTCACTACACTACCGCTATATGCGCCGTCAAGAATAGTCGGGTTAGCATTCCAATCCCGATCAGACTTGGACGTATCTCCAACGGCAAAGCCGCCATAAACCTTGACAAATGACCTCAATCTAGCATGTGTGTTGTCGTATGTTCCAGCGGCTACCCACACTTCGCCTCCACCGCCGTTGTACGCCAGATGGATGCCTCTATGAACTGTCGCAACAGCGCTTCCCCACCTCATGCCGTTGTTGTCGTCGTTTCCGCCTTGGGAGGATGGTTTTACATATATGAAGGCAGGCGTTGGCGAAGGAATGTCAGGGCCGTTCCATTCATCCGCGCCGATGTCCACCATACCATTTCGCCTGGCCTGAAAATCGATATCCAAATCGCCGACTACAACGCTGTTGTCCCCCGCATTGACACAAGGAGAGTTCCACGTTATGTAGTAGTCTTCGAGTAAAGGATTCTGCGTAATGTTGTATCTCAGCGGGTCGAACAAACCGGCAGGATCGGATTCAGCGCCGTTTCCATATACGCAATTGTGGTGAATTCTTTCAGATATGTCACAAGAAACCATCGTTATACCACAACCGTTTTTAGCAATTATATTGTTAGCGATCAGAGTTCCGCTTGCGACACTCTCAAGATAGATTCCAGCATCACCATTTTCGATGATAGTATTGTTCACAATTTTTGGAGACGCGCCAGATACGCAAAGTATCCCATAATAATAGCTTTTTCTTATCACGTTACACGTTATGATTGGGCTTGCATTGGAATCACAATATATGCCGTTTATTATATTGTGAGAAATCGTTGGACTTGAATTTTGCCAACATGATATTTCTTGTATATTGAATCCATCAAAAACGGTATTACTATTTGCTTGCTCCGGTATTCCTACGGTCATAAGGGAGCAAGTTCGCGTCACCCAGTTTCTTTGTTCCCTTGCCGTCTCGTTTCCAGCAAAGCCGCCGTATAGGCCAATACCGGAGTTTAATGTGATATCCTCATTATAGACCCCTTCAGCCACCCAGACTTCCTTGCCGCTTGCAATAGCCAGTCCCCCCGCGACTGTCGTCTTTGCGGTGGCCCAAGACAGACCATTGCCATTCGGCCCGTCTTTATCAACATAGATCACGTTCACGCTGGTTACGGTTATATCACGATAAATCGTCATAGTCCTATGCGCGAAATCCGTCGCTTTTATCCAAACTCTCTTGCTCACCGGACTTGTCCAGTCAAATGTCCAAACGAGTGTGTTGCGGTAATAGTTTGCCACAGACCAGCTTGCCGGCTCTGTTCCTGACCCCATGGCTGTGAATCCCACTTGGACAGATGTGACCCCAGTCGGCGCGTCGCTTGCGATTCCTGCCAATTGGACGGAACTCTGCCCGGAGGCAATATGAATCTCGTTTCCAGGCGGACTGGTCAAAGACACATAAGGGTCCTCGCCGTCCACGGGCGTCACTACCTGCAAATCCTTTTGCTCCCGCAGGCGCAATACACGGATTGTGTCGCTTTCAGGCTGGGATTTTTCGCTTGAGCTTATGCCCGTGACGGCGACGTACCAACCCACCTCAGGCGCGGCGATGGGCGGGTTTCCATCCTGGCTCCCCTCCCAATTCCAGCTTACCTTTAGCAATATGGGAACGTCCATGCTGTCTCTCGAACCATCGTCCATGTAGAAATACTTGTCTGCTATATTAACCAAGCTCACACGGCCTAATACTTTGACGAGCAAGCCGGTATTGCTTGTTCCACGCGCTCCGGTTATGCCTGGAGTGTATTCATTAGGGCCATCACCCCCAAAGAAGCGGTGATTGACGTAAATCGGATTTGGCTCCGCCCCTGACACTTGGTCTGTGATGCCGCTTGCCACTATCTTCCGCTCTTCCTCGCCTTCCTGGATTTGGATAGTCCCGGACACGGTCACTTTGTCGCCGGGGGCGACGGTCGCATTGCTTTGGACTCGAATCCCGCCCCATCTAGTCGGCTCTTGGACGTAGAAATATCCCGCTGAAGGGAAAACCCGGCTGACTATCTTGTCTTTTATTGGGTACGGAAGAGTAGTTCCATTAGAGAATGTCTTGGCCCATGCGATTGTCCACTTGGCCGCCACCTGCAAGCTTCCTTTGTAAAGTTGAGGGTTATAGCCTGGGCCGCTGTTTACACATAACACTTGGCCGCCACTCTGTTCTCGAAGCTGGCCGCTGACTCTGTTTACGCGACTAGTGTCTGCGACAGCGGTCTGGTAGTAGACCTTCAGAGTGTCAGGGCCGGAGTCTTCTCCCATGATGAAGTAGTTTCCGTAGGTCGGATCGACCCCGACCGATAGTATAGGCTTGCACTCAAACTCGGCGAGTTGGATGAAGTCACCATCTGTGAGTATCCCCGCTCCACTGGCGGCGTCGCTTATATTAGCGTAGTATGTCGGGCTTTGAGAAGGGTTTGTGTTAGGTTCGTATGAAAATCGAGAAACCAACCCGAGGGCGTCCGCTTTCGATTCAACCGTTAAATCTACTTTGCGCTCCCACGGAGTCGGTGCAATTAATCCTTTTGGTAACGGACCATTTTGAAGCAGACTGCCGTTCTTATCAGCATAACCGTAGACTTTGACGTCAGTGATCGCGCGGCAGCCATTTGGAAGAGTGTTCACAATGCCTTCAATATCGACGCTCATGCCAAGCCCGAGTTCGGGTGAAGGCGGAGTGAGTATCACAATTCTGTCTTTGGCGTTGAAGCCCTCGCGCGCGGTAAAATAAGCCGGTTCCTGCTTTGCCCTGATCTTGTCAACCATGACGGCATCCAAGGAAACTGCCGTTCCATCTGATTGCAGAAGCGCGTGTCTTATTGTTCCTAGCCTGGATTGAAAATCCGGAGCCGCGATTGCTATCGCGCAGAAAAGGAGTATGAATATAAACACAAGGCTTGCCGACATGTTGGTGTTCTTGGATGTCACTAAATGGTAACCCCCCCCGGAGAAACGTCTTATAGTTCTCACATCATAGTAGGCGGACATACAATAGTCAATAGATTTTTGAGGATTTTGTAAAAAGTTAGCGCTGTGACAGGAGGCCGGAAATCGGAAATCAGCAAATCGGAAATCAGCTAATTGCACGGCAATTAGAATTTATGGTATTCTAGCTCAGGTAATACACACAAAACGCGGCCGGTTCCAGATGACCGGGTTCCACCCAAGGGGCGATATCAGTGATAATAGTGCAGAAATACGGAGGCAGTTCCGTCGCCACAAGCGATAAGATGAAGGCGGTGGCGAGCCGCGTCGCTGAAGCGGCGAAGAAGGCCGATGTGGTCGTAGTCGTATCCGCGATGGGCGATACCACCGATGAACTGATCAGTCTCGCAAAACAGTTAAACCCAATGCCGGATGGCAGGGAAATGGACAAACTCCTCGCCACCGGCGAGCAGGCGAGCAGCGCGTTAATGGCTCTGGCTCTCCATGCTTTAGGAAAAGGCGCGGTGTCATTAACCGGCGGGCAGGCCGGCATCATCACGGAGAAAGCGCCCGGCAAGGCCCGTATTCGCAAGATAGACGCCAGGCGGATCAAACAGGAATTGGACTCCGGCAAGGTAGTTGTGGTCGCCGGATTTCAGGGCATTACTGATAACGTCAGTTCCGCCGATATAACCACTTTGGGCAGAGGCGGCTCGGACACCACGGCGGTAGCTTTGGCCGCCGCTCTAAGCGCGAAAAGCTGCGAGATATACACTGACGTAGACGGGGTATTCACCGCCGACCCGCGCGTTGAGCGAAACGCAAGGAAGCTCGACACGATCACTTACGAGGAGATGCTGGAGTTGGCGGGGCAGGGGGCGCGAGTAATGCATTCCCGCGCCGTCGAAGTCGGAGAACTCTATGGTGTTGAGATATTAGTAGCGAATAGTACGAAAAATGCGCCGGGCACGCTGATCAAAAAGGAGGATTCCAATATGGAGATTCGCAATCCGGTTCGTGGAATTGCACATGATACCGATATCGCCAGGCTGACCGTTATGGGTGTGCCTGACCGGCCTGGAATCGCCTATCAGATATTCCACTCTCTGTCCGAGGCTAATATAAGCGTTGATGTTATCGTGCAGAACGTTTCAGACGCCGGAATAACGGACCTGTCGTTTACGGTGAACAACGCGGACCTCGACAAGTGCAAGCAACGCCTCTCGCCGGTCATAAAGACCATCGGCGCGCGTGACCTGATTTCGGATTGCACTGTTGCGAAAATATCCATCGTTGGGTCCGGCATAAGAAGCCATCCCGGCTACGCCGACCGCATGTTCGGAGCGCTCGCCGAAGAAGACATTAATATAGTATCGATCACAACAAGCGAAATCCGAATAACCTGCCTGATAGATAAAGAGAAAATAAAGCAAGCCATCCGCACGCTGCATAAAGCATTTGAGTTGGAAAAGGTCTAACGGGTGATAGATTAGAAGTTAGAAGTTAGAAGTTAGAAGTTAGAAGTTAGGAGTTAGAATAAGGCCCCACCCCAGCCCTCCCCTAAAGGGGAGGGAGTTGGCCGTTGTTTCGGGATTTGAATGGAGCGCAGCGGAATGGAAATCCCGAAACAAGCCGCGTAAAGGAGGGGGTTAGGGGGAGGTTTTCCCTTCTCTCAACCCTCGCACCATCCCGACTTCAAACAACGTCTCACATATCTTGCCGCGTAATCCCCCGGACTTTGCGAGCGCTCCGAATACTCCTTCGCAAGCTCCGCTAAAATCATCTTCTGGCTGCTATTGAGGTGTGGTCTCAGGCGTATATACTCAAGCAAATCTTTAGGTAGACAATTTGGCAAAGCACAATCCTCCGGCAAAACTAACTGGAATTGAGTAGATTGTACCCCGGAGCGCTGTCAAAACGTGTCAGTTGAGTTTAGAGTTTAGAGAAGGGAAAGCCAGCGATGAGTGACGAGGAAGTTGAATGTTGAAGGTTGAATGTTTAAGACATCGGTATTGCCTCATTCAACCTTCAACATTAAACATTAAACCGGCTTAGGCTTCAAAGAGGGAGTGTTCAGAAAGTCCTATATACCTGTAGCCTAGGGCCTTGTGCCCGTCAATTCACGCTCAGGTTGACTGCAATATGACGCCCAAAGGGGCTAGGCTACGGTTTTTGAACACCCCCAAGAACAAGCCGAAGTACATGGAACTAACTGACAACCGCCAACCGACAATCGCCAACCTACGATTAAGCCGCCTGGACAGCCTGGCCTTCCGCTTGCAGCCAGTTTACGAGAGCTTCGACAATGCGCCTGTCGAATTGCGTGTCCGCTCCGGCGCTGAGCTCGGCGACGGCCTTGTCGTGTGACATTGCTTCGCGGTACGGCCGTGTGGAAGTCATTGCGTCAAATGAGTCAGCAACACATATAATCCGGGCAAGGAGGGGTATTCTCGACCCGGTGAGGCCGCATGGGTAACCGGTTCCGTCGAAGCGTTCGTGGTGGTACAGGATTCCGGGCAGGATTCTCTGCAACTGGGGCACTTGTTTGACTATGCTTTCTCCCACGGATGGGTGGCTTCGGACTATATCGCGCTGTTCGGTGGTGAGGGATCCGGCTTTCTTCAAAATAGTGTCGGGCATGCCGATCTTGCCGACATCGTGAAGCAGCGCGGCTATTCTTACGCTGAATTTGTCCTCGTCCGACATATGAAGCTCGTCCGCGATACCCACCGCGTACTTTGCCACTGCTTCGGAATGACCCTTGGTATAATGATCTTTCGCATCGACCGCCGCGGCCAGGGCAGCAATTGTGGACACGCTGGCGCTTTGCAGGAACGAATGGATACGGCATGGATCCATACTGCTTCCGGCTCCGGGGACGGAGTCATAGCTGCAGACGGCGTTCTGAGACGTGTGCTTGGCATGGTACATAGCAATATCCGCCGCCGCAAGAAGCGAATCTCGTTGTCTGGCGTGCTTGGGACAAACGGCGACGCCTATGCTCAATGTCACGTTTGGAGAGTGTGACTGGTTGGGCTGCTGTGCTTTGGAAAACACGCCACCGACATGCTGGCTATCGAATACGCGTCGAATGCGTTCAGCAGTCTGCACGGCTTCGTCAAGATCCGTCTCAGGGAGGATGATTGTGAACTCGTCGCCGCCATACCTTGTCGCTATGTCAATCTCCCGAATGTTCTGTGTAATCGTATCAGCGACCTTCCTGAGGATTGTGTCTCCCGCGGGATGGCCCAGAGAGTCATTAATCGCCTTAAATCCGTCCACATCGATCATTATCAAGGCGAGCGGACGTGTATATCTGATAGCGCGTTTTAGCTCCTGGCTCAGCCTTTCCTGGAAGTACCTGTGGTTATACAAGCCGGTCAGGCCATCGGTGTTGGCTTTTTTGAGGAGCCGGTTCTGGCTTTCCTTTAGTGACGATACCATTTGGTTGAAACTGCTTGCCATCTCACCTATCTCATCCCGGCTATCAATCGAAATCGTGTAATCGAGGTTACCTTCGGAAATATGACGTATAGCCGTGGTAAGCTGCCTGACAGGACTGCTTATTCGCGACGAAACGATCAAGCTGAGTAGAATCGCAAGGGCTACGGCGACTCCAAATGCCAGAGTCGCCGCGATTCCCAGCGAGCGCTCTTCACGCAAAATATAATCAGCATCCATATCAACGCCGATTATAGCTATTGCCCGTCCGTTCGAATCGCGAATGGGAGCATAGGACGAGAACCAACTGCCGTATTTGTCTCTGCGTAGTTTTAAATCAGCCGTTGACCGTGCGAACGCGGCCAACATCGCGGGGTGATAGCTGGCGTCAAGCGGGCAGCCCAGCCGCGCCAAAGGCGTCGCTTCTCCTCCAATATCTACCACGAACTTGAGCTTAGTTGGGTCGGATTTGTCAGCTCTAACAAGCGTATAAATATGAATTAGCCGGGGGTTGGCTTTTCTCAGACGCTGCAAGGCGTTTCTAACCTTCTGGTAATCTATGCTTCGCTGGCTCCGAATCGACGCGTGCGTGTGCGGATCAACCAGTTGGCTGGCGCCCAACGCCACATCGATCAACTTGGCTTCTATCTCATGGTATACGGCGGATTGAGCTCGATTGTAGAGCAATCCTATCGCAAAGGTTGTTACACATATGGTCGTAAGACCAAATACAACCGTCAACTTGGCGGCAAACTTTACTTGCATCCGTCCCCCGGCACAGCTAATCTTGAAGAGCAATCAGTTTCCTGTTGATATTACTCCAATTATCGGCAAGGAGCCTATTCATTCTTCAGGCTTAGCAGGAACCAAAATGTCTAGTGATAGCTAATAGCTTGGTTCAGAGGAGAACGCGGATGGAAAAGCTGTCAGCTGTCAACTGACAGCTGACAGCTATCTTTTGGTGTGGTGTATCGGGATTTGAGCGTAGCGGAAATCCCGATACATACGCGGCTTGTTTCGGGATTTCCATTCCGCTGTGCTCCATTCAAATCCCGAAACACCGGCATAGCTTGGTTCAGAGGAGACCGCGGATGGAAAAGCTATCAGCTGTCAACTGACAG
>JAUSEB010000060.1 GCA_030650495.1 Armatimonadota bacterium | reverse complement strand
CTGGATTCCTCATCGACGGTTATGCCTTAAGTAAGCTTCCTAAACCTGGCTGTCTGAACAAGATCAGCAGCTTGGTTGAGACGGCTATCTTAGTGGTCCCTCGATGATTATATGCCCAAACGGACATACTAACCATACAAGGGTTGAGAGAAGGGAAGACCTCCCCCTAACCCCCTCCTAAAGGAGTGGGAACTACTCCCTCCCTCTTCTAACTTCTAACTCCTAACTTCTGAACCAGTGAGGGTGAAAAGCTGTCGCAGAGTACAAAATAATGGCCCCAGATTTGCAATCCGGGGCCATTGATACGGACGACGAACGACGCACAACGAATAACGCTCGCTATCTCTTCCGCAGCGTGTCCAAAGGCTCTTTCGAGTAATCGACTTCGCTAATGAACCAACTGCCTACATGCCGCCTTAATGTGTAGCTCACGTAGATTTTGGAGACATCGTCTTCGTCGCCATCATCATCGTAATCATAGTATTCATGCGCGCCATAAGCCACCGCTTCATCCGGAGCTCTCAGCTTGACGCTGTAGAACTCAAAGCTGATGGTGTCCAGCGTGTCTATCGCGTCCTCCGTCATCTCCTCGTAGTCTTTCCTGTCTATCGAGTAGGAGTATTCTTTGTCGAAGAACACCCTGATTTTCTCATACGGGCGCACGTGGCGCATTATAAGCTCGGGTTTGGATTCTTCCCAGCCCCGGCTAATATCAGATAGCGCGCTCTTCAGCAGTTTCCGGCTTGAAAGTGACACGTAATAGCCGGAATAAGGGCTGTAGTACCTCGAAGACAGATAGTAATCATCTTCATATAGGTCCAATGGAACGTATACATATTGCGTTACCGGAAGCACGAGAACCACTACCCTGTCCCTGTATATATATGGGAACGTGTGATAATAGAAATATACCGACGGGTAGGTGTATCGCGGCACGTAACTGAAGCAATAGTATCCATACCGGTATGGATCGTAGAATGCCGACCAGTTATAGTAGTAGTAGCCGCCGCGGTAAGACGGACGATTGTAATAGTCGTAATCGTGATAGTGAGTCTCCCAATGGCGGCGAGTACTATAGAACTTAGAGTACGACGTATCCTCGCGCTTGTTGTGCGATACAAACGCAGCCGACTTGTTAAACCGCTCCTGGACGGGGCTTATATAGGGCTTTGTTCCGCTGTAAGTCTGCTGGCTGCGCCTCTCGACATGCCGGTCCTTGCCATCCGGCCGGGAGTTATACGTCCGGGCGCCGGGTTTTGCCTGCTTTTTCGTATCGAAAACTCGGTCGATCTTATCTCTTGCGGAGTCGCCGAACGAGCCGCGTCCGTCGCTCGCTTGGCGCTTGCTGTTGTCATCGATCCGATCGTTCGACTCAGGCAGGCGAGTCCCGCCGTCATTGCCGGAGCTTTCCTTCTTACGATTGTCGAAGATGGAATCAACCGGCCGATCATCTTGCCTATCGTTCTTATCATTGTTTCGGGCTAATTTGTCGTTGTCGGAATTGGTTCGCGGCTGCTCCGGCTTGGAATCTTTTTTCTGCCTGGAGTCGTCGCGTCGGCTGAAGATGCTGGAAATGCGATCCTTGTCGCGTTCCCTCTCTCGCTCGGCTAGCTTGTTCCGCTCATCCTGAGCTTGTTTCTCTTTGTTACGCTGGACTTGCCGTGAGTTATCTTGCTGTTTTTCCTGTTCGATCTGAGCGCGCCGCTGTTGCTGCTCTTGTTCGATCTGAGCGCGCCGTGACTGCTGCTCTTGTTCGATCTGAGCGCGTCGTTGCTGTTGCTCCTGTTCGGTCTGAGCATGTTGTCGTTGCCGTTTGGCTTGGTTCTCCTTCTCACGCTCTTCTTGAGCCTGAGCGCGCCTATCCTGCTCAGCCTGTCTTTCTCTAGCTTGCTCAGCGCGCTGTTCTATCTCTCGTTCTCTATTCTGTTCGATCTGAGCTTGTCGCTCCCGTTCCTGCTGCGCTCGCTGCTCTCGTTCTTGCTGCTGGTCCCTTTCTAGTTGAGCCTGTCTTGCTCTCTCTTCGTGGGATCGCCTCTCATGTTCTTGCCGCGCTTGATTTTCTCGTTCTTCACGCCCCTGCTTGTCCTTTTCGCGTTTTGCTTTCTTGTCATCGTCATCATCGTCGTCTTTCGACGTGCTAACGGCGTGTCTGGATGAGTCGCCAAATGCGGCCATAGCAGGAGGAGCGCTGATCGCCAAAGCAAGAAAGGCGGTCAACGCCAGAATTAATAGGGAAAATTTTGCTCTCTCACCAAACATTGCGCTTTTCATAGCCCTTTCCCCCCTTCAAATGGATGGCCAGAGGTCAACGGTGGTCTTGAAGTCTGGATTACAGAGCGCTCCCAATTACAATGACGAGGCAGACGCTCATTTCGTTACATTTCAGGAAGTGTTTACCCGAAAACTTTCAGCGATGAAGCTGTGTGAGTTTGGTTGTTAGTTGTTAGTTGTTTCGGGAAACCCTTTTCCCGAAACACCCCCTGGTGAGCGCCGGAGTAACATCGGAGTATCGAGACAAGGGTGTCCCGATACAACGTGATAGTACAAACTCCGTGTTCCCGAGTAGGAGCGAAGCGACGTATTGAGGGACGGTACAGCCTATCGCAGACATCCTACTACCGACTATCGACCGCCTTACCGTCGCCCACCGCCTCCCCCTCCGCGTTTGGATTCCACATTGCGTTTGATGTCATGAAGGCGTTCTTCACTGTCCTTCATAAAGCGTGAAAGCTGCTCCTCGAAGTTCTGAGGCACAGATTTCTGGCGCGCCTCCCATTTATAAGAACGGCGCTCTTCGTCCTGACGCTGCACAGGATGTTTTTCCTTTTCGGGTGGTTGTTCCACAGGCAGGGTTTGAGGCGCGTCCGCCTGTTTCGTGGACAACTCATAACGGCCTTTGTTGTTCAGCTTGAGAACCTTGACGAAGATGCGGTCGTTCTCATGGAAATAGTCATGCACATCCCGTACGTAGGCGTCTGTGACCTCAGAAATATGGACCAGGCCCATTTTACCGCCGGGCAGCCGGACGATGGCGCCATAATCAGCCAGTTTTACAACGGCGCCTTCTACTGTGCTACCAATTTCGATTTCGGGAGAAGACATGGGGTTTGGGCGATTGCCTCCCAGAATTAAATTGCTGCGCTAGTCAGCTTTATAGCACATCTATTCGCCCAAATAGCAGTATATCGGCCTCATCAATTTTTGTCAATAACTCGCGTTGCCTCATCTAAAATCGTACCGAAATCGAATCGTTGCCTCAAATAAGAATCGTACCAAAACAAAAGATTCGAGCTTAAACCCGGGTCTAAGCCTACCAAGCGCCTGGGCGCGCCACAAACAGCGTTCTCTGCCATTTCTGAGCGTGATATGGCGTGCTGTGCTGTTCGTAGCTGAAGCTCTTTGCAGTCCCTTAGTATGCTTGCGAACTCTGACCATAGCCCCAGGGACCTTACGGTTCCCTCCCATATGATATGGTACGATTTTCTCGTGAGGCAATACGTAACTGGGATTTTTGTGTGGGCTTGTCAGTTGTATCTCTGCATATATGCTATCCTATCACTACTGCTACATTTGCAAGCCACAACCTATGCAAAAGATTAACCCCCTGCTTTCGCAATTCTCTTTGAACGGCGGGCGAAGAAGTAGATGATAGCTCCAATTGGGCCCGTTAGCAGGATAATGAGAATCCAGATGAGTTTCTCGTTGCCTTCGCTTGGCTCCTTTGTGGCGCAATCTACGATCATCCAAATCCAGAAAGCAAGCGGGAGAGCGGCGACGATAAAGAAGCCAAGTATAATGAGAATCGTGACCAATTCCTGCGCGCCAATTCTACACATGATTAATATAATCTCCTCTCAAGGCTGAATTTGCTGCTATCGCTACCGCCGCGCTTGGGTTGCGTCCATAGCGTCTTCGTCAGCGTCGCGGATGTCTTCATCGCCAATTTTTGTCAGTGAGATAATCTCGGCGATTTCCTCGTCTTCGTCCGCGATGGGGTTTTTGCTGCCGAAACGCTCTTTGACCTGGGACATGAACGACGCCAGTTTGGCGTCGCGGCTGGAGTCCACAAATCCGTCGAAATCGAGGTTCAGGAATGGGATGTTGTTGTGCCGCTTGCGCAAGGCGGGAGATAACGCTGTAACGGTGTTGCCGGGCATGCAGTTGAACGGTATGACGCTCACTATGCCGTCCAGGCCGCGCTTGGCGAAATCCTCGGCTTTACCCATACTGCAAATGGCTTCTCCGCCGAAAGTGTAGTGGACATACTTGGAACCTTCACGCATGATCTCGTGGCAGGGGATATCTTCGAAGCCCTCCAGATACGGCAGGGCAGCTTGGAAGAGCTTGTGCTCGTCGCGAAGAACAAGATGGTTGTTAACCCACCTGCCGATAATAGCGCCTAAGTCATCGCGGTTGGGCATATCGCGCATCCGCTCTTTCGCCAGTATAAAACCAAGCAGGTTGATATAGCTGAAGAACTCGGTCATCGGCGCAAGCCAGGCTTCTCCACCGGCTTTTTCAATCTTTCTTATGACATCCTGATTGGCCTCATTGTGCAGCCGGACATAGAACTCGCCGACTACGCCGATCACGGGTCGCTTCTCGTCTCTCCTGGGAATCTTAGCGAACTCCTCTTGCGCTTCATGTATCAATCCGGTGAAGTCTTCCAAATGAGACCCCAGAACCGCCTGCGCCCTGCCTCTTGCCGATTCCAGGCGCTTCCTGTGTGAAGGGAGTAGATCACAAACTTTTTTTACATACTTCTCGAACAAAGCGTCGCTTGCGCCAGGATTGACTTCATAAGGCCGGGTGCGAAGAACCATCTTGTATAGGAGGTCGTGGCAAACCAGACCATCCCACACCACCATGCTGAACAATGTCCCAAGCCCCCCGTGCTCGCTTCTTGCGCCAAGGGTCACCATCTCAACGTCTTTCAGGCCGTATTTGTCCAAAATCCGGCGCTGGAGCATATAGTACATCCCAAACCTGCAAGGCCCTTCCGACTGCCCCTGGAAGAACGCCTCCTTGCTTGAATCAAAATCCGGCTGCCGTATGCGGTAAAGCATATCTTCCATGGTCATAAGCGACGGCAGACAGACATCCTCCGAGATAACGCTCCTCGCCAGGTTGAGACAAGGGTCGGGCGAGCGCGGCAATGTCCTGGCGTTTACTCCATAAGCGCTCAAAGATGCTGCCAAGACATGCGCGGTGTCGCTCAAATGAGGAATCCATAGAATCCGGTCACCGAGATCCATAACTGACTTGTCTGAAGTCCTGATAGCCTCGAATTCCAGCGCAGTGTTCGATTTTAGAACCGTATCGGCAAACGCTTCAATGCGGGTGATAACTCCCGCGTCGGCGGTGTGCTCGTCGATTTGCATCACGTAACACGGCTCTCCGACCTCGTCCTTGAAGAATGGGTTAGCGAACGAGTCCGGCCCGCAGCCGAAATAGGTCAGCACGACCGCTCTGAGCCTTGGATTTCCGCGAATGATCCGCGCCGCCGCCAGCTTTTTCTGAATTTGCCGGTTGTAAGCATTCGGCCAGGAGTCGGAAATATCCTCTTCATTCATGGGAATGTAGTCCTGCGGTATCGCCAGAATCCCCAACTCCTGTATCTTCTTGCCGACATCCATATTGAGCGCTTCGTCATACAGCGTGTAAGGCCGTCCAATCACCACAAAAGCGACTTGGTCCGGGCCGAGGTTATCCAATATCTCCCGCCCGCGTTCGTCAATGCGCCTTCGGTATTCTTTGAGAGCCGCCAGACCCTTGTCCAGCGCATATTTCGCTTCCCCATCGCCTTTGCCAAGCTCGTGAGCCACCTGCGTAAAGACGCGCAGAAGATGCTTATAGCCGCGCTTGAAGTGCAATCGAGGACGCAAATACTTCACGCTGGTCTCTTCCAGGCCAATCGAAGTGGCTATAACCTCCGGCGCGGCCTGCAAATAGGGGCAGGTCTGGGATTGGCGTAAATTATTGTTCGGCTGCTCGGTGTTGAGAATCCCCGGCGCGAAAAGATAGTCCACGCCCTTTTCAATCAAATCTCGATAATGGCCGTGAGCGACTTTATATGGAAAACACGGCTCACCGATGGCTGATGACAGGCCGAGGTCAATTATCCTCTTGCTCGTCTTGTCCGATGGCTCTACCTCAAAACCCAACTCGGTGAAGAACGCCTTATAAAGCGGGAAATACTCAGTGAACATAAGCCCGCGCGGTATCCCGACGCTCTTTGCCCCAGATGGAGCTTTCTCGTCGTAGACGCTCATCATCAGGTCTTCGTGCTCTTTGAAGAGGTTCGGCAGCCCATCAGCCGGGTCTTTCTTATGGACGGCGCTGTACTTCTCGCAGCGGTCATTGTAGAAGTACTTCGGACCGTTCTCTATTTGGAAGGTGTTCACATCGCAGCGGTTGGCGCACGCCCGGCACTCGAACGAGGCCATTTCATACTTGCCTTCCGCTATCTGCTCGAAGCCTCTGAAGCCGCTCTTTTCCGGTCGATCTCTAAACGCCAGCCGCGCCGCGCCGATTGCGCCCGTGATATGCGGGAACGGCGGAACCACTATTTTGCGCCCAAGAAGCGTCTCGTATGCGGCGACCATCCCCTTATTGAAAGCCACGGCCCCCTGGAAGACAATCTTCTTGCCTATGTCGCGGCTTCCCACGTTCTTGTGCAGGTAGTTCTTGACCGACGCAAGGCAAATCGCCGCGCATAAATCCTCGACCGGCACATTGTTCTGCTGGTAGTAGACCATCGCGGATTCGGCGAATACGGTGCATGTCCAATCCAACTCCGGCGGACGAGTTCCGGCAATGGCGCGGTCGCCGAAGTCCTGAATCTCGATACCCAACCGCGATGCCTGCTTCTCCAGAAACGCGCCCGTGCCGGCGGCGCAGGCCTTGTTCATCTCGAAATCAATGATGACCTCACCGTCGAGACGTATGAATTTGGAATCCTGCCCGCCGATCTCGAATATCGAATCGAGGTCATCTACAAAAGCCAGCGAGCCGTTCGCCTGGGCGGTGATCTCATTCTTAACCAAATCCGCGCCGATGTAGTCCGCCGTCAAATAGCGGCCTGATCCCGTAGTCGCCGCCACGATCTCGCCGATTTTATAGCCCTTTTCATTCGCCTGCCGCTGTATCTGGTTTAGAGTATCCTTCACCGCCGCAAGCGGATCGCCATTTGTCCTGCGATAATAGCTCGCCAGCACGTGCGTCTTGCCGG
>JAUSEB010000020.1 GCA_030650495.1 Armatimonadota bacterium | reverse complement strand
AGTTGAGAAAAGCTGACAGCTGTCAGCTTCTTACTGTGTTCTTCTCTTAACCTACACCCGAACCTTCACCACCACTTTCCTCACCGGTTGGGGGTCTGAAACCGCCATGCACGGCATGTGCGCGTCATGCGGCATGAAGATTGCAAATGTCCCCACCTCGGCAAGGAAGAAATCTCCCTCGCCTTCGAACTTCATAACGTCCTTGGACTCGTTATATTCCGATGTGATATTGAAACCCTTCATATCCTCGATGTTCGCGCAGCCCATTCGTTCCGCGCCGTTGGCGATGAACTGCACGTCTATGTATTTGCGATGCGCTTCCCAGACCGAAGTCCCCATCGGCTTTGTCTCATAGTCCTGAACAAGGGCGTAAATCTCATCGCCCTGAATATCATATTTGCCGGGTTCGAGCGCACTGAAATCCGTGTTTTGCAGATACTTGAGCGCCGCTTCGATCTTTGAACCCAAGCCGTAATAGAGTGAAGCGTTTCTGATGTTGTCGATGACCATTGTCAATTAACCCTTTCCGCCAAAAACTCAGTTATCTCCTCTTACGCTTTCAGGGATGCGTTTACCTGCCCCGCGAGACGCATTGGCAGGTTTAGGAACAACGGATAACGAACTCTCAGTATGTACAAATGCAGTTCCCTTTAATGGAGATAGAGTAAATGACCAATTATCGCAGACTTATAACTATCGTATTGGCGTTTGCGTTATGCGCTGGAGCCGCGTATGCCGTGGATGTCTCCGGTCAAAAAAAGTTTCTAAATGATGTCGAGTACGGCAAAGCCGCAGGTAAGCCGCTGCTCCTCGATCTGGTTCTTCCGAAGGAATCGGCAAATACATTTCGTCCAGTGGTTGTGTGGATTCACGGCGGCGGCTGGCGGGCAGGGAATAAATCCAACAATATGGCGGCATGGCTTGCCGATCACGGTTACGTTGTTGCTTCGATTAACTATCGTTTGAGCAATGAGGCTAAGTTCCCCGCCCAAATATATGATTGTAAGGCGGCAATCAGGTTCCTGCGCGCGCATTCCAAACAGTATAGAATTGACCCTTACCGGATAGGCGTATGGGGCAGCTCGGCGGGCGGCCATCTTTCGGCGCTGTTGGGAACCTCCGGCGGCCTCAAAGAGCTGGAAGGCGACAGCGGCAGCCCCGGCTACTCCAGCCGCGTACAAGCTGTGTGCGACTTCTTCGGCCCGGCTGATCTCACCGTTTTGGGCGGTGCGCGAATTAGCCGCAACCCCATCGTTCAGCTACTTGGAGGCCCCGTCAGCGCCAACATGCAGCTCGCCAAACTCGCCAGCCCCGTGACTCATATTACTTACGATGACCCTCCGATCCTCATCTTCCACGGAGAAGATGACAATTTGGTTCCGATAAAGCAGAGCGAGATATTTTACAAAGCCCTTAAGAATGCTGGTGTTGACGCTACATTTGTAAGAGTCAAGAATGGCGGACATGGCTTTCCGCCCACGGGCACGGAGCCAACGCTTGAGCAGATCAAATCCACCGTCCTGCGATTTTTTGATAAGCATCTCAAACCGACGGCCTTGAAGCGGTAATCACTAGCTACTCTCCTTTTAGGTTTTGTTTTGGCCTAACCGAGACATACTTTCATTGAAAGATGGATTTCACCGGTTAGCCACCGGCATTTAGCGATAGGGGGATGGAAAGCCATGAAGATTCTAGTGGTTGGCGGAACTGGATTAGTCGGCAGCGAAGTCGCGCGCCGGCTGGTAATTAGAGAACAGGATGTCTGGGTTCTCAGTCACTCATCGGAAGCAGTTCGATCGTGGCCCGTGGGAGCGGCAAGTGTCTACGGCGACCTTCTGGATCCCGATAGCCTTGACGCCACATTCGAAGATGTCGAGTGCGCATTTCTGCTCTTTCCTGTTGGCCCGGAGGAAACAGTAATGGGGCTAAACGCCGTACAGGCGGCCAGGAAGCACGGCGTTCAACGACTTGTGTATATGTCTGTTGCCCACATCGACGATGGGGTCCATATCCCCCATTTCAGAAGCAAAATTCCGATAGAAAATGCCGTGAGGGAGTCGGGCATTACTCACACGATTCTCCGTCCCAACAATTTCTACCAAAACGATTTCTATTTCCGAGAGTCTATTTTGAGCGGCGTATACCCACAGCCGATTGGAGACGTTGGAGTGCACCGGGTAGACATACGCGATATCGCGGACGCGGCCGTAAACGCGCTTCTCAGAGACGGCTTTGAGGGGCAGACTTATCCGATAAACGGCCCGCGGGCGCTGACCGGAGATGATGTGGCCAAGACTTACAGCCGTTACTTGCGTCGAGATGTGCGCTACATCGGCAATGATCTTGAAGTCTGGTCGCGGCTTGCTTCACAAATGCTTCCCGATTGGATGGTTCATGACTTCAGGATAATGTATGATCACTTCCAGGTGCACGGTATGCTCGCCACTGAAGACGAACTCGAACGGCAAAAGCGGGTTATAGGTCACGATCCGTTGGAGTTCGACTTGTTCGTATCCGAAGTTACTACGGAATGGCTGCGCGAGCGAGCAGCCGCCTGACGGTTTCTTTTTTAAGCTATCAGTTATCAGCTGTCAGCTGACAGTTGATAGCTTCTCTTTCTGGGTGGCTGTTTCCGAACAGCCACCCCAAAACTTCCGTCGGATTTCCGAATCCGACACCTCAATTCCCCTCAACTCCACTTTTGCGCAAGAGGTTCTATCGCTCCTGCTATCGAAGTTGTCCTTGGTATGAAAACCAAAGACATCAAATCTAACAACGGAAAGTGGGAACCCGCGGGAATCGGCCTGGGGATAGACGCCGGCGGCCGCATTTTCCTCGAACGCCGCGTTATCGCCACCGCCACCGGCGGGGTATTCGGGCGGAAAGTATCAGAGTTGCCGACTACTTGATCTAAGTAAAACCCGGTAAAAGACTTGTATTTTTAGGGATTCCCCCTCACCCTAACCCTCGCCAAGGGAGAGGGGATGACTGACTCGAAATACAACTTATTTAGCGTGAATTACTTAGACCTTAAAACCCAACCTCGTACGGCGGGTATGTGTGGTCATCTGTAAATAGCATCTCGCGCGGCTTCACAACTAGAATCACATAGTTCGGATCATCTTTTCCACCGGGAAAATATCTCTCGAACTCATCTATCCAGAGCCGGTGGCGTAGTTCTTCATTATCCGTGATCGTCGCCAGGCCTTTTATCTGCGCGTGGCTCCATCTGGCCATATCTTCAGAGTATGCGCTCCAAGTTAAGCTTATCTTAGGATTTGCCGCGATCTGTTTCGCCTTGAGCAGGTCCCGCCCGGTTGCGAAATAGACGGTGAAGTCATCCCCGATCTCCAAAGTGTACATCGGCCTCAAGTGCGGAAATCCTTGGTCGTCTATCGTTCCAAACACCGCGACCGGATGCTGCTCCATCAGATGCCGGGCCCGGTCCTTTATGTCTCGTTCTTCCATTATTCATCTCCTCTGAAGTTAATTCATTGTGATGTATATACCAACTAAGCGGGTTTTTTATCACCTCTCTCCATCCGGCGTTTAACAAGACCCCCTAACGTTGGTATAACAAGCAAGGAGGCGCAGCCATGACTCAACAACTAATCGAATCCGTACGTGATGCTCTAAACGCCGATGGCAGGATAACATCGAAGACCATCGAAGTCTCAACGCATGACGCTCGCATTGCGCTGCATGGAGTTGTTGACAGCCTCGAGGAGTTCGGACTTGCGCAGGAAGTGGCCGAGTCGGCCTGCGGCGTCGCAATTGAAAACCACCTCAAAATCGACGGCGAAGTCAACACCGGCCCCTGCTGCCCGCAGATGTAGAAGCAGCTAATCCTTTCCAACGCTATCCGGGCTGACTTTCCGCTGTTCCTCAGCCCGTTTCTTCGATAGGATCGGGAATGCGGCTCCAGGCCCGCCTGCATTTATCTCGAAAGCCTGTTCATCCTTAACACCACTGAGCTTCATCGAATAAGTCAGCTTACCCTCTTCGTTCTTGGCGATTATTCGCATTGTCATAGTAGACAGGAAAGTTGGGCTGGACATTGCTTCCGTGATAAGCAACGCATTTTTGATATACGTCTTTCTTGCATTCATATCAGCATAAGTGTTCAGGCTGAACCCGCTATCGTTCGTCGTCTCTCTCCGCCGTTCCCTAAAGAAATCCCTCAACCATACCGCGTCCAATCTTTCCATCGGCAGCCCCGTTCCGGTCTTTGCAAGCTTCTTACAATCTTGAGGCAGTTGATCGTACAATTGCCAGAAAACCCTCTCTCCGCTGACATCGACATCCGATAACTCGTCCAGGTCTCGCGAGTTCGTCAACCATTCGTCTATCTGGCCTGGAAGCAGATTGAACAGAGGTGTTACATCATCAAGGTATAAACCCTTTTTGCCGAGCTTGTCGCGCAAGTCATTAAGTAGCGCCTCGGGAACCAGGTTCATGTGACACTTCCGCCAGTCGTTCGCCCAGCCGATAATAAGTTTATCCCTTTCGCTAACAGACCACCAGTTGAACCGCGCTTCCCTAAGGCCATTCCCAAATTTGGTCTTTTTCTCAGGTTCGATTTTCGGCGCATCGCCAATGTAATTTTGGTGGCTAATGAAGTCTTCACATATCAAGTTGAACCCGGCGGCTTTGGATAGCGCTATTAAGTAATCCGCGCTGGCCAGGCCTTTCTTATCCTTGGGCAGTTCTATTTTCAGTTCCATTTGCAGCGCCGGCAAATTCCAGTCTTCTTTCCTGGTAAGGAATCGAAGTCTGCTGTCGGAACAATCGCGCTGCGCTTCAGTTTCTTCGACGAGAGATAATACATCCGAGCCTAAGGGGACGGGGAGCGATTCCTGATCTTCACCCAAGATAGCATGGCCTTCAGCCGATATTTCCACAGGGCTTATCCAATCAATAACCTCAAAACCCTTTATCACAGGGAACAAGCGTATTGTAATATTCCCAACATTGTCTGTGAGTTGGATCGTAAGACAAGCCTGTTCCATTTCTTCGGATGTAGGGTCGTGAGCGTTCTTGTACAATGGATATGGTTTGCCATTTATTTCCATAGACGATATTGTCGGATTTTTCCATGCATACAGATAAAGCTCTCTGATCAAATCCGATTGGCGTGAGGACTTGCCGTTTAGGATAATTGAGTCGCCTGTGAAAACTCTATCTTTTGCATCAGGCTCCAAAGCAGCCAGGATCTTCCCAATGAGCCTATCTTTCTTTAACTCTTCAACAACTTCGGGGCTGCCCTTTAGCGCCGAATCAGGGACACCGGCAAATCTCACGGCCGCATCCCAAGCGTCGCTTGCGTCCTCGATCTGTTTGTTTATATATCTTTCAAGGTCGTCTTTGCCTTTCTTGTTCCTAGACAGCCTGTAGGTCCATACATTTACAATTTCATCCGGCTTTCTTGAGGACACGGTCAAGTGGCACACTTCAGCGAGCGCCATAAGAACCTTGTTGAGCGACATATCTTTGACGTTGATCGTTACCGGAATATCTCTTGCCTGCCAGTCGCTATTGTTCTTGCCGCAGTGAATGGTCACTCCGGTCATCTTACTCAGATCATCCGTAACAACGTGGAGTCTCTTGTAGCCGCTATATGTGATCTTCCGCGCCAGCCTATCGTCAACATCATTCGCGTTTTCAGCCGCCTGCGTTGCACAAGCAGCTAAAACCAGCGTCGCCGACAATATAACGATATGCAAAACTCGCATGGTAGAGTCTCCGGTTGTCGATGTGATGTTTCGGGATTTTGGTTATCTGCTATCCGATATATCTTCTCTAACCTAAGCTTTCCGTATACCTTGGCTTGCCGAAATACCCGAAATCCCGAAACATCGGTAAACCTGACCTCTACGCTGTCTCCTTAACAAGCCTCTGCAGCCTGGCTCGCATATCCGCAAGCGTCTTGGCTGACTTTGGATCATCTATCAAATTGCGCATCTCTATTGAGTCATTCTTCAGATCGTACAGCTCCGAAGTGTCGGTGATATTAGGGTATTCGATATATTTCCACCGCTCCGTGCGGACTCCCCGTATATCAGGAACCGCAAATCCGCCTTCCCTGAAATACTCGTAAAGAAAATCCGATCTCCAGCCCGACGGCTTTCCTTTTAACAATGGTTTCAGTGACTTCCCCTGGACGCCATCGGGAGCTTTTTCGCCCGCAATGTCGCAGAAAGTTGGGCAAACGTCTATGTTCAGAACCATCTGGTTGATAAGCGCCCCTGGCCGGACCATCTTAGGATATCTCATCAACAACGGTATACGTATCGACTCCTCATACATTGCGCGTTTGTCGATCATTCCGTGCTCGCCCTGGAAATATCCATTGTCGCTTGTGAACACAACTATAGTATTGTCAAGAGTGCCCATATTGCTCAAAGTAGTCAGAACTTGGCCGACGCTCTCGTCAACAGCCACCAACAAGCGGTTATAGTTTCGAATGAACTGCTCGTATCTGTCTTCCCTCAAACCATGTGCCGACTTTTGGTATGGCTTGATCCATTCCGGCTTGCCTTTCAGATCGTCATGCATGGTCTTGGGATGAGGGATCGCCACGTCCGAGAACAAATCTCGATGCCTGTGCGCCGGTTCCAAGGGGCTGTGCACCGCCTTGTGAGCCAAATACAGGCAGAATGGCGATTTCCTGGATTGCTTGAGCCAGTCCACGGCGTAACCGCTTAGCAAATCGGTCATATAGCCGTTAGACATAACTTTTTCGCCATCAACGTTTAATGTCGGATTCCAGTAAACCCCCTGCCCTTTGAAGCTCACCCAGCGGTTAAAGCCGGGGCGTGGGCCTTCTTGATTGCCCATGTGCCATTTGCCGACATAGGCCGTATCATAACCAGCATTTTGCAAAACCTGTGGGAACGTGACCGGAAGCTCGACTGTTGGGTTTCCATTACCAACAATCCCATGGGAATGAACATAGCGGCCCGTCAGGAAACTGGCCCGGCTTGGCGAGCAGAGAGCCGTTGTGACAAAGGCGTTTGTAAACCGCGCGCCCTCATTAGCCAGCCGGTCAATATTCGGCGTGTGTAGAAAAGGATGTCCCGCGCAGCTCATGGCGTCGAAACGCTGGTCGTCGGTAAGAATAAATACGAAATTCGGCCGCTCCTGCGCTGCAGCCGCTCCATGGATGTTGATAAAAGGCAGGCTAATTGCCGCCGCTCCGGCCCCTGCGATAAACTGACGTCTGGAAATATTTTGTGTGCTCATACTATTCCTTTCCCTCATGCTTCGCCGACTTCCTGCCTTTGAGACAATGATGGGCGGCGACTCCCTATCGTCTCATCTTGGGATTACCTCATTATATGTTTGCTGAGAGGATAGCTCAAGTTTAATGCAGGGCGAACGCATCTAAATTCAACAATCGAACCTGTCATTCCCGACCTGATCGGGAATCCAGAATTGACCGGTATGTCATTCCCGGCTTGACCGGGAATCCATCTCGTCAGTGAACAAGTCCGCTGCCAGGTCTTTCCACTCCGGGTTCATCGCCTCTATGATCTGCAGCTTCCATGCCCTATTCCATCCCTTAATATGCTTTTCCCTGGCTATTGCCGCATTTACATCCGATGTTTCGTCATAGTAAACAAGCATGTGGACTCCGTATTTCTTCGTAAAACCTTCTATCAGCCCATTCTTATGCTCGTACATCCTGCGCTGAAGGTCATTGGTAATGCCGACATACAATGTGCCGTTTCTTCTGCTTGCAAGGATATAGACGTAGTAGGGTTTCATGATTTTTTCTGGATTCCCGATCAAGTCGGGAATGACAATTGCGCGGTTCTGGATTCCCGATCGAGTCGGGAATGACAATTCTATAGTTAACTCATCGCTCGTTACTCATTGCTCATCGCTGATTTCTCTAATGCCAGCGTCATTGTCGGCGCGTCGCAGACCTCGGATGGGCCGAAGTACTGAATCGGGCCGGGGAAGACATACTTGTCTTCCAACGCCCAACTCTCACGGTTTGCCGCGAACTTCTTGAACGGATTTCCGTCCAACTCGACCAGCGCCTTTTTGATAACGGGCGCCGGTTTGCCCTTGCGGACTTCCATATTCAGCATCATCGTGACGGGAACTCCGCCCGCCACCCACTCATCTGAGGATTTCGTAAGGTTCTGGACGTTTACGGTGTAGCCCGTCAGGTTCGCCCTGACCAGTTGCGCCGCCGCATGGCCGAGAGAATAGCAGTAATCCGCGTCGAAGTTCGTCGGCGCGGCGCAGCGGCCTTCATAACCGAAGAAGTGCGATAATGGGGTGAATTTCACTTTCGACCCGCCGTGCGCCTGCATCAATCTGATTTTATCACTCACCAAATCGATCAGCAGCCGCTCTGTCTCCACTTGCGAAAGCGGCACGTTCCCGTGGCTGTCGCGGCGAAGCAGGACTTCCTGTATATCCACCGGCAGCGAGCTGTAAACTCTTGCGCTGTGGTCGGAAAGCTGGCCGCTCAGATACTGCACCCGCTCGGAATGGTCCGGCAGATCACGAATGTATTCTTCGTCTTTGCCCAGTATCGCGCTCAGCTCGTCGATCATTGCCTTTATGTCGGATATGAACTCCGGCAGGCCCTCCGGCACGATGAGAATACCATAGTTCTTCCCGGCTTCAGAGCGTTTTGCGATAACGTCCACTATATAGTCAACGATCTCTCCAAGTGTAGTTCCCTTCGCCTGGACTTCCTCTGAGACAAGCGTAACGTTCGGATGGGCCTGCAGCGCGCATTCGAGAGCCACATGGCTTGCTGCCCGGCCCATAAGTCTAATGAAATGCCAGTACTTCACCGCCGAAGTTGCGTCGCGGCAGATGTTGCCGATAAGCTCGGAATATGTCTTGCAGGCGGTGTCGAAACCGAACGACGCCTCGATTCGCTCGTTCTTCATATCACCATCAATAGTCTTAGGCGCTCCGATGACCACGGTCTTGGAGCCTTCGGCCTTCAGATACTCGGCGAGCACAGCGGCGTTCGTGTTGGAGTCATCGCCGCCGATGATGACTATGCCGTCAAGACCCATGTCTTCAAAATTCTTTTTGCACGCGGCCAAATCTTCCGGCTTTTCGATCTTATCGCGACCGCTCATTATCATATCGAAGCCGCCGGTGTTCCGATACGGCTCGATGATCTCCGCCGTCAACTCCTTATATTTGCCCTTAATAACTCCGCCGGGACCTTTAAGGAAACCGTACAGCTTGCTATCCTTATTCGCGGCCTTCAGCGCATCGAACAGACCGGCGATAACGTTATGCCCGCCCGGCGCCTGTCCGCCGGAGAGAACCACCCCGACCTTCAGCGGCGCGGAGTTCAACGTCCCGTCTCCTTCCACGATCTTCGCCACGGGTTGGCCATAAGTGTTCGGGAAAAGCTTTTTGATCTCTTCCTTATCGGTCGCCGGTTCAGACGGCGCTCCCAGTTCTACTTTAACCCCGGCGGCGCGCAGCGCTTTCGGCAGCTTGGGTTGATACTTCGCGCGTTCTTTTTGCAATGCGGAAACCTCCACACTCATCTTACTAGCTCTTCCTCTTCTCTGTTTATATGCCTATAAGAAGTCGCTCCTCCAAATGACGAGCGACGGCAAACTCTATATTATAGTAAATCTCAGAGCGGTTTGGCAAAAAAACAAGAGGCTGGCTCAGGGAAGAACGCAGATGGGAAAGGGAGTCGAGGGAGTTTGGTGTTTCGGGACTTCAGTCCCGAAACTGGACACACAATCAATCACCGCCGTCGCGGATACGGCCTTTTCCGAACAACGACGTCATCCGGGCCAGCAATCCACCCTTCTTATCATTAGCCTGGTTAATTCCGTTCTGCTGCGCCTGATCTATTGAAGCAGGTTCCGCAGGAGCCGGCGGCGGATTATAGAGAAGCGGAACTGTTGGAGAAGGAGCCACCAGCCTTGTCGTCTTGGCCGCAGGCTCAGCGGGAACAGGGGGTGGGGTAGCGGCGGCGGCTATCTCTGACATCAACTTGAGCGCTCTGTCGTAATGCGGGTCGATCTCTAAAGCCCTTATAAGCGCTATTCGCGCAAGAGCGTAGTTCTTCTGCATTTTATATATATTAGCCACGTTGAAGTAGCCTCTGGATGTCGGCTTTGCGGATAGAGATCGCTCATAGCAGCCCAACGCTTCGGCATAACTCCCCTTCTCAGCGTACGCCACCCCAAGCATAGAGAGCACGTCGGGGGAATCCGGCTGCCGGCCGTCAATGTCTTTTAATAAACTGACTGCGTCATCCAGCCTCCTCTCAATAAGCGCCTGCTTGGCGGTGTTCAGCGCTATTATTAAATCCCGTTGGTTCAAATTCCATTCCTCCTGTTGCCGCGAACCGCGCCTTACGACGCATGTCCGGGACGCTAGGGCTTCGCTTCCGTTTTCTCCGGAGAGTAGAGAGGCGGCAATTTAGTCGTGCCTTCGCCCTCTCTAAAGAAGATTATCTCATGATTACTGGTTCCGTGCATATAGAATCGCGCCTGGCGACCGCATAACTTGTCGGTTTCTTTGGCGTTTCGATTTACACCCAGTACTTGAGGATACCACGTTCCGCCATTTAGAATCTTTTTCGGCGCCGTCCAGCTTGCGGGGTCGGCAAGGTTTGTGCTATAGGTAATATACACGCCTTCCTGAGGCCAACCGGGCCGGTACGCCGTCCGGTTCAGTAATATGACATACTTCTTCAGATATGTGTTCCAATGGATAGACGGCCCCCAAAACGCATCGGCGTTTCTCCTCTTCCAATCCACCTTGGCGGGGAAAATGGGACTAACGCGCCCACTGACGCCAGGCTCATTCCACTTGCCTTCGTAGTATTTCCAGACCTTGCCGACCGGGTCATTTCGGTCTTTCCATTCCATCCGCGCGACGGACACGCCCTGCTCGGTCACATCTCCCGCGTATGTGCTAATGAAGAGGTATAGATACTTTTTATCTTTATCGAGCATGCAGGAGAAGTCTCCGTTTCCTCCAGCGAAGAAGCCGTTCTTGGCCTTGCAATATAGGGTGTTCGGGCGGGCTTCCAATACTACGCCGAGGTCGGTCCAGCTCGATCCGTTGTCAGTTGAACGCGCCGCGCCGATCATAGGAGCCGTCAGATGGTTGCCCGGGCACAAACCGCGAGGCTCATAGTGGTACCAACCGTAAATAACGCCGTCGTCAGTTCTCCATGTGCACTCTATCCAACGACCGCCGTTCGCCTGGTTATCATACTTTGTGGGCTCCGCTTTACCCAAACTAAACTGGTCTTCCCCGAAACTCCGAAGAGGATTGCCCTGGGAGTTGAAAATATAAAATTTACCTCCATCCCAATGGGCGGGACTGTTACAGTCCGTCGGACCAGTGAACTTCAGTTTCGGCGCATCTCGCAGAACCACCGTTTGAGAAAAAACCTGTGAACTCGCAAGAACAACAATCACTGAAAGGAAAAAAAGGCGCTTAATCATCTTGTTATAAACACTCCATTTCAATCTTGTGCTGAGCTTAGTATATGCGCGGACGGCGGATTCTTCAAGTCCTCTATAGTATCAGTTCAGTTCTGCGGGATTGAACAACCTCAATACACGTCACCCTGAACTCGATTCAGGGTCTATTCCCTCGTAGAATAGATGCTGAATCAAGTTCAGCATGACGTAATTCCCATAGAACTGAACTCTTTCCCTCTATAGGGAGTTGAGAGAGTCGAGGGTGAGGGGATTCTATGCGTCGGAAGGCTTTTTGCGCCGAATATCAATAGCCCCTAGATAACCGGAGAACTGAACTCACTCCTTAAAACCTTCCGCCGAAGATGCGGTAGATCAATAGGATGTTCAGGGCTACGATGACGAGGCCGGTGAGGATCATGCCGGAGTTTTCGAACCAGCCGTTGGCGAATTTGCCCATTACGCGCTTGCTTCTGGTCAGCAGAAATAGCGGGAGCATGGTGAACGGGAGCTGGACGCTGAGGCAGACCTGGCTTATTATCAGCGCCTGGAATGTGTCTTTGATGACCATTATCAGCGCGCAGGCGGGGATCAGGGTCAGAAGCATTCCGATGCGGAACCACTTGCTGTCGAGCGCGGTTTCTTTGCCGAGGTAGCCACTGAAGGTCGTGCCGCCTGCGACCGCTGCTGTAGTTGAAGATGAGATTCCCGCGAATAGCAGCGCTACGCCAAAGAGCATGGCGGCGAGTTTTCCGGCGAGCGGAGCAAGTGTGGCGGATGCCTGGGTCAGGTCGTTCACGTGAAGTCCATGCCTGTGGAAGACCGCGGCGGCGACTATGACCATTGCGGCATTGATCGCCATTCCGACCAGCATCGCGATGAGCGTGTCGACGAACTCATAGCGCAGGAGGCGGCGTGTATCGCGTTCCGATTTGCCTTCCCACTCACGGTTTTGGATGACCTCCGAGTGTAAATACATATTGTGCGGCATAACGACCGCGCCGAGCACACCCATGGCTATGATTATGCTTGTTGAGTTGATTTTGGGGGTGATTGTGCCTGTAATAGTCGCTCCCCAGTCGGGATGGACTAAATATAGCTCTACTAAGTAGCAGAAGCCTATTGCGCTCACGAAGGCAAGTATCAGCTTTTCCAAAGCCCTGTATCGCTGGAACCAGACCAGCGCAATCACAAATGCCAGAGAGATGACGGCTCCGAGTTTTACAGGAATACCAAAGAGGACGTACAGGCCAAGCGCGGCGCCAAGTAGCTCAGCCAAAGCCGTAGCGATCGAAGCGGCCATGGCCGTGACTCCGTAGAGAGCTTTGGGACCGGGACGGATGTGCTCCGCGACGGCTTCGGCGAGACACTTACCACGTACTATACCCAAGTGGGCGGACATATGCTGCCACAATATGAGAATGGCGGTGCTGAGCGCGACTACCCACAATAAGTCGTAGTTGAACTCGGAACCGGCGGCTATGTTCGTAGCCCAGTTGCCGGGGTCGATAAAACCGACTGTTACGAAGAAGCCTGGCCCGATATAGCCGAGCACCTGCCGGACTATCCGCGCGCCGTTGCTTATGGCTTCTCTTTTGTTATCAAAGCTGGATGGGATTCTTATCTTCATACTGGATACCGCCGCGCTTATATTATATGCATATTGCAGGTAGTATAAAACAATCCGGATTAAAAACCTAGTTGTGCGATAAAAAGCTCAACTTTTTCCTAAATACTGATTGGCTGCACGCCTTATCGCGGTACAATGTTGATGAAACCACAGGGGGTGAGGAAGGATGGCCTTGTTTCAGTTGCTCAAGAAAACCGCGCCGAGCAGGGCTCCGCGGGCGCTTTGCGCAATGGAAACGCTCATAATGGATCAGCAGGTCAGAAATATCCAGCGAGATATTGAGCTGGACTTTGAGTACGACCATATACGGGAAGCAGTCAGATATGCGAAAACTCTTGCGTTGAAGCGGAAGATCGATCTCGACCTTGCCGCCGCCGTCGCCGCTTTGCAGAACATCGGTCGTATCGTGACAGGTAAAAGCGAAGGCCACGCTGAGGCCGGCTACCTGCCGGCTAAGGAATTCCTCACGCGCTTGAACTGTTTCAATGAGAAGGAAATAGAACAGATAGCGACTGCTGTCAGGAATCACAGTCGAAAAGGCGAGCAGGACGGGCCACTCGACGAATTGGCAAAAGACGCGGACATTTACGCAAGATACCTCCAAGGCCATGAGTTCACACGGTCTGATGATATATCAAGGCTGAGCAGGATAAGAGCCGAATTGGAGTTTTGATGAGTTTCGGCTATTGATGTGAAGAATGGAGTTGAGGGAGTATCACCCTCACCCCAATCCTCTCCCGTCAAGGGAGAGAGGGTTTGTCCCGATGAAACAGATTCTAACTCCTAACTTCTAACTTCTAACTTCTAAACCATACCTGGTAATTATACCAATTGTCCGAAAGCTGCTTGGGCGCTACACTAGAAGAAAAATAGAAAGTCTGCGTAGTTATGCAATTTTTTAAGCTCCCGGTGTTATTGGCGTTCATTATCCTTTTTACTCCCCGCGCCCTTACCGCTCAAACCCTGATATATCCCGGCGACGCTCCGCCGACCTCCTGCGGCTGGCAGATTCTCGGAACCAACTCCAATGAGAACGGAAACGGGATCACAAGCTCGGTCATAAGCGACTCAGGAGCGTTATGCTGGAGGCTTTCCGACGAAAGCTCGACGTACCAGTGCCAGGAGAGAAACACCTCCCTTGGGCTCTTGATTCTTGACACGGGCGCAACCGTGGCCGCAAGGGTCAAATGCGAAAGCAATTTATCTACAAGCTCATATAACCTCGGCATGGCCCTCGGCTCGATTGGGGGCATGTTCATTGCCATCAAGACCGACATGGTGGAGCTTATGGACAGGAACTATTCAAAGAAAGCCACGGCAAGCTTCACTCCCGACGCCGTGGGCTATCATATCTACCAGATGAGCGTTAAGAACTCAACGCCAGGGGATAACAACACGGCAAGCTGGAATATCTATAGGGACGGAGCCTCGATCATAAGCTGGACGGGTAAGGGATACCAGAACGGCTATTCAGGCTTCTTGATGGGCCATGCGGGTCAGGCCGGAGAGGGAGTCTGGGTATTTGACTGGGTTACGGCAAGAAACGACGGAGCCTTCAGCCCGTCTCAGTGGGACCCAACTCCTCCGCCTCCACCGGACGCTCCGGTTGTGACATTCCCAATAGCCGGGACAGCCGTAAACAGCAACAACCCTGAAGTTCTGTGGCAGGGGCAGTCGCATGATAGATACGAATTGCACATAACAAATACAAACTCCCCCACCGGCTCGATAGTGTGGGACTCAGGTGAGGTAGTAAGCCCTGCTGATTCATGCCTTATTGGTACTTTACCAAGCGGCCAATACTACGCCTTTGTCAGGATTCGCAACTCGGCGGGCTGGAGCGCATGGAGCGCTAGTATATCATTCAGCCTTGAGATAAGGGTGAGGATAATCCCTGA
>JAUSEB010000056.1 GCA_030650495.1 Armatimonadota bacterium | reverse complement strand
GCAGGACCGCGTCCAGAACTCGCCGCATTGTGGAGGTTCCGCCGTGGCAGCTAATCTCCGCCACGTCTTCGCCCGTGTAGCTGTATGGAGAGCGGAAGACCGTCAGCAGCGCTTCGTCTATCATCTCTCCGGTTTGGGGATGTATCACGGCGCCGAGATGGACTGTGTGAGAAGCGAAATCAGAAGGGCGCAAATCGTCCTTACGGGGTTTGGTTTTGAATACGGTATCGGCGACGCCTATCGCGGCGGCTCCGCTTATGCGGATCACGCCGATTCCCGCCCGGCCTACCGGCGTAGCAATCGCGGCAATCGTATCTTCAATCATAGTGGCTAGTGGCTAGTGGTTAGTAGCTAGTAGAAACTAGCCACCAACCACTAGCCACTCCCCCTACTTCCTTGGCGAAATTACCACATGCCGGTCAAAGCCCTCGCCCTCGCTGTAGGTGTAAACATCGGTATTGTCGGCCAAAGCCATGTGCATGAGGCGGCGGTCGCGGGCGGGCTGCGGGTCCAAAACGGCTTCTTCTCCCGTTTCCTTAACCCGTCTTGCGTATTCGACGGCCTTTGCCATTAGCATCTGCGCATAACGGTCGCGATAGCCTTCAGCGTCCAGCGTGACTCTTGCCCTGGTTTCCGCGGCGCGGCTAAGAGCGACGCCCAATAGATACTGCAGCGCGTCGAGGGTCTGGCCGTGCTTGCCGATTAAAATGGCGACATCCGGTCCCTCGATGTCTATGTAGACCTCGTCGTCGCTTTCCGACTTCAGCGTAGGCGTAGCCTCCAGGTTCGCCGCCGCAAGGACGTCTTCGAGCATGGACAACACCCACTGCCCTTCTGTCTTGCCTGCAAGGCCTTCTCCCGGTTCCCGGACTGAAACCTCAGCTTCTTCCTTGACCTCCATGGCCTCCTCTAATCCCGGCTCCTCGATTGCAGGTTCCGATCGTTCCGCCGTGGTCGTGGCTTTCACGCGCGCCTGGCCGCGGCTCAGACCGAGAAAGCTCTTGGCGCCTTCGTCCAAAATCTCAAATTCGATCTGATCCATAGGAACGCCAAGTTCCTCTGCTGCAAGCTGTTTTGCCTCTTCGATTGTTTTACCAGTGGTTTCAACGGTTCTCATTAACGCCCAACTGCCTCCTGATAAACGCCGGATTTGCCTCACGAGGCGGCAATACCCGGCGGATGAATTTCGTTAATTTTTACCGCCTGCGTTTTCTTCTCGACTGTGCAGGCCGGGTCGGTGTGGAAGGCTTAGCCTCTACGGTTTTCGACACCGCGGCCACCGGCTGCGCCTTCATAACATAGTATTGGTGAGCAGTCATCACTATGTTCAGCATCAGCCAGTAGAGCAAAAACGCGGAAGCGAATTTCCAGAAGAAAAACGCAAACATCAGCGGCATCATTATCGACATGATTTTCTGCTGTTCCGCCTGCGTCGCGTCCACAACAGTCAGCCTCTGCGTTATGAACATACTGATAGTATATAAGATCACCAAAGGAATATCAGGCTGAGCAAGGTTGGCTCCTATGAAGCTGAACTTGTGATGCAAACCTGAGCCAATCCAAAGAAACACGCCGTTCTGGAACTGATACTCATATTGAAGAATTGCCTTATACACGAAGATGAGGATTGGAAACTGCACCAGCATCGGAAGGCATCCCATCAGCGGATTGACGCCTTCCTTCTTGTAGGTCTCCATCACCTTCGCGTTGACTTCCTGAGGCTTGCCTTTGTACTTTCCCTGGATTTCCTTTACTAAAGGCTGAACCCGCTGCATATCCCGCATGCCCTTATATTGAATGGCGCTCAGCTTCCAAGTCAGAGCTTTGATTATGAGCGTTATCATTAAGAGGGCAAATGCGTAACTATATCTACCCAGGCCAAGAGACTTGCCGGATTTGACCATGGTATCTACGATTTTGTACAGTGACTGGCTAGATTGCTTTTTATCAATCTGTTTCCAAAGAGCCTCGCGCTCTCGCTCGGCGGCGCTCACATATTCCTGTATATTGGGATCCTCGGAATCACTGTATTGTTTTGTAACAGTCTTGTAGATATCGATGGCGCCGCGCTCGTTGCGGAACTTACCCTTTGCGGTTCGCATCGCTTCTGCTTTGCGCATCAAAGCCTCGGCTCCGTATTTGGTCCCTTGAAACGCCTTGTTGCTTGCGACCTGGTCATACGTACCCGGATGCAAAAATCCGCCGAAAGCGTCTTTATAGTTGCCTTCTTTGACCTGCTTGTCCGCCTTTTCGAGCAGTTTCACAGGGTCGGGCTTCTTTACGTTTTTCTGCTGCTGTGGTTGGGGGAAAATCAACCGCGTAAGCAACAAGATGGCCAGCATCATGACCATCATAAATATCATATTCTGTCTATTATTCATTGTTCGTATTTTTCGCCATCATCTATAAATTAATACTACCTTGCGATTATGATTGTCACCTCAGTGGGTCTTCGCCGCCCGCCGCAAACGGGTGGCATCTGAGTATTCTGAGACACCCAAACCAAATTCCTTTCAGCGCGCCATACTTCTCAATCGCCTGCGCCGTGTATTCGGAGCAGGTTGGAACATATCTGCACCTTGCAGGCATCAAACGCCTGGATGTCTGCTGATACACATTTCTCATTAAAAATAAAATAGCTCGGCGCAGCACTGTTTGTTATACCTCCGAGCGAACACTTGCGTTAGATTTTACCAGAAGCCGGCCCAAAGACGCTACTACTTCGGCAAATGACGCGTCTTTTACTCTTACGCGAGCCACGATGACCAAATCCCGCCCCGGCGTCATCTCCGGCAGAAGCATCCGCGCCGCTTCTCTTAAAAGTCTCTTCACTCTATTTCTCTGAACCGCGCCGCCAATCTTGCGTCCAACTGAGAAACCGAATCGCACGGACTCATCGCTTCTGGGCAGGGTGTAAAGCACAAGCAGGGAATCAGCTACGGATTTCCCTTTGGAGAACACCGCCTGAAACTCTCTACTTTTTCTAAGCCGAGCATTGGCGGGCAGCAAAATGTCAGCCTCCGGTGAGCAATGGATGCGGCGGGAAGGGCGGGTTGGGGGACATGCGCGGCAAATGCCGCGGCGCTAAACTGCTAGTCTATACCGCCCCTTCAGGCGCCTGGCCTTTAAGACATTTCGCCCATTACTAGTGGACATTCGAGCCATAAAACCATGTATTCTATGCCGAGCTCTATTCTTCGGTTGATATGTTCGTTTCATTCGTTCACCAAATCCTCCTCAACGGCAGGTATTATATCATAGAAGCTGAGAGGTTACAAGAGCCTCAAGCCAGCGGTCAGGAGTTAGAAGTTAGAAGTTAGAAGCTAGGACCCCACCCCAGCCCTCCACCTAAAAGGGGAGAGGGAGTTTTGGCGCCTTCGGCGCCGGCATCGGCAGCAGGCTACCGATGCAACAAGATTGGAAGCTGTCAGCTGACAGCTTTCTCTCAACCCTCAACCAACAAAAAGGAAGCCTCCTAAGAAGCTTCCTTCTCAAGTTTTCGTCCAATACCATAATGAGCCGGGCTAAACTGGCCTGTGTCCGACCGGTCTGCCAACAATAGCTCGCCAGATAAGCAGGAAAACAATAGCGCCTATAAACGCTACGAGAATGCTGCCGAGGTTAATGCCTGTCACCCCCACGGTTCCGAACAGGGCGCCCCAAATCCATCCGCCTATCAGCGCGCCGACTACGCCCACTATCAGATCACCGAGTATCCCACCTGGCCCCGGCTCAGGCCCAGGGACTACCAGTCGTGCCAAAAATCCGGCTATCAGCCCGACTATCAGCCAGACGAGAATGGCGCTCATATTTTCTCACCTCCATGGAAGCAAACTAGTCTTCTTCCGAATAGTTTATACCCAGTCAACAAGCTTGAAAACGTTGCGCAAAGGAACGCCGGGCAACGCCGGATAAGTAGTGGATATATGAGGTAACGGTTCACTCTTGATTAGTACGATTTTCAACCTCCCCCAACCCCTCCTTCGTAAGGAGGGGAGCTTAATACTTCCCCCCTTTAGAAGGGGGGATTGAGGGGGGTATTGCTCACCGACTTTGGACTCTTACTATTATGAAGGACTTACCAATGAACAGTGAATATATAGTTACTGTAATGGCGCGTGACCGGGTGGGTATAGTCGCCGATGTCTCCCGCGCCCTGGCCGGCCTTGGCGGCAACATAACCGATTTGAGCCAAACCCTGCTTCGGGGGTATTTCACCCTTATTATTTCAGTCGAGGCTCCCGATGGAGTGGGTTTGGAAGACGTAAAATCCGCCGTGGCGAGCGCGGGCGGGCCGGGAGAGTTTGGAGTAGGAGTGAAGCCATTTGAGCCGCAAGAGGCGGTACCTACTCCGTCGGATAGGTTTGTGCTGACTACGCGCGGCAAAGACAGGCCGGGGATCATCGCCAGGGTGACTTCATATCTGGCCGGAAACAACATCAACATCGAGGACTTCTACGCGCATGTCGTAAGTGGCGATCTATTGATGATTCTGCACGTGGCTGCGCCGGCGCAGCTAGACATCCACCAGGTTCAGCTTGACATCGAAAAACTTGGCGAGGAGTTCGGCCTGAGCGCGCATTTGCAGCACGAGAACATATTTAGAGTAACTAATGAAATCGGCGCTGTGAGGACGAGGGGAGCAAGCTAAATGCCGGGACCGCAAGACATTCTGACAACGGTTGATATGCTTCAGCGCGAGCATTTGGACGTGCGCGCGGTCACGATGGGCGTTGACCTCTTCGAGTGCGCCGACCGTGACATCAAGCGCGTCTGCAAATTGATGCGGACAAAGATACTTCGCTGCGCTGGTGGACTCGTCGAAGCCTGCCGGGAGATAGCCGGGAAATACGGCATTCCGATTGTCAACAAGCGTGTCGCGATCAGTCCGATTGGCGATGTGCTTGCCGGTCATGATGTAGATGCGATGATCCATGCGGCCCACGCTCTTGACCAAATTGCGGTCGAGCTGGGGATCGATTTCATCGGCGGATATTCGGCGATGGTCCAAAAGGGAATGACCAAATCGGACAAGGCGCTGATAGCGAGCCTGCCCGTCGTATTGTCGGAGACGAATCGGCTTTGCGCGTCGGTGAACGCCGCGTCGTCACATGCCGGGATCAATATGGACGCGCTTTACCAACTTGGCCGGGCGATCAAGGACACCGCCGAGAGAACCGCCGACCGCGATGGTTTCGGCTGCTGCAAGCTCTGCGTTTTCGCCAATATCCCCGAAGATAATCCGTTCATGGCCGGGGCGTATAAGGGCATTGGCGAGCCGGAGTGCGTGGTCAACATCGGCGTAAGCGGTCCGGGTGTGGTCAAGCGCGCCATCGAGCGGTTGAAGGCAAGCGGAGGCAAGATCGATCTCGGCGATGTGGCTGAGGAGATCAAAAACACCGCGTTTCGCGTGACTCGCGTTGGCGAGCTTATTGGCCGCGAAGTAGCGGCTGTCGTAGGCGCGGAATTCGGCATTGTTGACCTGTCACTCGCTCCGACTCCGGTCGTGGGAGACAGCGTCGGCGAGATATTGCAAGTTATGGGCGTCAAATGCGTCGGTGGTCCGGGTTCGACCGCCGCGCTTGCGCTGCTGAACGACGCCGTGAAGAAGGGTGGGGCATTTGCGTCATCTTCCGTCGGCGGTATGTCCGGCGCGTTTATTGCCGTGTGCGAAGACGCGGCTCTTGCGAAGGCGGTCGAAGACGGCAGCCTGCGCATCGAAAAGTTGGAAGCGATGACCAGCGTCTGCTCCGTCGGGCTGGATATGATCGCTATTCCCGGAGACACCCCCGCTGAGGCGATAGCAGCCCTCGCGGCGGACGAGTTGGCAATCGGCGTAGTTAATAAGAAGACGACCGCCGTCCGGCTTATTCCAGTTCCGGGCAAGAAGGCGGGAGAGCGTGCCGTCTTCGGCGGGCTATTCGGCGAAAGCCCGATTATGGATATTCCATGCGCCACGGCTGACGAGTTCGTGCGGCTGGGTGGACGTATACCGGCGCCGCTGGTGAGTTTGAATAACTGAGAATTGAAACCACAGATGAACACAGATGGACGCAGATGGGAAGCTGTGGTAGTACCTGGGTGGCTGTTTCCGAACAGCCACCCTAAAACCAAAGCGGGATTTCCGAATCCCGAATGGTGTATCGGCATTCAGTTATTTCGGGAACCCCTTTCCCGAAATGCCCCGGATAATTGATGAAGTATCGGGAAAAGGGTTTCCCGATACAACAAATCGCTTCATATCGGTTGTTATCCACTGATAGCTGACAGCTGACAGCTGTCAGCTATCAGATTTATCCCTTCCGCTTCCCAGAAAACACCGATTTCACCCGCTTCACCGCCGAGGAGCACGCGGCGCAGGCCATGGACGCTTTGAACATAAGGCCGACTTCGGGGTTTTTGTGTTTGTAGTCGTAGTCGAAGCCGTCGTCAACGAGCAGGCCGTCTTCTTTCAGCTTATCGATAAGAGGCACGCCGTGGAAGATGTTCAGCCGCGTTACCAGTGGGGCCGGGCCGTCCGCGGCTTCCTTGTCGATTCCCATTTCCTTGATAAACTGGACGTTTTCCTGAAGCTCCTGCGTCGTAAGATAGGGGTCGAACATTATGAACCCGCAGCGCAATTTGATGCCTAGCGACCTGACAAGCTCGATCGCCTTCTTGTTTTGCTCGACCGTGACCCCCTTATTGAACGTGTCCAGGGCGCGCTGAATTCCCGATTCCACGCCAAGGTAGATTTCAGCAAGTCCGGCTTCTTTCAACGGGAGAAGGACATCCGCGTCCACTTCATCCGCACGGCATTCTATTTTGAAGGTTATGCCGAGGTTGGATTTCCGCAGCAGGTCAGCAAGGGCCAATACGCGAGCGCGCATTTTGGGGCCGGGGCCAATGAAATCGTCGTCCACGAACCTGATTTGCTTGACGCCGACTTCCTTCACAACCTGCTCGATCTCGGCCATTATGTTTTCAGGGCTTCTGAACCGTGGGATGCGGCTTCCGTTTATCTTGTTGAACGAGCGCAGGCAGCAGAATGAACAGGAGCTATAGCAGCCCCGCGCGCCGCAGACTCCGGCTGACTGGATCGGAAAAGCGGAATCTTTCAGCGCGTCACGGGCGGGAAAAGGGAGCGAATCGAGGTCTTTGATCAGCGGCGGGGCTTGATTTGCGACGATCTCATCGCCGTCACGGAAGGCCACTCCGGCGACATCCCGCCACTCTTTGCCGTCCGCTATTCGCCCGAAAACCTCCACGGCGACAAGCTCGCCTTCGCCTCTGACCACAAAATCAAGATGCGGACAAGCTTTCAGCAGCCGGTCATGCGCCAGCGAAGGCAAGTAACCGCCAGCGCAGACAATCGCATCAGGCTTCGCCGATTTGACCGCCTTCGCAATCTCCATCAGCGCTTTGCGATGGGCGTTGGCCGCCGTTATCCCCAGCGCGTCGAAGTTACGGGAGAGGATTTCCGTAATCATCCTGCGCAGGTCAAGTCCCTGCATGTGAGCGTCGATAAGGCTGACCTCATGCCCTTTTTGCCGGAGCGCCGAGGCGATATAGGCGATCCCAAGCCCTTCCGTTCTATAAGCGTCATGAATGGAATGTTTGATGGGAGGTTGGACGAGCAGGATTCTCATTAGTTACCCACCGCGCCAGTTCATTCTGGAAGCGTATTCCCTTGATATTTGGAGAAACTGGTTGTAGATTCCTTTGACATCATCGTCCGGGCCGCAGGAGACGCATGGGATGGCGATTACGTCCGGCGCGAGCGTCTCCATCAGCCGCTTATACTCATCCAGGCTCTTTTCGATGCTGTTATACATATAAAAATAGATTACGCCTTCGCCTTTGAACGCGGTCTTTATGGCCTCCAAATCATTCTTTGAGTAGTTGTGGTCGATGTCTATCGCGTGGATGCGAGGCTCGTGGGAGAGATATTCACTTATGCATGGATTTGGGCCGCAGTTGTGCATCATACCGCCGCCGAAACGGGCGTATATCTTGTTGTTATACGGCTTGCTGAACTGATTGAAAAAGGCGGGTGAGAACTGCGCGCAGATGTCGTCGGACATGTGGCCTTTGTATTTCTCAGGATGCCACCAATAGGGAAAATCGCTGCAGGTGACGTGGTCGATTCCACCCGCCGCTTCGATGGAAACTTCGGCAAAATGGATAAAAACATCAGCGATGAAATTCGCCAAATACTCCAGCGCTTCGGGATTGTCGTAACTGAGCATGTAGAACTCGATACTGCCAAGAAGAGTGAAGGCGACGTTCATGGAACCGCCCATATCGAGGCAGGAGACGTAGACCTGGCCGTCGGTCCGCTCGACGAAACTCTTAATGCGTTTCAGACCTTCGGGTACAAGCCCGTCCGTGTTGGGATTCGGCATTTTAAGCTTATAAATATCATCTGCGCTCTTTAGGACCGGTTCTTTAATGGTGCAGGTCTGGTTTGGGTCATCGGCAAATACTACCTCAGCCCCAAGCGCGCTTTCTATGACCACACAGCCGACATCGGGACGCATGGCGGGAATATAATCATCCGGGACGAGTTCGAGC
>JAUSEB010000055.1 GCA_030650495.1 Armatimonadota bacterium | reverse complement strand
TCCGCCAATGCCGCTCTTGCGTCTCTCAAGTCCATCTGATCTTCCAGATATTCCATAAACTGCTCCAGAAGATCAAACTCCTCAATCGGAATAATGGCAGCGGCCCGCTTCCCGTTGCGAGTGATCACGAAGCGTTCTTTTGAGTAAGCAGCCTTTGCGAGCACTTCGCTGAAGTCTAGGCGCGCTGTTTTTGCGGTGATAGTTGTCATCCGGGCCTCCAGAGCTAACAGTTGTAACTTCTACAACTATTATACCCGATTCAGCCTGGAAGTCAAGGCTGGTATCAGTTCAGAGTTAGGTAGACCGTCATTCCGACCGAAGCGGAGGAATCTGCTTTTTCCGGGACCATCCAGCCGAAAAGAAGTTTTCTCGACTCCGCTGCGCTCCGCTCTAAATGACGGTAAGCGTTAGATTCTCCTTATTCCTGAACTGTTACAAGGCTGCGTATAGTTGACTGTTTAGGACTGCGGGAGATCTATTCCCCCTCACCCCAACCCTCTCCCGCCAGGGGAGAGGGAGTTTTCCGCCTGCGGCGGAGCATCGACAACAGGCTACCGATGCAACAACAACTCGGCGCCTTCGGCGCCGGCTTCGGCAGCAGGCTACCGAAGCAACAAATCTGTTTGCTCGTTTCGGCATTGAAATGCCGAAACACCGGTCGCACCGGTCTACTACCGACTACCGACTACCAACCACCTACTCCGCTTTGTCGGCGGCAGCGGCGTTCTTATTCGCCTCTTCCCTGGCTTGGCGCATCTCGTCGAGCGTTTTTGTGTGCAATCGGGCGGCCCCGGCGTATTCTTTGGTGGGTATCAAATTGCCGGAGGCGAGTTTCTTTTTTGCCTCGGCGATAGCCTTGCCGTATTGCGGCAGCCATTCCTCGCCCGCGACCAGCATCTCGTCGGTCATCTGCCAAATCTCAGGCGGATTTGCAACCGCGCCCGTGAGCGGGTCCATCATCATCGCTTGCTTCAACAGGAAGTCGTCTCCATGGACGGCGGCCTCGACCGAAAGCCGCTGCACGTTGATACTCGCGTTGCACACGGCGGCGGGACCCAGAGGCAAATCCCCGACAATCGGAACGTTTATGCCGTTGCCGTCCACATAAGCGGGAACCTCCACGATGGCGTCCTGCGGCAAATTGGTGATGCAGCCCCGGTTGAGCACGTTGAAATGCCCGCGGTAAACGCGCCCGGTCTCAAGCGCCTCGATGATGCGGGAGCCGTGCTCGTGACTGCGGTCCTCCGGGTTGAAGGTCGCGGGAGGCTCCTTCATCCAGTTGGGGAAATCGTAATCGAACCAGTTGCGGCCCTCGGTGCAAACCCGCAGATAGCCGCCGGTCTCGCCGTTGATCCAGGCGCCCAGATCAATCCAGTCCATAATCTCATTCGGGCGCTTGCGATACCAGGGAACGTATTCGCTCAGATGTCCGTTCGACTCCGTGCTGAAGTATCCAAAACGGCGCAGCATATCTATGCGGACCTTATCCGTTTTGCTGATTTGAGGGTGGTTCTCAAACGCCTCCAGCAGCTTGCCGGTGAGGTCCTCACCCTTGTGCGTCACCTTGATGTACCAGGTTTGATGGTTGATGCCCGCGCAGATAATATCCACTTCCGACGGATGCAAGTCGAAAGCCCGCGAAATCATCCTATGCCCACCCTCCACGCCGTGGCACAGGCCGATGGTATTGACGCCGTGACCATATTTGACGCAAGCCCAGGTGTTCATTGCCATCGGGTTGGAATAGTTGAGAAACAGGCAGTCCGGCGCGCTGACTTCACTGATGTCCTTGCAAAAATCGAGCAGCGCCGGAATAGTCCGCTGGCCGTACATAATTCCACCCGGAGCGAGAGTATCGCCGACGCACTGATCGATCCCGTATTTCAGTGGGATTTCGATGTCTGTGGTAAAACCCTCAAGAAGCCCGACGCGAACGAATGAGAAAACGTAATCGGCGTCGCGAAACGCCGCGCGCCTATCCAGCGTAGCGGTGATCTTCACCGGAAATCCGGCGGACTCGATGTCGCGCTTGCACAACTGATAGACCATATCGAGATTTCGCTCATTGATGTCGGTAAACGAAAACTCCGTGTCCCGCAGCTCCGGCACGGTTAGGATATCGCGGACCATCCTGCGGGTGAAACCAATGCTTCCGGCTCCGATGATACTTACTTTGATCGGCATACGCACACTCCTTGACTAATGGCTATTGGTGACTTGACTACTCAATTACCTTCGCGCAAACAGCATGAATTTCCTGTAAACAATCTATGGGCAACCCTCAGTCTCGCACCGCGCGGACCCTATCTCAACCTCCGCAACCCAAATCCCTTGACATCTGAACGCTTCCGGGGTAAAATTTGGAGGCTTTAGGGATCATTTCCCTGCAAAGAAAGCGCGAATCGCGGGCGATTGGCTCAGTGGGAGAGCGCCTCGTTCACACCGAGGAGGTCACTGGTTCAAATCCAGTATCGCCCACCAGCCGGTCAGCCTAGAGGTTAGAAAAAGCTTTATTCTAACTCCTAACTTCTAACTTCTGACTTCTGAAACGCGGGAGTAGTTCAGTGGTAGAGCGTCTGCTTCCCAAGCAGGATGTCGCGGGTTCGAATCCCGTCTCCCGCTCCAGATAATGGCGGCGTACCCAAGTGGCTAAGGGAGCGGTCTGCAAAACCGTTATCCACCGGTTCGATTCCGGTCGCCGCCTCCAGATTTTGAGCGTGAAAAAGAGCCTCCCGATGAGTTTTAACGGGAGGCTCTTGGCGTTTTGCAAACATTCTAGAGATACGTAAATGAGGATAATCCATGTCGCCACCGTGGAGTCCGAACTGTCACTTTTTGTCAGTCCGCTCTGCTATAATATAATGTGTTGTCAGTCTGGTTGTTAACGCAGAAGTTTGCAAAGCACAGGTTCGGCACGATATAATCTCACATTCGAATGCAGCAGGGCAAAGACCTATGGACACCGTTACACCAGAAAGGTTAGAAGACCTCGCACGAGTTCCCGAAGAGATCATCAGGAATCCGTATCGGATTCTCGGTGTCGCCACGTCCGCCTCTGCCACCGATATACGGCACGCCTGCGAAGAAAGAGTCGCCGCCCTCCATACAAATACACCGCTGCGCGCCACCGACTACCTTAGCTTCCTTGGGAAGGTGGACATCACGCCGGAGACGATCGAGAGGGCCAGGCGGTCGCTCCAAGACGTAAAGAAGCGGGAATTGCACACGTTTTTCTGGTTGTCATTTGCATATGACGCCGCGCCAGCCGTTCGTGCCGCGCTGGGGCAAGGTGATTTGGCTTCCGGGCTCTCCATCTTGGAGCGGGAGCTGCAAAGCTGCGACGGCCTTACGAAGGTGAATGTAGCGCACGATAGCGGGCTGTTGCAACTCATGTCAGCCTATCTCGAGGACGATATAGAGTTCGCTACGGCGATGTATTCCTGCGCGGTGGATATCCTGTTGCGTTCGGCGCAGGAAACAGTTCCTAGAGCAAGTTCAAGGGACCAAGCATGCAAGACACTACTCGAATCCATTGCCGAACGCGCGAAGGGCTGCGTTTCCCATCTCAGGATTGCGGACGCATGCGCGATCTGTAAAGCGCTTACCGATGTGCCTCCATCCCACGCTGACGCTGCCAGCACGGCTATGTGGATACCAATTTCGCCAACTGTTCGAGGGAACAATCTCTTTATGTGAGTCCATAAGATCCCAGTTGGATGACTTGGCCGAGGATACCATTATATGGCGTCTAGCTGAGCGTTTTGAAATGGAGGCTCTGACACCCATATATCAGGCTGCGTGCAACTGCACCTTTGCCCCAGACCAGATAGAACCTGTGTGTGACCACGTCCTATCCTGTGGCGACGAACTTGCGGTAACTTTCCACAATATTCTCGATGAATACACGGTCGCGGCAGGTATGTACGACCGCCTGATGAAACTACCTGCCTCCGTCGCTAAGAAGCGTTCGATTCAAAATAACATCCGAGTCGTGAAATACCACGCGCTCGTTCACGAGGCCCGGAAACATGAAGAGATGGGAAAGTGGGAAGCAGCCCTAACGGAATACCAAGAAGCAAAAACTCATGCCAACGAGGGTAATCGTGAGTTCGTTGAGTCGCAGATAGATAAATGCCGGCGGGCCGCCGCGTTCACCAAAGAGGCGACGGCGCCTTCTGACAGTTCGCGAATGTGGGACGGCTATGTGGGCTTACAGATTCGACGCTGTATTGACAACAACTGTGTGTGGTGTGCGATAATCTTGGGCATATCCCTTGCGTTTCTCTTTTCCTACGAGGTGAGTCACTTTGTTAGTCGCGCAGCCGGCGGAGTTGCGCCTCATCTTCTCTTAGTGGGCGCGTGTGTCGGCTCCACTGCGCTGTCAATTCACGGCCTCATGCAATCAAGACGCCGAAAGGCGAGTCCGGCATGCCATCCGGTGGCGCGGTATCTTGCTACCTTCGGGCCCCTCGAATTGGTCGTCGCAAGCATTGACAAAAACGTACAGATTGGCAAGTCGCTCTCAGCTTCACACATACTGACGCCTTTATGGCTCATATCCCCCACAGCATTTGGCCTAAAGATCGCGAGGACGATCGACATCATCTGGGCGTACAAGAAGTCAACTCGGCACAGCACAAACCTAGTTCATACTCACACCACGTATGGTTTGGTCGTACAGTTTCGTGAAGGCCAGCCTCTAGAGGTCGATTGCGGACAGGACGAACGCTTAGCCGAGACATACATGTCCGCCATAAACGAACTCTGCAATTGGTCTATTCGTGGGTATTCAGATGAACTGGATAGGAAGTGGAGCAAGGATAGAGCGAGCATGATCGCGACGGTCGACGCACATCGATTGGAGATTGCTCCGTTCATCGACCAGGCTTACCCGGACGTGACATCTGCTGTAAAGGGGTCGAGCAGCGAACCCAAAAACGACCGTGGCGCAAACAACGCATCTTTAGGTCGGTTTCGTTGGCTCGCCAAGACAATGCGTTCAGTTGCTCTCATACTGACCGCCGTATGCCTCGCTGGCTACGTGTGGGTGAGTTGGCCAAGTGACACATCCCACGCAACTGGCTCTATCCCCAATAAACCGCAAGCAGAGCGTAACGAGACTCCAGACAGTGCGACTTCAACCACGCCAGCGCCGGGGGATCTCAGTAGTTTCACAGATAGTTCCATCGAGACCAACTCGCTAAAGCAGTCGATTAACACCGCCGATACTCAGCTTACCACCTGGAAATCCGAGATCGATGAGATGAGGGCACAGATGGAGGACGCGAGTTCTAGTCTTGTGGTGTTTAAAGAGGAGATTCGCCCCATTGAGTCGGATGTGGAGAACGGGATAGGAATCGACAGAAACTACTATGACAACTTGATTTCAGAGTACAACCGGCTGGTGCAAAAGCACAACCAGATACGATCACAGCACAACAATCTCGTGAAGAGGTATAACGAACTTGTGGCCAAGCGCAACGATGACTTGCGGCGCTTGAAGGCCCTTTCGGGAGGACATTGATGAAACCACGGAAACCGCCAAAGGCTGATGACAGCGTAAGGTCAACGCCGAGGCAGCAGCAGCCAACGTCCGTCATGATTCAGGAGCGGCTGTTGAAACTACTCTCTACGGTCGCCATCGAGACATGGCGAATGAAACGTAAGCTGCAACGGGCACAAGACACCTCCGGTCAGGTTGATGTGCGCGGTATTCAGGTTTCCTTAGACCGAATGGAATCCGGCTTACGCGAGTTTGGAATTGAGTGCAAAGACCACACGAATCAGCCTTACGACGGCGGAATGAGTCTCTCCGTTTTGGCGTTCGAGCCGAGTGCAGACCCAGATGCCCGTAAAGATATGATAACGCAGACAATCTCACCGAGCGTGTTCATTGGAGGACAGCTCAAGAGGCAGGGAGAGGTAGTAGTGGCTTCAGCGGGAGAAGGGAGGGCTTCAAGCAATGGCGAGAGAGACGATTGACCTTGGAATAGACCTCGGCACAACGAACTCGTGCGCGGCGGTATTCGGACCCACTGGGCCTGAGATAGTCCGCGTTGGCATTCCGGAACGGGATTACATGCCTTCCGTAGTCTGGAATCAGGCCGGGACAATCCACGTTGGAGATAAGGCGTACACAGCGCGCTCCGATTCAAAGCGGTGGGATGACGTTCACGCTGAGTTCAAGAGGATGATGGGTTCCAAGCACGAATTCGTCTTTCGGAGTTCGGGAGAGAGTATGACGGCCGAGCAACTGTCGGCTGAAGTGCTGAAGGAACTCTCCAGCCACGTGGAGGGGCGGGCAGCGGTTATCACCGTTCCGGCCTGGTTTGAAGCTGTACAGCGCGAGGCTACGCTGCGGGCAGGGAACGCCTCCGGCTTCGAGGAGGTAATCCTCCTGCAAGAGCCGGTAGCGGCGTCGCTGGCATACGGCTATGGTCTCTCTGAGATGACACAGCAGACGTGGCTTGTATTCGATCTCGGCGGCGGCACTCTGGACGTCGCACTCGTCGAATCGAACGAAGGGGAGATGCGCGTATTAGACCACGCCGGTGACAACTACTGCGGCGGCTCCGACATGGACTGGATGATACTGGAGAAGCTAGTGCTCCCCCGAATCGCCGACAAGTGGCAGGCGCCGCGGTTCGATAAGGAAGAAAAACTGTGCAAGGTTCTCAAGCCACTCGTGGAACAGGCTAAGATCGAGCTTAGCACACGAGACGCGGCGTCTATAGATATCGACGAGAACGTGACTGACTTGGACGGTAAACCGATCCGTGAAACGGTCGTGATTACCCGCCTCGAGTTCGAGAGTTTGATCGAAGGTTGGCTCGATGAAGCAATCAGTCAAGCCTCGGGCCTGCTGGCAAGGAACGCCGCGTACGCGGACAAGGTTGGCCGTGTCCTGCTTGTAGGTGGACCCACACGGACACCGTTGCTGAGGCGGCGTGTCGAGGAGAGTCTTCGCATTCCAGTTGATGTGTCAATCGATCCCATGACCGTCGTTGCGCGTGGGGCCGCCGTTCTTGCGGGCAGCCGAAGATTATCGAGTTCAGTCAGACCGCGCGCTGTCGGAGCGGAGGTAGCTCTCGGCCTGGAGTACAAGCCCATTTCTATCGACACTGACCCCATGGTCGCTGGAAAGCTGGAGAATTCGTCCGCTGTGGCCGTCGTCGAGCTGACCCGGACGGACGGCGCTTGGTCAAGCGGCAGACTGCCGGTCGTGAACGGCACCTTCATGACGCGAGTGATGTTGGAGAACCGTAAGCGGAACACATTCGCAGTTCGGGCTTACGACGCCATGGGCAGCAGCGTCACGGTTGTGCCGGCGAGTTTCAGCATTACCCACGGCCCCGAAGCCGGCCCTCCGACATCGCCTAGGAGTTACAAACTGCCGGTTAAGGACGGTATTGGAAAGGACGCACCGGTGATAGCGATTACACTGATTGAAAAGGGTTCGCCCCTTCCCCGAAGTGAGACGGGGTCCTACCGAACGATCAAGGTGATACGAGCAGGCAGCTCGGATGAGGTCATTTGTATGCCACTCGTGGAGGGCGAGTACGACACGTTGAACCACAACCGCCACGTTGGGAGCTTACTGATCACGGGGACTGGCATTGCAAGAGACCTTCCGGAAGGATCGGAGGTATCGGTGACGCTGAGTGTCGATGAAAACGGCATACCGACAATATCGGCCTACGTGCCGTTCCTGGACCAGAGCTTTGAGAGACTGCTCATAATCGAGAAGCCGCAGGTGGACGCTAGCGTTTTGGGGGAGGAGATAGAGGAGGAAGCCGCAATACTTGATGCTGTCGCCGTCGAGTTGGCCGATCGCGCTCCAGAGACCGCCTCAACGCACGTCAGGAAAGAGGTCCAGGCGATCCGAACCGGACTTGGAGCTATCGGGCGCCTGGCACAGCCCGGCTCAACGGCAACGCAGGAAGACCTGGAAAAGGCCGACAAAGAGCGCCAGGCACTCGCGGAAAGAGTAAACAAGATTGTCGCGTCTATGGAACTGCCAAAAGCCGTTGCGGACTTGGAAGAGATGATCGACTGGGCTACCGGGGTAGTAGACTCAAAGGGCACGGACGAGGATAAGGAAATCCTTGACGCCTACATCAAGGAGGCGCGCGAAGCCGTCCAAGGCGAGAACCTGGTTCGGCTCAAGAGCAAGAGATCGGGGATCGCGGGGACGGCCTGGCAGGTCTTGTTCAGATACGGCCCGTTCTGGATAAGCACGTTCCAGGACATGAACACGAACCCCGGCAAGTTTGACGACCGCAATAGGGCAGAGACGCTGCTGAACGCCGGAAGGGATGCTCTATCTCGTCGCGACATGGAGGATCTCAAAGCAATCGTTTGGGAGCTATGGGACTTGTACCCTGAGCAGGCACGCGTTGACGCTTCGCGACGCTGCCGATTCGACACCGATATCAGAACAGGCTAGGATTTGGAGGATACCATTGTACCTAAAGCCAGGCACTATGTTAGCTGACCGCTTTCGCATACAGGATTTCCTGGGCGCGGGCGCGTTCGGAGAAGTGTACACGGCGGACTGTAGCCAACATGGACGTGTAGCTGTCAAAGTCTTGCCGTTACGTCCGGGAGGGGAAGACAGCGAAGCGCTCCTTCGTGAGGCGCGGACGATGGCCGGTATCGAGCACCCGAACATCGTAAAAGTGTTCGAGATAGGCAAGCACGTCGACGCCAGTGGTTCTTACGGATACCTGGTAATGGAATACGTGCCGGGTGGGACTCTGCGGCAGTGCCTTGATAGCCAGATTCGCCTGCCAATCCAGGAGTCTTGCCGCATTGCCTACGACGTGCTACAGGCGCTATCTCTGGTTCACTCGCTGGACCCGCCTCTGCTTCACGGTGACTTGAAACCCGACAACATTCTCCTCGGTATAGATGACCCGCCGTCGGTCAAGGTCTCCGACTTTGGGCTATCGAAGGCCGTGTGCAGCGTAACCGGCATGACTGTCGCTTCGGGCACACTGCACTATATGCCACCCGAGAGTCTGTGGGGATACTCTCTGCCAGCTAGCGATGTCTTCTGCGTTGGCATGATCATCTACAACTTGCTGACCGGGGTTTCACCATTTTCCCTGCCGAAGCTTGATTCCGACGCGAGCGAGAGAGACTACAGGCTGGCCATAGAGAAGAGCAGGCGAGATTCCCCGCCTCCCCCGAGCCAGTTCAACCCTGAGATAAGCCCAGCTCTGGACGCAGTGACCTTGAAAGCTCTTGCTCTGGATCACGAAAGAAGGTACGCAAATGCCCACGATTTCCTTGAGGCTCTCTCTGAGGCCAAGTGCGACAAAGACGCCGAAGCCCGCCCGGACGCGATTCCGGACGAACCGACGTCACCAATTCCTGTCTTCGGCAGAGAGGACTACAGGTCTCTGGCCAGTTCCGGCGACCTATCAAAAGACGATGTTAATGTGCTATGGGAACTGTATTGTGACCTGGAAACGCCGATCTCACTAGAGAGTCGCGGTCTCTTCTCCCCGATCACGATCACCGGTTTCACCAGAACTGAACTGGGGCGACTTCATGGGATATCAGTCTCAGACTGGCTACTAGGGGGGGACACGTCCATCGCGGAATTGCGCATTCTTAAGGATGTCGGCAAGATGCTTTTTTCAAACCCCCTGTCAATACGCGCGGCACGCGCTGGCCGGCTGGTGTATGCAACTGCCATTGCTAGAGCGCTTGCGAAATTCGGCGAGAGGATTTCGAGTCTTTCCCTTGAACAGTTCCGGAGTCTCTGTGATTACCTACTCAGCCGCCCTTATCTGCCACCCAGGTACCGAACAGCTATTGTAGACGTGCAGAGACTACTCTAATCATGGGTCGTGCATACAGTCACTCGGGGGCTTTTAGGTTAGTTGATGGTATTTTCCTGATGCGTCGGTAGCTCTGCTCCCGACGCCGTCACGATGGATCGTGAATTTCCTTCAGTAGCAAGCGGACAAGATGTCCGGGGGACCGCGACCGGGACATCATGTCCCGGTCGATCAGACCGCAGGTCGCGCCCCTCTCACCCCTCGACTCTCCCGACTCCTGTGACTCTCTCGACTCCTTCCCACTTCATCACCCAAAACCCAACACCCATCACCCAGCTTAACGCCTGTTAGCTCCAGTGCGGATTAGCTTTTCTTCTTATCCGGATTCTCGTATTTTGGCGTCTTGATCTGCCACATGACCGGGGGGAGGTCGGCGGAGGTTTTGACTGTGAAGACATATTCATACCGCTTGCCCTTTTGCGCGCGAGTGGCGGTCAGGAGGAGTTGAGCGCCGGAGTCCATGACGTACGCGCCGTTGCGGTCGATCAGCAATCTTTCAAAGGCTTTGTATTGGTTCGGTTCCATCCCACCCAGGTCCAGACCGCCGCGAGTGAAGACCAGTTTGCGCTGTCTGGGAGTGAGGAGGTGATACACTTTGAGAAATTCCTTATCGCCGTAGATCACTCCCGCAAGGAATTCTTCGCAGCCCGGCTGCTCGCAACCATCCCCTCCCCTGCCCATTCCGAGCAGATGATCTCCGTATATGTAGTATATCTGGCTATCCTTGAGCGAAGCTATTTCCGCGAGGTCGGTGATGTCGAGCGTGCCGGTAGTAATCAATGTCTTGCGCCATTTATTTATCCACGCTTGAGGGATCATCGCCTGTCTCTCTTTATACCATTCGCGCCGGCGGAATTCGATTACATGACCATGGACTTCCCAGTTGTATCTCCCACCGAGCGCGAACTTGTCCAAAACCTTCTGTAGTGAAGCCTCCAGCCCAAAGTCAAGAATATCTCTCCAATCTGTGAATCCATCAGTGTATTCGTCCGGTTGGTAATCGGCTGCGACAACCGCCAGCCTGGAACCCTCGGCCAGGGCCGCGAAACAGTCGTCAAACTCATGCTTTTTGGCGTTTAACTTCACCGGCTTGGACAGCGCGGGGTCATCCGGATGTTCGATTAACGGCTCCTCATAATAGTCATGCCGCGCATGGCGGGCTTCATCGGCCTTGCGCGCTTCTGATAATTCCTGTTTCATCTCTAGCATAACGTCTTTAGCCGGCCGCTTTTCCTCATAAGCTCTCAAATAGGCCTTACTTCGTATAAAACCGGCCTTGTCATCGGGATCGTCTAAAAACAGACATTCGCCCAGCATGCGATTGCGATCTGAGACATCCCGAGGATCATTACCGGCTAACGATATCCAACCAAGACGGTTAAACGTAGATGGTTCATTTATGTGTATGGTCGAGTATATCGCGATGTCTTGGCTGGGCTTGAGCGATTTGAACTTGGGAGATGGATATATCGCTTCGCTATGCCGATATAGACTCTCGGCCAGATTTATGAACGCGTCCTGCGCCTGGGCGGGCAGATTAGCCACACTCAACTTGACATCTTCGCCGGCAACCCAAGCGTCATATAGCTCCGGAACCTCTTTGAGCAGTGATTTGAGTGATTTGGGGATGTCGAATTGCGCGTAGAGGTAGAATTCCGGATTAGTCTCTTTTATTTTCGCCAAATCCTGTGAAGACAATTCGCCCAGGCTGAGGTACTTATCCATATGCTCGCGGCGCTTCTTAACATCCTCCAGTTTCAGAGCTTCCACCTCGCGGCGCATGTCCTCCTCGGCCTTCGTGTCTTCGAAGAGGCTGAAAACCCAAACACCATCATTGTTCTTCCTGGTCCATCGGAATTTCATTGACCGGGCGATGGAGTTCATCAAGTTTATGAGGGGCGTGTCTTTGGCGAAAACGCTGATTCTGCTTTCGCCAACTCGCCAGGCTGACAGACTGGGACCGATCCGGAGCTGAACGCCGGTCGCGTTGGTGAGATCAGCCAATATTGTCTGAACCGTCTTGCGTCTTGTTTCGTAGGTGACCTTGGGGCTGAGCAGCCTGAGTATCTCCTGGTCGCTTTCACTTTGCGGATTGGCGCCGGAGGACGTATTCTCGCTTACGGCATATACAGACGCCCCGCAAACCGTGAACGCGACTACCAACAGAACCGTAAATAACGCCCTGGCCATCTCGCAATCTCTCCCAACCTTATATGATATATAACGACATTGTTCGGTAGTCAGACTGCCGTCTCCTTTCTAAAGTTCCCGTGCGTAGTTCGTCGTGCGTAGTGCGTAGTGCGTTGTCCGTGGACCGTGATCCGGTGTTTCGGCATTTCAAATGCCGAAACATGCTGGCCTCCGTGTCCCCGATACATAGGCGGTTTGTTTCGGGATTTCCATTCCGCTGCGCTCCATTCAAATCCCGAAACAACGGCCTCTAGCGGCTAATTCGTTTTAACCCATTTTCCCCCGTGTTTTAACGCTTCCCGCGAAACGATTTCACGCTCAAGTTGAGCGTGGAGATAATTCGTTTTGGTGACTTTTTTATTTTCCGCCTCTCTCCCTCGTGAAAAGGTAGATACGGGTTGTCGGTTGACGGTTGTCAGTTGTCGGTTTTTGACTCATCGCTCATCGCTCGTTACTCATCACTAAATTTGTCTCCCATGTACATGTAC
>JAUSEB010000038.1 GCA_030650495.1 Armatimonadota bacterium | reverse complement strand
CCTATTGTGCCGATGTTTACGTGCGGCTTAGTCCGCTCAAACCGCTGCTTTCCCATTTTTTATGGCCTCCAATGCTAATGTTGTATAATTTCTTAATTACGACGTTTTGCTTCGGGGCGAAAAACAAGCCCGCGAAGCATAGCGCTATCTCTTATTCTAACTTCTAACTTCTAACTTCTATCTACTAGATCTGGAGCCCACGATGGGAGTCGGACCCATGACCTCCTCTTTACCAAAGAGGTGCGCTACCACTGCGCTACGTGGGCATAATGGTGGTGGGAGGAGGATTCGAACCTCCGAAGCGTTCCGCAACAGATTTACAGTCTGCTCCCTTTGGCCACTCGGGAATCCACCACGTCTAACAAAATTTCATACCTGGAGCCGACGATGGGACTCGAACCCGCAACCTGAGGTTTACAAAACCCCTGCTCTGCCAATTGAGCTACGTCGGCGTATTACCCACCGCCCCACAGTACCATACCTCGCGCTTATCACATACTAAAATGAAATTTGCGCCGTAGAGAAGTTCCCTGGTCATCTCCAGGACTCTTCCCTTGGAGGTTAAGCTGGGTCGAGGGGCAGGCGCTTTTCCGCTTCCCGGTCGGCTTACGTCGCGGCGTCCGAGAAAGACGAAATCGCGAAGCTTTCTCTGCGAAGCCGTCCCGGACTTAACGTCCGGTCGTTCCGCAAAGACTATATTAAGTTTCGCACGTTATATTATATGGACTGCGCAGAGGCATGTCAACACCAGTTTTTTGTTTTTGAGATGAGAGTTAAGAGAATGTGGCGATTCGGAGATCGCCACCCAGCCATACGAATGACGGACTACGGACGACGTTCTCGTCGCTCGTTACTTGCCAAGCGGCGGAGCCATATCCACAGAGCCAAAGCTAAAGGAACCTGGGCAAGCGCGGTCAGAAGCCAACCTATTACAGGTGTTCGAAAAGCATACTCGGTTGAAAGCCGCATCAGCCAGCCTTCCGATGTAGGGGAAAAGGTTATACGGCCGGAATGCGCCAGCCTTAAAGATCCCGACTCGCTTCTCCATTGAATGAAGCGCTTTTCTTTATCCCAGGATTTACGGTAGACCACTTGCGCCAGGCTGAATACCAGGCCTAAAGTCACGCGATAACGGACCCAGTTATGACCTTGGGAGAGAATATACACGGAGCGCACAAATGGGATTATTTCGGATTCCCGCTCGACCTGCGAGACGAGGGTGATAATCGACTCAGGCGAGGCCGTGATGCGGCGAATCAGGCGAATTGTCGCGCGGCCACGGTTGCGCGCAACCTGCGCAAATACGACGCCCCAGAAAGCTCCGAGCGCGAAAGCCAGAATGATCCCGATTGTCCTCATTGTCCACCTGCTGCGATCATAGTGTTAGTTCGTCAGTCCAGGCAATCGTCCTTGTACCCTCTGAGTTGTCCGGACAAACACACGGAGTGTCATTTACCTCATTTTCTTTCGGGCAGCAACCAATACTATTTAATATAGTGTCTCTTTGTGAAGGAGAGATATTGAAGTTTGAGCGAATTCCTGCAAACACAGGATAACCGTAGACTGCTTCTGGCAGGAAGCCTTTCATTGGCTTTACACAGCGCGGCAGCCGCTATCCTGACAGAGAAAGCGGCGTTTTTCCCTGCGTCACACATCAACCAGGAAACGTTCGCTCAGACTCTGGGAGCGCCGACTCAGCTTGTGCAAGCGGTCTTTGCAATGTGCGTTGCGCTGGCCATTGCAGCCTATTCCCAGGCAGGGCTGCCCGCTGAAACCAAACCCTGCAAGCGCAATTCCTGGCTGAGATTGGCCGACGGCACATGCCTGATATTGATGTTAATACTAATTGGCGGCTGGGTCTTTACCGCCATAATGGGACATCAGGCTGATAAGCTGTGCCGTCTGAATCTCTTACGGCGAACGCTGAATACAAGCGTCTGAGATCACAGTTGAAAACCATTCGAGCCGTGAACCAGGACTGCAGGTTTGTATATCTGATGGGCTTGAGGCACGGCAAGGTGGTCTTTCTGGTGGACGCTGAGCCGGCAACTTCCGTGGAATTCGCAACGCTCCTGAAAGACGCCATGCAAGCAACCTATACTCGGCATAATAACGCCTGCTGCTTGATTCGTCTTTTACTTAACCTCCCTCACCCCTTCTTTCGGTTTCGCTCTGGACAAGCTCTAAAGGAAGATGAATTAATAACTCCGTTTCAGGGGGCTTAAAGGCTTTGAATTTTGAACAATTAGCGAAAAGGGCCTTGGGCTAGTGGAAGCGATTAGTGAGTTGCACAGAGTTTGACCTCACATTGACAGACTGCCCTAAATGACCAATAACTAAATACCGATAATTATACGGGGAACAACGGTATTTTTGCGCCGTTACGGCCGCTTGAATAGCTCGTGTCGATCTATTGTGAGGTATTCGGTGAATCGTTTCGCTTGATTAGGAGCATTCGGCTACATTCACGCCTGCCGTCCGGGCTTTGTTCGCGCGACTGAGATAAATCAACATGTCGAGCCGAGTCTTCCTAGCGCGCGCTCACTTATAGTTACAACGTACTATAGAAACGATGCGGTGTGGAAGAACATCAACCGCAAGCTTTTAAGAAAACAACTTAATACCAGCAAGAGAGACTCAATTTGGCGGAGAAGGATAGCTGAGTTATCGACTATCCGATTCTCAGGGAGCCAGCTAATGATTGCCAGTATTCGCAATCAAATGACAATAATTGGAGTTTGCGCCGTTCTCTGTACTACCGCATTTCTCGACATCTCGGTCGCCGAGTTGAACGAGTATCAGATAAAAGCGGCGTTTTTGTATAACTTCGCCAAGTTTGTGGAATGGCCGGCGGAGGTGTTCAGCGACGCCAATACGCCGATCGTGATCGGCATCATAGGCGACGACCCCTTTGGCTCGTCTTTTGAACAGACGGTCAAGGGCAAAACCGTCAGCGACAGAAGGCTGATAATCAAACGCTTTGAAAGAGTTCAAGGCGTTGGATCATGTCACATCTTGTTTGTAAGCTCATCGGAGCGAAATCACCTCTCAAAGATATTGGAAGCCGCCAAAACCAATAACGTGCTTACAGTAAGTGAAATAGACAATTTCGCCAATAAAGGCGGGGTCATCGGTTTTTCAATGGATCAGAACAAAATCGGTTTCGTGATCAATGTGGAAGCCGCGAAAAAAGCCAAGCTGAAGATTAGCTCTAAACTCTTGAGATTAGCCAAGGTTGTCAAGGAATAGAGCCTGGAGGAGAAGGACCGACATGCGAAAGTTCAGAGATTTTTCTATAAAGCGTAAGCTGATGTTCATTACAATGCTGACATGCACTCTTGCGTTGGCGTTGGCTTGCGCTGCGTTTCTAACATACGAGATGATCACTTATCGCAACGCGGCAGTGAAAAACCTGTCCAGCCTGGCTGATATAATCGGCAATAACAGCACAGCCGCTATAGAATTTGAGAACAAAGCGGACGCTCAGGAGGTCTTGTCGTCATTAAGCGAAGAGAAGCATATAGTCTCAGCGCATATATACAAGTCCTCCGGGAAAGTGTTCGTGAAGTACTTACGTCACGATGTAAAATCCGAGCGCGCTCCTCACATGCCTCAAAAAGACACTCACCGATTCGAGAACGGGCGTCTGATATTATTCCGCACAATCATACTCGACCGCAAGTCAATCGGAACAGTCTGCGTGCAGTCAGATATGCAGGAGATGCAGGCCCGCATCAAACGTTACGCGGGTATAGTCGCGGTCGTCATGTTGACGTCTTGTTTCCTGGCGTTCCTGCTTTCGGTCAAGCTCCAAAAAGTCATATCCGAGCCGGTCCAACACTTGGCGCGAACCGCTAGAGTGGTGTCGGTCGAGAAAAATTATTCAATCCGGGCGGTAAAGCACGGACAAGATGAACTGGGACAGTTTATTGATGGTTTCAATGAGATGTTGGCCCAGATACAGGAGCGGGACATCGCGCTGCAGAATGCCCATGACGATCTGGAAAAACGTGTTGAGGAGCGGACTGAGGAGCTGCAGCAGGAGATAGCCGAGCGAAAACGAGCGGAGAAAAGGCTGTCAAAACTAAACGAGTGTTTCCTTAGCTTTGGCCCTGATCCAAATGAGAATGCCGTCCGGCTCACAACGTTGTGCGGCGAACTGCTGGGAGCGTCTTGCGCAATCTACCACAGGTTGAACGGTGAAACGATGGAGGCCGTGGGCAGATGGAATTTGCCTGAAGATCACCCATTGTTGACGAAATCAGAAGGCCAGGCGTGGTATGAGATGGCCGAGAGCGATAATGAAGAGGTATTCGTAATTACCTGTGCGGATGACGATTCCCAAAACAAAACTTGCTCCACTCTAACCGAGAACGGCTTCCACACATGCGTAGGCAAAACCATCAAGTGCAGCGGGGCAATGATCGGATCTCTCACCGTTCTATATAAAAAAGAGTTCAGCCCCACCCAGGAGGATAAAAAACTCTTGGGAATAGCGGCTTCGGCCATCGGGGTTGAGGAAGAGCGTAGAAAAGCTCAAGCGGAACTGCAAAGAGCCAAAGAGGCCGCGGAGGCGGCAAGCCAGGCAAAGAGTGAATTTCTGGCGAACACGAGCCACGAAATCCGCACTCCGATGAATGGCGTCATCGGTATGACGGAGCTTGCTTTGGACACTGATCTCACAATCGAACAGCGCGAGTATCTGGAAGCGGTGAAAATGTCAGCGGACTCTCTGTTGACGGTAATCAACGACATACTGGACTTCTCCAAAATAGAGGCCAGGAAATTCGACCTTGATAAGTACGATTTCAACCTTCGCGATACGCTGGGAGATACAGTCAACACGCTTGCTCTGAGGGCCCATGAAAAAGGCCTGGAACTGGCTTGTCACATTCTGCCGGACGTGCCGGACGGATTGGTTGGCGACGCCCGCCGGCTGCGGCAGGTTATCGTGAATCTGGTCGGCAACGCCATCAAGTTCACTGATGAGGGTGAAGTAGTTGTCCACGTTAACGTTGAATCGCAAACAAATAATGATGAGATTCGCCTTCATTTCGCGGTTAAGGACACCGGAATTGGTGTCCCTGAAGATAAGAAAAGGCTGATTTTTGAAGCGTTCTCCCAGGCAGACGGTTCAACGACAAGAAAGTACGGAGGCACCGGCCTGGGGCTGGCGATCTCATCACAACTTGTAGGGATGATGGGCGGTGACATTTGGATCGAGAGCGAAGCCGAAAAAGGCAGCATATTTCACTTCTCCGCCTGCTTCGACGTGCAAGCTTCCCAATCTAATATAGGAACACCCAACGAGCCATTAAGCCTTCAGGATTTGCCTGTGCTGGTTGTGGACGACAACACAACTAACCGGCGCATCCTGGAAGAGATCCTTACGAACTGGAGGATGAGGCCGGAGGCCGTTGCCAGTGGAGCGGCGGCTCTGGACTCGATGATACAGGCTAGAGACGCGGGAAAACCGTATGACCTGGTATTACTCGACGCCCAAATGCCTGAGATGGACGGCTTTACGCTTGCCGAAAAAATAAAGAACACTCCCGGATTGGCGGGGGCCACGATTATGATGCTGTCATCGGCAGGTCAATATGGCGACACCGCTCGCTGCCGTGACTTGGGCATAGCGGTCTACCTGGTGAAACCGATTAAACAGTCCGAATTGCTTGACGCGATAATGCTCGCCCTCAGCGGTTCGCGCAACCAGAATGGAATAACCGTAGCCCATGACTTGGCGTCTGCTCAGCAAGATCAGAGATCGCTGCATATACTTCTGGCTGAAGACAACCCGGTAAACCAGCGTCTGGCTGTGAGCATTTTGAAAAAGCGGGGGCACTCCATTATCGTAGCCAACGATGGGAAACAGGCTGTCGAAGCTCTGGAGAACGAGTCATTCGATATAGCGCTGATGGACGTTCAGATGCCTAATATGGATGGTTTCGAGGCTACGGCCGCAATACGCGAGAAAGAAAAAATAACAGGGGAGCATCTTATGATAGTGGCCTTAACGGCGCACGCTATGAAGGGAGACAAAGAACGATGTCTGGAAGCGGGAATGGACGGTTATGTCTCAAAACCGATCCAGGCAAAAGAGTTATTCGAAGCAATCAGTAGCCTGGTTTCACCCAAAGATGAATCAGTTGACTCTAATACACTGGACATGACTGCGGCGCTGGCGTGCGTTGATGGAGATAAGGAACTCCTTGCGGAGCTTGCGCAACTATTCCTGGATGATTATCCCCGGCTGATATCAGCAGCAAAAGAAGCTATCGCGACGAGCGACGCTCAGGCGCTGCAGAGATCGGCGCACACGCTTAAAGGATCGGTGGGGAATTTTTCCGCAAAAGCAGCGTTCGACGCCGCATTCAACCTTGAGCAAATCGGACGCAGTGGTGATCTGACCAAAGCGCAAGAAGCTTGGGAATTCCTTGTGTTGCAGATTGACAAACTCACTCCTGTTTTGAAGTCTATCGGCTTGGAGGAAGCTGCATGAGAGCTTTGATCGCTGAAGATGACCCAGTCTCCCGCCACCTGCTGGAAGCAATGCTGGTGAAGTGGGGATATACCGTTGTTGTGGCAACCAATGGGTCTGAGGCGTGGGGAATACTGAATGGCGAAGATGCGCCAAGATTGGCCATCCTCGACTGGATGATGCCGGATATGGACGGCTTGCAAGTCTGCAAAGAGATCAGGAAGCAGACAGACCGGCCTTACATATACATACTCCTGCTCACGGCTAGAAGCGGTAAGCAGGACATTGTGGAAGGCATGACCGCCGGAGCGGATGATTATATCGCAAAGCCTTTCAACTCTCATGAACTTAAAGTGCGTCTGAGGGCGGGCAGGCGGATTATCGAACTACAGGCGGAACTCATGTCGGCTCGGGCCGAGCTTCAAGAACAAGCCACGCATGACGCGCTTACGGGACTTCCGAACCGTCTATTGTTCAGTGACAGGCTCACCCAGAGATTGGCTCTGGCGCGGCGAAGCCAGCAAGCGCTGGCCGTAATGTTCCTTGATTTAGACAGGTTCAAGATAATCAATGACACTCTGGGACACAACGTGGGTGACGGCCTGCTGAAGCAGGTGGCGGAACGCCTGGGAGAATGTCTTAGAGAAGTGGACACCCTTGCGCGAATGGGAGGCGATGAGTTTACGGTAATACTTGGGGATGTTACTTGTCCCCAAGACGCCGTATTTGTCGCCGACAGAGTTCTTGAGGCGCTGTCTGAGCCTTTTAATGTCGATAGCCACGAATTATACATATCCGCAAGCATCGGGATCAGTTTGTTCCCAACTCACGGATCGGATGTCGAGACTCTGGTGAAAAACGCCGACACCGCGATGTACCGCGCGAAAGAAGGCGGACGGAACAGGTATCAAATTTACTCTGAGCCGTTGAACGTGGTGACGTCAACTAGACTTGAAATGGAAAGCGGGCTGCGCCGGGCGATAGAGAAAGAAGAACTTGTGCTGCATTACCAGCCGCGGGTGAGCCTCAAGACTGGCGAAACCGTGGGCGTGGAAGCGCTGATTCGCTGGCAGCATCCCGACCTTGGCTTGTTGCCACCTGACCAATTCCTGCCCATGGCGGAGGAGACAGGGCTCATCATTCCTGTAAGTGAGTGGGCGCTGCGAGCAGCCTGCGTACAGAACAAGGCATGGCAATCCGCGGGTTATCCTCCTCTCGACATATCGGTGAATGTATCCACATGCCAGCTTCAACAAAGCTCTTTTGTGGAAACTGTGCAGCAGGCGCTGGAGCAAGCATCGCTGGAGCCAAGGTATCTGTCTCTGGAACTCACAGAGGGCGCCTTGATCTCCAATCCGGACATGGTCGGTGATATTCTGCGCAAGCTGAAAGAGATGATGGTGCGGGTATCCATCGATGATTTTGGGGTTGGGCACTCTTCATTGAGTTATTTGAAGCGTTTCTTGATCGACTCCGTGAAAATAGATCGCTCCTTCGTGCAAAACATCACCTCAGACCCCGATGATGCGGCCATTGCCGGAGCGATAGTGGCTATGGCTCATAGCCTGAAGCTGAAGGTCATAGCCGAAGGTGTTGAGACTCTCGAGCAATTGGAGTTCCTGCGCTCGCTGAATTGCGATGAGATGCAGGGTTATTTCGTGAGCAGGCCAGTGCCGGCTGAAGCGTTCGTCCATCTTTTGGAAGAAGCGCGGCGGCCCAAATCCGGAGGTTTCGCTTCGGCGGCATAGTAATGGCGCTTTAAGCCACTCAGACACGCAAGTCAAATTGTCGAAGACACGTTCAAAGGCAAATCTATGACCTTACGCAGAAAAACAATTATCACTATTGGATTAACACTGGTCGGATTAATCACCGTCCTATACACCACTCTGTCCACAATAACGCTTAGGCGATTTGCCGCGCTCGAAGATGAAAATGTCCGGCAAAACGTTAGGCGCGCCGCGGACGCCATGTCCGATAGCGCCGACAAGATGGCTGTTATGGCCGGCGACTACGCTCATTGGGATGACACTTACAATTTCATCAAAGACCACAACGAAAGGTACGTCGATATTAACTTCACGGACAGCACATTTGCTGGGCTTGAGATCAACATGGCGGCGCTTATTGACTCCTCCGGCAGGATTGTGTATAGCTCCGGGTTTGATCTCGACACCGACAAGCAAACCCCGTTGCCGGAAGGCCTGGCAAAACACCTAGCGCCAAACAGCCCGCTGCTGCGTCATCCTAACGAAACGCATAAGGTCACAGGGATTGTCATGCTCTCTAAAGGGCCTATGGTCGTAGCCTCGCATCCCATTGTAACAAGCGAAAGCAAAGGGCCGGTTCGCGGATCGCTGATTATGGGTAGGTTTCTCGACTCTTCGGAAGTGCGGCGTCTGGCCAAGGTAACGCATTTGAATTTAATAGCGCGTCCATTCCACTCCAAAAAGGCCGACGACGACGTCTTGATAGCCCGGCTCAAGCTCACAGGGAAAGATGGTGTATTCGTCCAGCCGTTGAGCGCCAACTCGATCGCCGGATATACCGTAATAAAAGATGTTTATGGAAAGCCGGCCATTCTTCTTAGAGTACACACGTCCAGGAGTGTTTATCAGCAGGGCCGCTCCAGCGCACATTATTTCCTGTTATGGTCTTTGGTGATAGGCATCATATTCGGAGGGGTCACGCTTCTTCTTCTCGAACGTCTTGTGCTTTCCCGCCTGGCCCACCTGAGCGAAGATGTCAGTAGAATAGGCGTCAGCGGTGATCTCTCAGCGCGAGTGTTCCTGGCCGGACGAGATGAGCTGTCGAGATTGGCCGATTCCATCAGCGGAACTCTTGAGGCTTTGGAGAGTTTGCAGATCGAACTGCGGGAAAGTGAGGAGCGGCTCAAGACGATTTTCGATTCCGTAAAAGCCGGCGTCATAATCATTGACGCCGAGACACATCAGATAGTGGACGCAAACCCGCTGGCTGTTGAAACAATCGGAGCGAGCAAGAATGAAATCATTGGTTCTACGTGCCATAAGTTTATTTGTCCAATGAACTCCGGTGATTGCCCTGTAACCGATCACCATCAAAATGTGGACCACAAAGAATGCGCGTTGCTTACGGCAAACGGCTCCAGTGTGCCGATTGTGAAGACGGTTGTCCCGGTGACGTTGAACGGACGGAAATGCTTGCTCGAAAGCTTTGTAGATATTAGCGAGCTTAAGAAAGCCGAAGACGCGCTTCGCAAAGCTCATGACGAGTTGGAGACCAGAGTTCAGGCAAGAACGGCGGAACTGGCAAAGGCCAACAAAACGCTGAAGGAAGAGATTGCCGAACGCAAGCAGGCGGAGGCCGACCTGCATATACAGTCTTCAGCCATAAACGCCACCAGCGACCAGATCGTGATCACTGACGCTCAAGGAAACATAGAATTCGTAAATCCGTCCTTTGAAAAAGAAACGGGTTATACAATTGAAGAAGTCATTGGAAAGAATCCCCGCATCCTCCAGTCCGGAAAGCACACGGTGGACTTTTACTCCGGCCTCTGGAACACTATCCTTGCGGGAGAGACCTGGCACAGCGAGATGACCAACCGCCGCAAAGACGGCAACATATCCACTGACGACGTAACAATAACGCCCGTGAAAGACAAAACCGGGACTATCATACACTTCATCGCTATTAAGCGTAATATCACCGAAAAGAAGACCTACGAAAAACGGCTGAACCATCTGGCTCATCACGATCATCTGACCGGCCTGCCAAACCGCCTGTTATTCGCCGACCGTCTGACTCAGAGCTTGGCGCAGGCCAAGCGTCAGAACAGCCTGCTTGCGGTGATGTTCCTGGATCTGGACAGATTCAAGAACATCAACGACACCCTGGGACATAGCGTGGGCGACCTGCTGCTAAAGGCAGTAGCCGAACGGCTGGAAAAATGTGTGCGTGATGTGGACGCATTGGCCAGAATGGGTGGGGATGAGTTCACCATAACATTGGCAAATATCTTGACCGCTCAGGACGCGGCGATTATCGCGAAAAGGGCGCTGAAGGCTCTTTCGGATCCATTCGTGCTCGGCGGAAGAGAGATGTTCATCACCGCCAGCATAGGTATAAGCCTGTATCCATCGGATGGGAGCGATGTTAAAACTCTGGTCAAGAACGCCGACACCGCAATGTATCGAGCTAAAGACGAGGGCAGAAACAATTGCCAATTCTATACCGACGCCCTTAACGCGCAGGCCTTTGAGCGAATGGAGATGGAGAACGATTTGCGTAAGGCTGTGGAGATGGATGAGTTACGCGTTTATTACCAGCCGCGCGTGGATGTTCGGACGGGAGAAATTTTGGGCGTGGAAGCGCTGGTTCGATGGCAGCATCCTAAGCTGGGTCTGGTTCCTCCTATGCAATTCATACCACTGGCTGAAGAAACCGGGTTGATCACGCCAATCAGCGAATGGGTGCTCCGCACATCTTGCCGGCAGAACAAGGTTTGGCAAGACGCGGCCTTTCCAATGATGACGGTCGCGGTCAATATCTCCGCGCGGTTGTTGCATCAGGAGGATTTGATAGGGACGGTGGAGAGAGTCTTGAGCGAAACTGGTCTGGATGCCAAATACCTCGAACTGGAACTTACGGAAAGCACTCTAATGCAGAATCCGGCTCTCGCCACTACAATCCTTGGCGTGTTAAGGTCGAAGGGAGTCAGGATATCCATTGATGATTTCGGCACCGGCTATTCATCGCTCAGTTATCTGAAGCGTTTCCCGACTGACGCCGTTAAGATAGATCAGTCATTCATAAGAGAGATCGCCACGAATTCAGATGACGCGGCTATAGCCAAGGCAATAGTGGCCATGGCGCACAGCCTTAAGTTAAAGGTCGTAGCCGAAGGAGTTGAAACCCTGGAGCAGTTGCAGTTCCTGCGTTCCCTCAAGTGCGATGAGATCCAGGGCTATTTCATCAGCCGTCCCGAGCCTGCCGATTCTATCGAGCGCCTGCTAATCGCAAACCGCCAGGCAAATCAGGATAACCTGTCAAATGCCGCTTAGTCGGTTGGCGGTTGACGGTTTATAAGCTGTCAGCTGACAGCTTTGGACTCCCTCGACCTCAACTCCCCTGCTCCCTCAAATCGCGGTTGTATGCAGCCTCCACGGATGGTATAATTATGCGGCAATATGTTCAAATCAGGAGCGTTATACGTGATACTGTCCAGGGAGCAAGTCGAGCAGGTCGCATTCCTCGCGCGGCTTGAACTGACCGGCGAAGAGAAAGATAAGCTGACGGGACACCTCAATCAGATACTAGAGCATTTCCATAAGCTCCAGGAACTCGATACCGACGATGTCGAACCCACTTCGCACGTTATTCCCGTGGAAAACGTTTTCAGGGAAGATAAGGCGCGTCCGTCGTTGCCGGTCGAAGAAGCGCTGGCCAACGCGCCGGAGCAGCAAGACAATTGCTTCGCCGTGCCAAGAATAGTGGAGACTTAAACTATGGCCGATATAAATCTAGCCGGGTTGACAATCCACGAAGCGCATGAACTTTTGAAAAGCAAACAGGTCTCAAGCAGAGAGCTTACGGAATCGGTTCTGGCGAGAGTCGAAGCTGTAGACGGTAAAGTCAAATCGTACGTAACCGTCACCGCGGACATTGCGTTGAAGTCGGCTGATGAAGCCGATAAAAAGATCGCGAGCGGCGAGGAAATTGGTCCGCTGACGGGAATTCCCGTGGCGATAAAAGACAACATGTGCACTCGCGGCATCCTCACCACCTGCTCATCCAAGATTTTGTATAACTATAAACCGGTCTACGACGCGACGGTGGTGGAAAAACTGGCGGCGGCTGGGGCCGTGATGGTCGGCAAGACCAATTTGGACGAGTTCGCGATGGGGTCCTCCACGGAGAACTCCGGATTCTTCGCCAGCCGCAACCCTTGGAACACCGATATGGCCCCCGGAGGATCGAGCGGTGGTTCGGCGGCGGCGGTTGCGGCGGACGAGTGCCTGGGAGCGCTTGGTTCTGATACTGGCGGC
>JAUSEB010000023.1 GCA_030650495.1 Armatimonadota bacterium | reverse complement strand
GATGAGTCCCGGTCAATAGCGAAGCTCGCATCGGGCAGCAAAGAGGAGTGTTGGCAATGGCGCGCGTGAACCTGACACCCTGGCGCGCAAAAGCGTCCAGATTGGGCGTTACGACCGGTTCCTCTCCAACATGGCCCAGTGATGAACCTCTTAGCTGGTCGGCAAATACAAAAAGGATATTAGGTTTATTTATCGGCATAGTTTTTGGTTAAGCGGGAGTTTTTTCATGCTTACCCTATTGTCCAACTCTGTATAAGATTAACTCTTTAACTAAGACATCCAGGGCGTATTCGCATCCCACTCCATCAACCGTTCGTGCAATTCGCCGGCAAGTTTACCCTGCTCATTGGTTCCGACAAGGTTGCGCTCTTCCAGAGGATCGGCGTTTACATCGAAGAACATGATAGGCTCATCCGTCGCATGAGGCTTGCCATCGGACGCCTCCGCCACCTTCACGCCGTAAAGGTGGGAACGGGTGCGAATTCCGGCGGTAAGGCTGGTGGTTTCTATGAAAGCGGCATTCGGGCCGACGGATTCCGCTTCGCCGTTTACGACGCTCGACAAATCCGTGCCTTGAACGCCATTTGGACAATCCACCCCGGCCAGGCCGAGCAAAGTCGGCGCAACATCCACCAGAGACGCCACCTGCGTGTCGATAGTCCGAGGCGCTATCCCTCCCGGCCAATGACACATCATCGGGATGCGAATCGCCTCGTCGTAAAGCACGTCCTTATTATATCGGTCGCGGCTGCCGAGATTGTCCCCGTGATCGGAAGTGAAGAGAATTATCGTATTGTCGAGAATCGAGTTATCTTCCAATATACGCAAGAGGCCGCCCAACTGGTCGTCCGCCCAGGTGACCGCGCCGTAGTACAGCGCCGTAAGGTCTCGAAGGTCGAAGCCGTCCAGAGACCGGTTCGTATGCGGCAGGTGCTTGGCGTAATATAAGAAGTCCCAGAGGTATATTCTGAACCATTCCTCGTTCTCGGAGAGCTTGCCGTCCTGCCACACATTTTTTCTAAGAGGAACATCGTCTCGCGAGTACATCGTCTTGTACTTTTCCGGCATATCGTCAAGCGGCATATGCGGCTGGGAGATATTGTAGTATAGGAAGAATGGCTCATCCTTATGATCCGGGATCCATTTGGATAGCTCTTCCTGCTCCACGTCCGGGCAGAAGCGGTCGGTCGTGAAGCTGCCGCCGTCTGTTTTGAAGAAAGTCTGCCCGGTGTAGCGGTGCGCAAGAAGCGGATAGAAAACCGTATCGAATCCCAGAAGCGCGGGATTTATCGCAATATGCCATTTGCCGATAAGTCCTGTTTTGTAACCCGCGTTTCTGAATGCCTCCGGCAGGGTCGGATTGGGAAATTGAATACGTTCCATTATAGGCTCGGCGCAGTTTGTGAGGCTTCCTGTACAAGTGCGGCTATACTGCCCACTCAGGACTATCGCCCTCGCAGGAGTGCAGACGGGATTATTTGAGCAAGCGATCTCAAAGCGCGCTCCATTTTTAGCCAAACGATCCATATTCGGCGTGCGTACTACGCCATTGCCATAACAGCCTACTTCAGACGCGCGAAGCTGATCAAGCAGACAGACGATTACGTTAGGTTTTCCAGCGGCCAACGGCATACCTCCAAGTGACGATATTCTCTAATATACACTTGGAGGCCGAGGCGGCCATGTCCTCCGCGAGGGGCAGTTATGTCCAGAAAAGAACGCAGGCAAGCAGCAGGCTACCAATGCAACAGAACTTCTAGCTTCTAACTTCTAACTACTGCAACCTCACAACATCGCCCATCCCTGGTCTTGGCTGTAGACGGCGCTGGTAAACTTCATTTATCAACTCGATGGATGAAATCCCCCGTGCGGTAACAAAGTCGCCAAAGGCTATATTGGGATCATTCACCTCGACCTTGATGCCGTTTACTTCCAAATACGAAAATTCGGAGGCCCTGTATTGACTCTTAACGCCGCTCCCATCATCTATAAACAGATAATAAGCTCCGTAGTAGTCACCGCCATTGTTCGGATTGGCCAGATTGAGCGAGCACCTGCCGTTAGTCCTGACAAGTAGGCCGATGTTGTTCAAACCTAAACCGTTAATCACGCCCATTTGCCCGGCTCCGGTAATCGAGTTGTACAACAGATATTCACCGCCCAAAGCCAAGTTTGTCAGCGTGATCTCAGAGGCGTTCCCCGAACCATTGAGATCTGTCGTGGTCGCGGAAATATAGCGCTCGCCATTCGTATTGGTCGCCGGAGTTCCCCGCACTTCCACTATCTGACCGATGGTCCGTCCATGCGCCGTCTTCTCTACCCGAACGCCGCTGACGT
>JAUSEB010000018.1 GCA_030650495.1 Armatimonadota bacterium | reverse complement strand
AAAAGCCGGTGGACGGCACGACACGTCATTTCGAGCGAAGCGAGAAATCTGCTTTTAAGCACGATTCAGAGTCTCCGAAAAGCAGATTCCTCGTCGTTCCTCCTCGGAATGACGGTTTTTGAACACGCCCAAAGCGTGTCCCCAAGCATAGAATAGAAGGATAGAATTATGCCTCCAGGTATCATACCTGGAGACATAGTGACATTTGCTTATCCAGTTACCAGAATTCGCAGTGGTGCGCTTGGTGTTATATCAGTCTTGGGTAGCGTAACCGTCAACGCGCCGCCGTCGGCTGTAATTTGAGCGTTCAATGATTTGCCGTCGATTGCAGCTTTTACTTTCGGATTAGCTGGTGACTTGCCTTCCGGCCAGGAGAGAGTAATGGTCCGAATCGACAACTTGCCATAGGCAATATCTATCTCGGTGTCGAGCGCGGAGTTCCCTTCCCTCAACCCTAAACCCTCAACCTTCAACTTCTGCGAATATTGCCCCCAGCCGGAGCCGGTCGAGAAGAACACGCGGAAATCCTCGGCGTTGACTCGCGGCTGGAATCCGATTCGGTTTTCGGGAGCGGAGTAGTGATAGCCGCTCAGGGCGAGTATCAGTGACCAGCTTGACATTGCGCGCGCGTAGTGGTGGCCGCATTCAAACTCGTTCCAGGGGTTGCGCCGGAGGCCGTCATGACGGTCGCGGACGCCTTTGACGACTGCAAGTCCCTCTTTGACCATGCCTTCGTAGATTAAATGGGCGGCAACTTGATACTCGATGCCTGTCCAAACCTCGTCCGAGTAGACAAACGGGAGCGCTGGCTGCCCGCCGTTCGGCCAGGAGCATAGGATAAGCCCCGCTTCATCGTTCAGGGCATAAGTCCGCTGGCAGTTGTAGTGGTTGGACAAATCGCTCAGCCAATTGTATTTGAACACCGACTCCATCGCCTTTTTTACATGGGGTTCGAGGAGCACATAGCCAAGCTGCGCGACGTGGGCAAACCACTGGCCGAGCATCTGGTCGGAAAGACATCCTTCACCAAACTGGTATTTGGGAGTCTTGCCAGGCTGGATAGCTGAGTGATGCCATGATTGATTCTCCCCTTCTTCGCCGGACTTGTATTTGGAAACCTTATCCGTGTCATATTTCTGTACGAAAAACTCGCCGTTCCAGAGCGCCTTATCGTGATTGACGCGGCCTTTATCGTAAACTTCTCGATACTGCGTCGCGGCCTCCATATCGCCAAGCTCGGAGGCGATGATCGCCATAGCTTTTAAGGCGGCAAGGTAGAGGCTTCCCATCATCGTATTTGGACCCAAAAACTCTATATCGTAGGTGTTGTGCTGGATTGCTTCCATCACGCCATCGCGGTCTTTGTCCCATTCCTTCCAGGCGTATTCCAGGGTCTTTTTGGCCTTAGGGTATAGCTTTTTAAGGAACTCATCATCACCGGACAACTGCCATTCTCTATAGAGTTTCAGAATACAACCCATCTGACCGTCGGCGGCTGCATGGAATTTCCACAGTTCCCTGCCGAGAGGGAGATTGGTGCGGAAGGCCATCTTGCCGTCGTCAAAGACGTTGGTTTCGTAGTCGGTGAGGCGCATAGAGCGCTCGAATTCCGGGAATAGGAACGCCACGGCCTGCTCGTAGTTCCAGACGTGGGTGCAGTTCATCGGGCAGCAGCCTCGGTCGTCTCCGCAGCCTTCGTAGCCGAAGAAACGCCCATCGTCGGTGCGGAAGCAGGTAGTAGTCCGCATTATGGACATATTCGCCGAAGCCGCGTCGAGCACAACCGCCGGTAGGGTTGAAGAGAACAGGTTGTCGTGGAATAGGCATGTTTCTTTCTCCAACCTGTCCAAATTGTTAATCGTGTATTTGGCGACATCCCACGCGCTTGCGAACTGGGTGTAATACCAATTGTGGAGAACGCCGACGGTGTGGCCGTCCGCGCCCCTGTGCGGAAAATACCAGGTGAGCAGGAAAGTGATGTCCTTAGATTCGCCAGGCTTGAGCGAAACGCGGGCGCAAAGGGAGCCGACGTCGGATTTACCGTCCGGGCTAGGGTTGTGAACGCCGTTGTCTGTAAGTCTGCCGTCCGAGCTGAAGTCGGTCCAGAACAGGCGCATTCCATCCCACCAACCGGTTCGCTCCCAGGCGGGGAGAACGTCGACATCCGGGCAAGTCGTCACCAGAGCCATAGAACCCTGGCGAGGTTCAGCGTCGGGAGTCTTTTTGGAAATCAGCTTTAGTCCGCGAAATCCCTTGTCCTCGACGAACTCGTTGACATTCTGGCCGAGATAGTCGGCCTCTGTGCGCATTGGTCCGGCGCCATCATAGCCGATCACATTGGCGATTGAGAACGCGATAGACGCATCCACCGGCTCATTGGTTTTATTCTTGACTGTATAGCGTAGGATTGCAACGGGCAGGCCGGAATCCTTGCCGTTTTGCGGGATGAACGGGTTGAAAGCCGAAAGAGATACATCAACCGGCAGATCAGGGTCGTCGAAGTCTATCCAGGCGAGAGGGTATTCGCCACGAAATTTGGCGTTTTTAAGTCTTGGCAGCCCGCACATCATTTGTGGAGGCATCCCCGCGCCGATTGCGAATGACGGCTGGAGTTGGGATTCCAGAATCTTCGCGACGGGTTCAGCGCCGGCCTTCTTGGCCCAGATTGCGATGAATGTGTACGGCGGGTTTTTGCCTTTCGCGGGCCGGTTAAACATCTCCCAATCGCGCAGGTTGCCCCGCCCGCCGAGGGAAATGGTTCCCGTACCTATTCCTCCAAGTGGAAAAGCAATCTCTTTTAGCTTCTCGCCGGTGAACTCGCGCTGCGGGCCTCGCCCGAACAGGTTGTCTTTTGAGTATGGGATTTTTGCCAATTCAGCAGCTCCTTTTTACCTAATCACGAAAGCACGAAAAAATGAAAACACGAAAGGTATAGTTTAGGGAAGAACGCAGATTAACGCTGATAAGCGCAGATAAACACAGATGATGAAGGGAGTAGAGGGAGTGGAGGGTAATTTGGGGATTCGGAAATCGCCACCCAGTCTGGCTCTCTCAACCCTCACCTCATATCTGAGTTCATCTGTATCCATCTGTGGTTAAATATTCTTTCCTTTTCGTGCTTTCTCTCTTTCGTGTTTTCGTGATTAAGACCCTGTCTTCTCAATCAACTCTCTCTACCTTTATAAGATTCGTCCTGCCGGGGACGCCGACCGGGAATCCGCCGGTGACTACGACCATCTCGCCGGATTTGACCAGTTTGGCTTTTTTTGCAGCCGTGATAGCCTGCTCGATTGTTTCGTCAGTCGTTTGGCAAATGGGTACGCTTAGAGGGATTACGCCCCACGAAAGTGTCAGTTGCCGCGCCACGGAAGCGCTCGAAGCCGCTGCTATTATTCGCGCTCTTGGACGATATTTTGAAATCCGCCGCGCCGTGCCGCCGGTCGCCGTGCTGGTTATTATTGCCGATAATCCGAGACCGTAAGTAAGCTCCGCCGCGGCTTCACCGATGGCGTCCGTAACAGTGGCGGCGGCGCTTACGTATTTTGAGTGCGATATAGCCTCATACGGAAGGGAGCGCTCGGTGGTTACGGCAATACGGGCCATCATCTGCACGGTGCGTACCGGGAAGTCGCCAACCGCCGTCTCGCCGGAAAGCATTGTGGCGTCGGAGCCGTCGAGAATCGCATTTGCCACATCGGTCACTTCGGCGCGGGTAGGCTGAGGGTTACGCATCATCGAATCGAGCATTTGGGTCGCTGTAATTACCGGCTTCCCTGCTTTGTTGCACTTCTTGATGATCGACTTCTGGATCAGCGGGACCTTGTCGATTGGTAACTCTATACCGAGGTCACCACGGGCGATCATAATGCCGTCGAATGCAGCGATTATTGCGTCTATATCGCGGACGGCTTCAGGGCGCTCGATCTTGGCAATGACGGGCGCGCTTATGCCGGCATCTTCCATTATCTTATGAATCGGTTCAATATCCAAATGCGAGCGAACGAATGACATTGCGACCCAATCCACGCCTGCTTTGAGGCCGAATTTGAGATCGGCCTTGTCCTTTTCCGTCAGGGCGGCAATCGGAAGCGCCGCGCCTGGGACGGTGATTCCCTTACGCGATCCCAGCGGGCCACCTATTATCACCTTCGTTACTATGTCGGTATCGGTAACAGATATTACTTTGAACTCAAGCTTGGCGTCGTCGGCGAATATCAGCGCGCCTTTTTTAACCTGGCTGATAAGCTCAGGGTGAGGGAGGTTAGCCTCATGCGAATCTCCGGGAACGGGGCGGCTTGTGAATGTGAACTTCTGGCCGGGTTCCAGACAGACCGGGTCCTGCACGAGTTGCCCCAGGCGGATTTTGGGGCCGGACAAGTCCTGTAATACGCCAACCAGGCGGCCTGATTCAGTTGATATACGGCGGATTTCGGTTATTCGAGCGGCATGCTCTTCGTAACTGCCGTGCGAGAAGTTCAGCCGGGCAACATCCATCCCGGCTTTTATAAGCGCGGCCAGCGCCTCCGGGGAGGAACTGGCCGGGCCGATTGTGCAGACTATCTTCGTCTTGCGCACGATTGGTTCAACCTATCTACTTTATGCCGCGGAAGGCGGTTTCGGGATTTCCGGGTTGGCTAAGGCATTTCAATGTAAAACTATTGGTCTTGCTTGCCAACCCTCAAATCCCGAAACAACGATTATCGATTTCAGATTATGCCGTTCCCGCGGCATAGTCACTATTTGCGAATGTTGTAAAAAGCAGCAAGTCCGAGATATTTGGCGTCATCGGCCAACTGCTCTTCGATTCTCATAAGCTCGTTGTATTTGGCAACGCGGTCGGTTCTCGACGGCGCGCCGGTCTTGATCTGTCCGGCGTTTGTCGCAACGGCGACATGGGTGATTGTCGTGTCCTCTGTCTCACCTGATCTGTGTGAAACCACGGCGGAGAAGGAGGCTCGCTTTGCCATCTCGATTGCGTCAAGGGTCTCGGTCAGTGTCCCGATCTGGTTCAACTTTATCAGAATTGAGTTCGACGCGCTCGTCTCGATTCCCTTGCGGAGCCGGTCGGTGTTGGTTACATAGAGGTCGTCGCCGACGATCTGAATTCGGGAGCCGAGCCGCTGGGTGAAAAGCTTCCAGCCGTCCCAGTCATCTTCCGCCATACCATCTTCGATAGAGATGATGGGATATTTGTCGACGAGCTTGGCGAAATAATCGACCATCTCTTCGGACGATCTCGTAACGCTTTCGCCAGCGAATACGTACTTGCCGTCCTGATATAGCTCAGTCGCGGCGGGATCGAGAGCGATGAATATATGCTCGCCGGGAGTATAACCGGCCTTATCGATTGCTTCGATTATTACCTGAATTGCTTCTTCATTGGAGCTTAGATTGGGCGCAAATCCTCCCTCGTCACCGACGGCGGTGTTTAGGCCTTTCGCCTTCAAAACCTTGGCAAGGCTGTGGAAGACTTCGGCCCCCATCCTAAGCGCTTCGGAGAAGGTCGAGGCTCCGGCGGGCATGCACATGAATTCCTGCAAATCGACGTTATTGTCGGCGTGCTTTCCACCGTTTAGGATGTTCATCATGGGAACGGGCAGCGTATTGGCGTTGGTCCCGCCGATGTAGCGGTAGAGCGGAACGCCCTGGGACTCCGCGGCGGCCTTAGCTACGGCGAGGGAAACGGCCAGAATCGCATTTGCGCCCAGTTTGGCCTTATTCGGCGTGCCGTCGAGGTCGATCATCATCCTGTCGATGCCGACTTGATCGTTGACATACAAATTGATCAATTCAGGCGCGATAATATCGTTCACGTTTTCAACGGCCTTAAGAACACCCTTGCCGCCGAAACGCGTTTTGTCGCCATCACGCAACTCAACGGCTTCATGAGCGCCAGTGGACGCGCCTGAGGGCACGGCCGCTCTTCCCATTGTGCCGTCGTCAAGATAAACGTCCGCTTCGATAGTAGGATTGCCGCGAGAATCGATTATCTCTCGCGCGATCACACCCTCGATTGATGCGCTCATCATATTCATTAATATTTCCTCCCCGATATATTCCCGCAAAAGCGGGTTAGTCATACTTATGTTGGCCGCCAGGCTGCCTGGCGCAAACAACAGATTATAGCGCTTGGCGAGGTAATGGGGAAGGGGTTGAAATCAGGTATTGAAATGCTGAAACACTGATGGAGAGCTTAGGCTTCAAAGAACAAGCATAGCAGTTTTTCCTCGACTCCCTTTATAATCTGTGTTTATCTGTGTCCATCTGTGGCTAAAAGAATTTTCCTCTCTTGCCGCCAGGCTTTGAACGACGCCGGCCAGCTTAGTAAAACGGTCGCCGCCCAAATGTTTAATAGCCCCCCTCGCTCGCCGAAAACCGGCGCGATGTTCACCAAGTGGCAGACGCTCGAAGTAAGTAAATAACCGGAAAACTGCGGGTATGTCTTGGCTGTTTGTACCATAAAAGCCAGGTCGCCGATTGCCCTGAACAGCGATAGGGAGGTCGCCGTACCATAAGGTACATGGCGGTTTCTGATCCATTGAGTAATACAGTAGAGGAACCTCAATATGCCTGCCGGAGAGATGGCAACAACCATGAATACAAGAGGAATTGCCCACCATCCAAATTTGCCTATGCTGTGTTTTATAGCAGGGAAACCAGGGAAATCCTTTGAGACTTGTATTCCCAACACGCTCCCCAATATGATGAAGACTATCTCCGAGGCCGGCTGCAGCGCAAGAGTGACCATTATGCCGGTGACGTATTGCTGCATCGCGTCCGCTCCGGCTATGGAAATGAAGACGTCGGCTTCTTCCCGGCTGACATAACCGTGCCTGATGTCCTCCTCAGTCCGATTTTTAACCCAGTCCATGTTTACCTGGCGCCGGTAGGACAGCACGAATAGATACTTGAACGGGCTTGTGAACAGCCTCTTTATCATACTCTTGGCGTGAGTCCAGTTAGTGAAGAGCATTTGCCAGGAAGGGGGAAGCGTTATGATGGCGGCAATTACTAGATATATCACAACAAAAGACCAAACCGGCCAGGCAAGTAAGCTCGTTATTTTGGGAAGAGCCGCGAAGAATGGAACGCCTATTACCCAGAAACCGCAGAAGCGGTCGCGGAAATAAGCCGGAAGTGAATCCAAAACCCGTTCCGCGCGAGCTTCGCATATACGGTTGTCGCGCAGCCACATCGCCAAATCGACCTTACGATGGTGGTCCAAATAGTCCCATCTGTATTTGCCGTTAAATAGCATTCGCCACACATGAGACCGGTAGTCCGAGTTGCCGTAAAATTTGTGCAGTCGCGGGCCTATGATGGGAACACAGCCTAGAATTAAATGTGGAAGCATACGCAGACCGCCGCCGCACAGTTTCTCATTGGCTTTCTCGTCTATCCGCCCGCTGCGCCGCCAGTAGCCGGCGATTGATCGGGCTATGTCCATTCTCAGCTTCTTGCTTGTCAAAAGGCGGACGTTGTGGCCGATCAGATCTATTTGCGAACTGTGGTATTCTTCGTCAATGGACTTGAGTTGATCTACTATGGATGTCCATGCGGCGCGGTCGGGAGCTTTAGGCCACGCTCGAAGCTTCTTGAAATCTATGCGGTCGAACGGCGGTATGGAACCTCGGAATATCGCTTTTATGAGAAGCGGGAAGTCACCTAGTGACAAGAGGAAACCCGGCAGTCCGGGTCTTCTATCGACCCAGACGAACTCACTGTTATCCGTCCCGGAGTTGCGCGTCAGGACGTTAGCCTGCGACATGCCGGTCCACCAGTATACCTGCCTGGCGAGGTCTTCGATTCCAAGATCGGCGCATATTCTTACTAATGCGGCCATAAATGTCCGTTTCTTTGCGATTTCACTGTCGGACTGAATCATTGCTCCGGTTGACTCGCCACCTTGCAATGCCTTTCTTGCGCGTCTGTTGTGGAAATATCTTGTGAAGATGCCCGTGTCAACGTCAGGGTCAGTTACTCGGCCATCTACCCATTCATCGAGTTCCGCGAATGAGCCAACGTGTTCGTCCCAAAACGTCCCGTAGCAATCGTTGATGGAAGATTGGGAACCGAACTCCACTTGCGACACCCATCTGAGAAGTTTCGTAATAAACAGGCCGGTTCGCACGGCCGCTTCGTTGTATTGATGAGGAAATGGGCTTTGGAAGGCAAGGAAGTAAAGGAGGTCGCGGAATTTTCTCCGCGAACCGCTGCGAGTGCGGAAGAACTTGAGGGCGAATACTTGTCCGACTGGCAGCCAATCACCGTCGCACCGGACGCATTTTGCCCGGTAGACCTGGCCCGCGAATCCTCCGCCGCAATAGCTTTCTATTTCGAATTCAGCCTGCCGCTCGACGCCGTTTATATCCTTGACTTGCGCGCTTACGCGGTCGCCAGGGTCGTATCCGCCGCCTCGGAGGATGCCCTTCAAACGTTCATATATGCCCGGCAATCGTTCACTTCCTTGTTGTTTGGATTTGTAATTTATCACCCTCTCCCGTCAAAGTAGAGGGGTTCGGCGCCTTCGGCGCCGGCTTCGGCAGCAGGCTACCGAAGCAACAACAGAACAACTTGATTGTTGTGTAGTATTCACTTAGCGCTGAATGGCCGAATCTCCTTCACTAAGGTTTGGCTCGACGATATCATAAATTCTTACTCCCCCACCCTACTGACAGTTCCCGACATCAATTTGTAAAATACTCTGCAATATTGCCTGCGTTCTGCCGATAATAAATCATAGCGAGTGACCTTTTTTTCACAGGCGCGAGTATGTCAGTTCCAGAGGTATATGCAGTGGATCCGAACTCACAGTCCAAGTTAAATGTTTTGATCGTAACAAGTGACCCATCTGTTTTGAAAACCGCGACTCAGGCTCTTGCTGAGAGAGAATATACCGTTATCACCGTCCCCAATGGATCCGACGCCCTCGACGTTTTGAAACAACGCGCCGTGGACATCATGCTTTCCGACATCGATCTTCCCGGCATGCCGGGAGTTACAGTGGCAAAGACCGCGTCGAGGATGTTCCCGGACCTCTCCGTGGTTTTGATGACCGACGGTTCCGGGACGGAAGCGGCCCGGTCGGCAGTGGGCTGCGGCGCATCCGACTATGTATCGAAGCCACTGGACACACCACACCTACTACTCGTGCTGGAACGCAACCTGGAAAGGCGGAAAGTAGACGCCGGCCAGCTTTATCGGGAGCGGTCGCAAGTGCTGTTCAGCGCCATTAAAGCCCTTGCGGCGGCAATCGACGCCAAGTCCTTTTATACCGCGACTCATTCGAGCAGAGTAACGACTCTTTGTTTGGCCGCCGGTAGCGTATTGGGATTGTCGAGCGCAGATATGGCTACTCTTGAACTCGCGGCCCAGATTCACGACATAGGCAATATAGGGACTCCCGACGAAGTCCTGGATAAACCCGGAACCCTGACAGATGTGGAGTGGGTCGATATACTCCGCCACCCGGACGTGGGAAGCAGTATATTGTCGCATGTGCCCGGGTTGACCCAGGTGTCTTCCATAGTACGGCATCATCACGAGAGATATGACGGTGGTGGTTACCCTGATGGGTTGAGTGGAGATGCGATCCCTCTGCTTTCGCGCGTGGTTGCGGTCGCGGACGCTTATGAAGCCATGACATCAGAGAGACCTTACAGGCATGCTAAATCTCATGTGGACGCGATAAAGGAACTGCGGGCAAATGCGCGGACACAGTTCGATCCTATAATTTTAGAATGCTTCATTGCGGCAGTGGATGATATTGAAGCCGGTAACAAAGCCGCGTAGAAGCGTGATTGGCTTGTTTCGGCATTTGAAATGCCGAAACACCGTCACCGAAAAGGGCAATTGGGGACTTTCGATAGTATTGGTTGGATTCCTGGCCGAGAGGAAGTTGCGCAATGTTGTCGAAACGGGACTCTGAACCTATCAAACGGGATTCTACCTCAAATCTGACTCAGATTGAAAAGCGGGACAATCAACTGTGGTGGTTGGCTATCACCATAATCATCCTCCTTACGTTCACCGTAACAGCCGTTGACACGTATCCGATAATCGGGGCAAAGGGTGGTTTAAGATTAAGTTTGACCGACCTCGGCAATGTAAACGGAGTTACACTTCGATTATCATTGATAGTATCAGCCTTCCTCATCTGCACTTATTTCCGCGAGTGCGCCCGCACTTTGTTGTCGATGAACAGAAAACTCATTGTGGACCTCGAAGCTCAAAAGGCCGCCATGGAGCGCAAGAACCTCGAGTTGTCGCGTATGAAGCAATTGTCAGACGTTCTCATGACCAGCCAGGATCTTAATTCGGCTCTTGAGGTCGCTCTCCGTATGGCGACGGAGGTAATCGGCGCCGACGCCGCTTCGATTATGCTGCTGGACGACACTCGCCGGTATCTTCGAATCGTTGCGGCGCGGGGACTTCCTGACGAGGTAGTAAGGGAAACCCGGATTAAAGTCGGTGAGGGACTTGCGGGACTTGTCGCCCAGGAAGGCGAGCCGATGATTCTGGACAGCGACAATCTGGACGACAAGCAGAGACCTTTGGCTCACCGGACAACAAGCGTTCTCTCAGCTATTATCTGCCCGATCAAGGTTGAGGGAGAGATTCGAGGCGTGATAAACGTTACGAACAGGCGCGATGGAGCGAAATACACTATGGATAACCTCAACATCGTGGCTACGCTCGCCCAGCAGGCCTCGATGGTGATACAAAAAATCGAACTCTATCAGAACCTTGAGATGCAGGTAATCAGACTCCGTGAAACGCTCGAGGAACTGAACCACACACAGGCCGAACTGATACAGGCGGAGAAGCTGGCGTGCATAGGCCAGTTGGCGGGAGGAATCGCCCACGAAATCAATAATCCGCTTCACATAATGTTAGGTAGAGCGGAGATGCTGCTTGAGAGCATGGCTGAGAATACTCAAGACCGGAAGGACGTTCAGATCCTATATGACCAGTCCGAACGGCTGGCCTTGATCGTAAGGAATCTTCTAAGATTCGCCCGGAGGAGCGCCACCAACGCGTACAGCCAGGTCAAGGTAAATGAGATCATAGCGCAGACACTCGATCTGGTGGAGCGTCAGATGGTGACCGACAACATCGAGA
>JAUSEB010000017.1 GCA_030650495.1 Armatimonadota bacterium | reverse complement strand
TGATGACGGTTTATGTCCCTAAGACTGATCTCGATGCCCTCTCTTTTCATGGGGACATTATCGCTCTGCAGTTAATGGGGACATAATCGCTCTGCAATTACACTCAACTCGCGCTCAATTGACCTCAACAAGCCCTCGTGTTATAATTTCGTCGTAGATGACTTCCGTAAGCAAACCCCACATCTCGTCTACAACGTGTCATCATCATTAAAGCTGGTCTGGTTTTCCGGGAGGTGGCTATAGATGTCCGGCCATTCTAAGTGGCATAATATCCGGCTGCGAAAAGGTAAACAAGACGCTGAGCGCGGCAAGACGTTCACCAAGCTGGCGCGTGAGATAATCGTCGCGGCGAAGGAAGGCGGCGGCAACGCCGACGCCAATATCCGGCTGCGCATATCAGTTCAGAAAGCGCGCGAAGCCAGTATGCCGGCTGACAACATCAAGCGCGCTATTCAACGCGGCACTGGAGAGATCGAAGGCGCTATTTACGAAGAAGTCACCTACGAAGGATATGGCCCCGCGGGCGTAGCCGTGCTTGTTCAATGCCTCACCGACAACCGCAACCGCACGGTTGCGGACGTGAGAAGCTATTTCAGCAAATGCGGAGGCAATCTCGGTGAAAGCGGCTGTGTGGGCTGGATGTTCGACTCCCGCGGCATCATATCGATCCCTAAAGACGGCCTGGATGAGGACACTGTGATGATGGCGGCGCTCGATGCCGGCGCTGAAGATATTCGGACGGAAGATGACACTTATGAAGTGATCACACAGCCAGATAATTTGCAGAACGTGCGGCAATCCCTCTCTGACGCCGGTATTCCATTTACACTGGCGGAGTTGGCCATGATCCCCAAGAACACGGTCAAGTTGGGAGAGAAAGAAGCTTCGCAGATATTGAGGCTGGTGGATATGCTGGAAGACCACGATGACGTGCAGCATGTATTCGCTAATTTCGACATCCCGGACGATATTCTCGAAAAAGCGGCGAGCTAAAATATCCAACTGATGACTACTCGGGGACACGGGAATATGATGGTTTCGGGAACAAGATTCCCGAAACACCAAACACCAAGCGGAGGTTGGGCTGGTTTCGGCATTTCAAATGCCGAAACACCACTATCGACTACCGACTATCAACTACCGGCTAACTAATTCACGACATGATCGTCCGGATCCCCAGCGCCGTTAGTCCCAATGCTGCACTGAGGGAGAGTCGACATATTCCCAAGCGTATACGTTCCACCTGATGGGCAGACAGGCAGCGAATTTTCATATCGCGCCCTCATATATTCCGTGATCAGATCTGACGCTGTTGGAGTTTCCGTCGGTCCCATGGAATTCTCCATCGCCCAGTGTTCCTTGGCCGTATCCATTTGGCGCATATTAGCCTGGCACGTGGTGGAACGAGATCGCTCTCTCGATTTCAGGAAATTTGGGACTGCGATGGCGAGCAGGATCGCTATGATCAGAACAACTATCATTATTTCGATGAGAGTAAAACCCTGTCTCTTGCGATTGAGTATCTTCACGGTTGCTGCCAACTCCTTAACATACGGCATGGCTTACGCGTTATAGTACACGGACTCTATTATTATTCTTCCGTATGTTGTGGAAATTTGGAGAACAAGTTACTTCTTAGGCGAACGCAAACCTGCCGCCGTTTCAGCAAGCTCGATTGGCCAGGACCTTTCGCGCCTGAGATACATCATATCGCCATAGCGTTTATCGGCGGTAATGACTTTACTGGAGAGAGCGGCGGCTGTCTTGGAAGCGCCCTCATATTTAGCGCAAATGGCCAGGCCCAATTGAGCGTCCAACATCCGGGGGTTGCGAATAAGAACGTCTTCCCAAAGCTCCCTTGCCATCTGCGTCTTATTCTGACAGAGATAATTGAGAGCCTGGCTCGATCTCGCCTCACAGTTTCCCGCGTCCAAAGCCATAAGCTTCCTGTAAGCCGCATAGCTTTTAACGTAATCGCCCCGCTCCCTGTATGCCGCCATCAGCGTCAACCACACCTGGTCATATCGAGGATCGAGGGCAACCGCGCGTTCACCCTCTTCGCAGGCCAAATCAACGGATGCCGCAAATTCACGGGCCTGCCCTGAGGTCATCTGGCTGAGATAAAGACTTGCGCCGATGTGCAGAGCGCGTTCCAGCGCCGCTATTGAGGTACGGGCGCGTCCCTCCGGGCTTGCGGAATTCAATTCCGTCAGCTTGCGCGCTGTTTCCAACGCTCCGCCGTAATTCCCCTGAAAGCGATATAGCCAATGCCTTAACAAGGTAAGTGAAAATGAATCGGGATAGCCCGCGTCCAGGCGGTTCAGCACATTCGCCGCCTCTCCAAACTTTCTAAGCGCCAGCAGTCCGCCGAATTCATAAGATGGGAAATCTCTATTCGACGGGCATTTTACCTTCCACTCCCGCGCGATTAAAATGGCGTCTGTGTAACGGCCTTCCTCCATAGCGCGATCTACTCGGTGAACAGCCGCAACTGGGAATTTGGTATCGGCGATCAATAGCTTATCGAGTTGGCGAGAGGAAGTCTTGTCCGGCGCAAGCAGATAATCGCCCAGGAGTCTGACAGCCTGATATTTTGTGGTGAGAACCCTGCCCATATCCGACTGCTGCTGCGCGGTCAACTGAAGCCCGATACCGCTGAAGATATTGCGGGCCAACTCGGGTTCCATCTTAGGCAGACCGGCTTCGTCTCCGCTTACCACAATGGGACGGCCTATCATCCTCCCTGTCGATGCGCCATAAATTTCAGCCCGGATAATGAAATTCTTGCCCGTTCGCTTCACTGTGCCGATGATCGTCCATTCCTGGCCGGACACCTTAGCCACTTTAAGAGCCTCAGGCAGATTCAACGCCAGCCGATGAGTCAAACCCTCCTGGCGCATAACTCGTTCGATCACGTTCAGCGGAGGCAGATTGGATAGTTGAGGAAGATTGGAAGCTCTGTAGCGCAGCATACGGCCGATTGCGGCTCCAACCGAACGCGACTGATAGTCGTTCGGATTGGAGAAGTAGCAGATGAGTATGCTGCGCACCGGCTTGGGGGCAGGCTGCTCCGCCCCACCTATCGGAGATCCAATACACAACGCGGCTAAAACCAAACAAATTACGCCGGTTTTGACGGCCCTTGCTGATACCACTCGGACCACCCCCTGCGATGTAGGTCGCTTGCGGTGTTATTTCGACTTCCAGGCGCTCTTTTCCTCCAAGGCACATGTCAAATGTGAGGAAATCGCCGTGACACCGTAGGGGCGAAGCATCTGCCCCACGACTCCACACATTGTATCATA
>JAUSEB010000436.1 GCA_030650495.1 Armatimonadota bacterium | reverse complement strand
CTCGCCGACGGCGCCGATTGTGACGACCAGGACGGCGTGGTTCCCCTGGCTTTGAAAATGGGCAATGAACGAATAACCGTCACGGCGGTTGCAATCGGCGACGGGCCGCACGTGCCTTTTCTGAAGGACGTAGCTGCGGCGGGAAGAGGGGATTTTTACCTCACCGTAAGGGCGCGTGATCTCAAGGCCATATTCACCAAGGACGTGATGAAGGTCTCCAAATCCCTGATTATTGAAGAGCCGTTCATCCCGGCAATGGACCCATCCGCTCCTGAGTTAAGTGGAATCAACCCGTCCAGTGTTCCTCCGCTGCTTGGATATGTGACCACCAGCCCCAAACCAGCGGCAAATATCGCTATGGTGTCTCACAAAAAAGACCCCATACTCGCCACTTGGCAATACGGCCTCGGCAGGTCAGCGGCCTTCACTTCAGACTGCAAATCCAGGTGGTCGGCGCGTTGGCTTACCTGGCCGGATTACACCAAGTTCTGGGCGCAGGTAGCCCGCTCTACGATGCGAAAAAGCTCCGCCAAGGACTTCCAGACAACCGTGGATATGGCTGGTGGCGCCGGGCGTATAATCGTTGACGCAGTGGATGATAAGGGCAACTTCCTCAACTTCCTGAAATTCGCCGGAAGCGTGGTAGGCCCCGACCTCAGAGCGCGCCATGTTGCCATAGACCAGACCGGCCCCGGACGCTACGAAGCTGCATTTGAGGCCAAAGAGGTCGGCAATTACGTAATCAACGTCGCCCGAAAGGACGGAGCGCAGACCTCGACTGAGACGAATGTCGTAAACATCCCGTATCCGCCGGAGTATAAAGATATTTCCAGGAATACATCTTTGTTGAGACGGCTTGCCGCTGAGACATCCGGCAAATTCGATCCCAAGTCCGATGAAATCTTCTCGGAGGGTTTCAGACAATCGAAAGTCCACACGGATTTATGGGTTTTACTCGCGCTTATCGCGGTACTGATGCTGCCGATGGACGTTGCCGTGCGGCGTCTTGCTCTCACGCCGCAGCAGGCGATGGAGATACTTCGTCGATTGATGGATTTGGTCGAAACCCGCCTGATTAGAAGAAAATCCAAATCAAAAGAAACAGCCAGTGGGACTGATAAAACCGTCGGCGCATTGCTTCGGGTGAAAAAAGACCACAAAGTCCAACAGAAACCCGTAATACCGCCGCGGCCCGCGGCGACTTGTGACACTCCGCCCGCTGAAGCTCAACCGCTGAGAGTCCAACCCACGGCGCCAAAACCCACCGCTCCTCCAACGCCGGCAACTGAAAAACCTCAAGACGAGGAAGACACCACCTCCCGCCTTCTCGCCGCCAAAAAGCGGGCTAGGAAAAGTGATGAGTAACGAGCGATGAGTTCGTAGTCCGTAAACCGTCGTGCGTAGTTCGTCGTTCGCATGGGTGGGGTCATTCCCTCGATTCCCTCGACTCTTGCGACTCACTCGACTCGTATCAGTTCAGTTCTGTGGGATCGAACTGCCTTAATACACGTCACCCTGAACTCGATTCAGGGTCTATTCCTTCGTAGAATAGATGCTGAATCAAGTTCAGCATGACGTAATTCCCACAGAACTGAACTCTTACCTCGACTCCCTTCTCTCAACTCTCAACCCATAATATGATATAATCTAAGGACTTATGGGCGCAGCATATACACCCGGACTGAAGGTCAGCGCCGGGACTATTGTTAGGAAAATACGAAGGCTTCCCCTCAAAGGCTCCGTTCTCGTGGCGGTCGGCGATGAGGTCACTCCCGACACCGTTGTGGCTCTCGCGGAACTACCGGGCATAATGCGCAACGTGCGCGTGGCGGAACAGCTTGGCATGGAGCCGGCTGACGCTTTGCCGGCGATGAAGGTAAAGACCGGCGACATGGTCGAAGTGGGAGATTTGCTGGCCGAGACCAAGTCCTTCTTCGGACTGTTCAAGACGGAAGTTAAATCCCCTGTAGCCGGGACAGTGGAGATGATTTCTGAACACACCGGCCATGTTGGAGTCCGGCTGCCGCCTACTCCCGTTCAGGTGAAGGCGTATATCAAAGGCCGGGTTGCCGAAGTAATCCCTGAAGAAGGCGCGGTCATCGAGACCGAGGCGGCGTTCGTGCAGGGCATTTTCGGAGTAGGCGGCGAGCGTGTTGGGGAAATTATGGTCGTTGTTGACAATCCCTCTGATGTTTTGGACGAATCCCGCATAGGCCCGGACGCATCCGGCAAGATTCTCATTGGCGGCTCCAACATCGGAGGCGCGGCGCTGAAGAAAGCCTGCGAGATGGGGGCTATCGGCGTGGTAGTCGGAGCGATTATCGACAAAGACCTCACGGATTTCCTCGGCTATGACATCGGCGTTGCAATCACCGGCCAGGAGGATATAGACGCCACTTTGATCGTGACCGAAGGCTTCGGCAAAATACCGATGGCCGAACGGACTTTCCGGCTGCTAAAGTCGCTGGAAGGCAGGCAGGCGTCTATTAACGGGGCGACTCAGATACGCGCCGGTGTGATCAGGCCTGAGATAATATCACCGCTGGATAAGCTCAAAGCCGCTACGAAAGAGGCCGAAAGAGACAGCCAGGAATTAGCCGTCGGCGCCGATATTCGGATAATCCGCGAGCCTTATTTCGGCGTTCTGGGGAAGGTCGCGGCGTTGCCGCCGGAGCCTGTGCAGATTGACTCCGGGGCGGTGGTTCGGGTATTGGAAGCTGATTTGGAAGACGGCCGCCGGGTCGCCGTGCCCCGCGCTAACGTGGAAATCATTGAGAAAGGGTGATGGGTGTTGGGTTTTAGGTGTTGGGTGACGGGAGGGGGAGTTTGTCCCGATGAATCGGGACAGCATCGGCAGCAGGCTACCGATGCAACAAGATTTGAAGCTGTCAGCTGTCAGCTGACAGCTGACAGCTTAAACCAACCCTCAACCCTCAACCCTCAGCCTTCTCACCCATCACCCAACACCCATCACCCATTACCCATCCCATCACCCAACACCCATCACCCAACACCCGTCCTGTGGCTGATTCTTCTTTTTACGCTCCTCATCTCCCCAGCCTTTGCCGGTGAAGTCACAAAAACACTGGCGGACGGAGTAACGCTCACCCAGATTATCCAACCTGACGGTCCCGACCGCATTGTGATAAACGTTCTGAAGCTGGACACTAAGAATAAGAGCGTGAGGATTGAATCGGCTCTTGCGGGTGACACGGTCCTTGCCGATGATCCAACAAATGGCAGGGAAACGATCAGCAAGTTGACCGCGAGAAGGGGCGCGTTGGCCGGGATTAACGCCGATTTCTTTCCTTTTACAGGTGATCCGCTGGGAGTAGCCGTAGTAAACGGAGAGTTGGTCAGCGAGCCGTATCAGGGACGGTCGGCGGTAGGAATCTCACGCGGCGGCTGGGTGCTATTCGACAAGTTGACATTTTGCGGCCAGGTAAGCGCCGCAAACGGCGCGGCATACAAGTTGGCCGGCGTCAACAGGCTCCGCGGGCAAAACGAGCTAATTTGCTATACTCCATCTTTTGGTTCAACCACTCCCGCCAGGAATGAATGTATCGACGTGACGCTTTCTTGCCCCTCGCTGCCGCTTACGCCAAATGCGACGGTCGAGGCGATCTTCCAGCAGATTTCAAATGGCCCCAGTACGTTTATCCCCACGGATGGTTTGGTTCTTTCCGGCAATGGAGCGGCGGCCAAGTTCCTCACGGACAATTTTCGGACCGGAGATAAGGTCACTTTGAAACTCGACATGCTGTCCGAAATGGGGAAGAACTGGACGCCCGTAGTCCAGGCGGTCGGCGGCGGTCCGTGGCTCGTGCGTTATGGCGAAGTGTATGTTGACGGGGAAGCGCAGAAATTCGATAGCAAAATCGTTCTGGGTAAACACCCGCGCACGGCGATAGGGATGACCGCGAATAAGGAGATGCTTCTCGTGACCGTCGATGGCCGCCAGTGGATCAGCAATGGCATGTCCCTTCCAGAGCTTGCGCGGTTTATGAAATCGCTCGGCGCTGTGACGGCCGTAAATCTCGACGGCGGCGGTTCGACTACCATGTCAATCAAGGGACTCGTAGTTAATAGCCCTTGCGAAGGTGTTGAGCGAACAGTGGCAAATGGATTGCTTGTTTTTACTCCTGAGACAATTGCGACCACACCGGATATTAAATTCTCCCTTTCACAATTATGCTCCCAAGCTGGTGTTGGCCAAAAGTTATTATTGCTGGACTCGGCCACAGGCCGTCCCATCCCCGAATATCTTATGTCGAAAGTAGTTTGGGGGATCAAAGGCGGCAGAGGCTTCGTAAATCAATCGGGGCATTTCGTCCCTCTCCGGGTCGGCTCCGGGTCGGTCATCGCGACTCTGGGCGATAAACGCGCGGAGCTTTCGGTAGTTGTCACCGCCGGTCCGCCTTCGACGCTTACAGCCGCTTTGAAAGTTGACCCGGCGGGTGACCCCAGTCGCGGCATACTTGAAGCTAAACTCACCGACTCTACTGGTAATCCAATCGCGGGCGGGAGCATAAGCATCACAGTAACAGGCGGCAATGCCGACATATCCAATTTACAGACCGACACAAAGGGCATAGCGTTATTCGGAGTTACATGGGATATGGCGACAGACCCCTCGATGCGCTCAATAATATTATCATCCGGTATATTAACACCCGTCACAGTTAAGTATCCAATGAAAAAATCACAATAATTGCTGCATTAGCTTCCTATGTGACAAAAATATCTTGCACAAACTCAACCATTGTAGTATTATCCCTAATTGATAGCACAGGGAAGATCTGGCCGCCCCGGAGAGTGAGGGCCTATGATAACTCCTTACCACTCAGGCGGAATATTATTAAGTTATAAGTGCAACAGTCGCTGTAGGCACTGCTTGTACGGATGTAGTAGCAAGTGGCGCAAATGGCTGTCTGTTGACGACGCTCGTAAGATTCTGGAAGGGATAAGATGCGCTTCCGGCCAAATGCAGCATGGCATCCATCTAGCGGGTGGCGAGCCATTTCTCGATTTTCCCCGCTTATTGGCAATCCAGCGCATCGCGGTCGAGCATTGCGTGCCGGTGCAATATGTTGAGACAAACGCCGGTTGGTGCGTCAATGAATCCGACACAAAACAGAAATTCTCACTTTTAAAAAACGCCGGGCTTAACGCGATTCTCATCAGCAGCTCACCATTTCACGCCGAGTATATACCTGTTAAGCGCGTACTCACTGCAGTCAAAGCGGCTTTAGAAGTCTTCGGCCCCGAAGGGGTGCTCATCTGGGTCCCACAGTTCCTCCAACAGTTCGCCACATTGGATTCTGAAAACACAGTCCCGTTTGAGGAATATCTGGACGCTTTCGGAATTGATACTGCAAGGCACATAATATCCAATGGATACAGCATGATCGGTGGAGGAAGAGCGGGCGCTACGATTGCGAATTTCTTCCATTTGTCGCCGCCGGAGCATTTCTTCCAGCATAAATGCGATGACGATTTGTTCAGATCAGGGCATGCCCATTTCGACCCATGGGGGAATTTGATACCATCTTTTTGCAGTGGTATATCGCTTGGCGACGCCAGAAATCTTCCACATCTAATGAAGAACCTGGACATTAATCGACTGCCGCTGGTTAAAATGCTGGCGCAGGATGGTCTTGGCGAGTTATATAATATGGCTTGCCGTGATTTTGATTATGACCCCGAACCGGATGGTTATATAGACAAATGCCACTTGTGCGTCAGCATTCGGAAACACATCGCATCACGCACGACACGGTTTAAGGAACTGGCTCCGCTCGAATTCTACAACCAAATCCATGGCGAGAAATGGGAGGCTCCGGACGCTGTCTCATCCATGGCTTTGATTTAGAATTCACGAACGCCGAGGAACGCTACAGCGAGCGTTCCCTACGGATTGATTGTGAATAATCGGGGCTAATACTGCTATGCGTCTCGTTCGACAACAAACCGGGCGATCGAATGGAGCAATACTCTATTCTTTTTCGATACCCAACGCTTTAAAAATCTCTTTTGTGTCTAGCGACTTCTGACTGTGTGCTCTCAGCATCCTAACAAGAATACTGCATATCTTCTCGTTCTCTTGGGAGATGGAGACGGCGTCGTCACCGCCTAGCAGCCATAATCCAAAACGATTGTCTCCAACAATGAGCGGTCCAGAGATCGGTACATCCACCAAACCGATTCTGAAGCGATACCCGCTCTTTGTTTCCAAATTCTTCATTTCGGAAATCCTTTGTTTCAATCTCTCAATATAATCCGGATGATCCGCTAAGCTTTCTTGATCAATCTCCTGTCGCGTAGCTTCCCCCGAGAAAAGATACAGGAATTCCTTCTCATCTGCTTTGTGATTGGTATCAATCCACCCTTTTAGAACCTCGTTGAACTCCTTCTCATAAGCGTACTTGGTGTGATCCTCGGCGAGGTAATCTCTGGCCCCAAGAATGATGGAAGGCGTTCTTTGGTAAAGATACAGACGTTTATGCGCTGATCTGATAATTGAGGTTCCAAGCGTATACATTTCTTCTCTAGACAATGTGTAGACGGGCTCTCTGTAGAATTTGGCTATCTCCGTCGAAACGCTCTTCTGGATAGCATCCTTAAGATCGCCCACGCGCCTATAATGCTGATATGTGGAAGGCCGAATGACATGCTCCCCCGATCCATCTGAAAGCTCTGATAAAAACTCCTTAAGTTCGGGCGTGCGCTCCTCGTTTTCAATCAAGGACTTCACAAATAGTAGGATGGGCTTGTTCCATTTTACGGCCTGTTCGTATTCTCGCTTAACAGCAGGCCGCCACGATTTCCCTGTCATACTCCAATTCCATCATTGCGGAACTAACGAAAACGTTGATGCGTCTGTTGGCCATTGGCAACCGTCCTTTAGGTCAGAATTGTCGATCTAACATGTAATGAGCCCAAAGAGCAAGAAGGCTCTTATACTTTGAGTCCGGGATTGTGTTTAAGTAGGGAAGCGCCTCATTGATATAGTGGACCGCAAGCTCTTTTGTCCTTCGTACCCCATTAAGCTCTCGGAAAAGATGCGTAACGGTCTCGATTTCCTGAAAGCTGGCGGATCGATTCCCAAGCGTGGACAAAATGGTCTTTCGTTGCGAGTCGTTCGCCCACTTTAGAGACTCGTAAACAATTACAGTCTTCTTGCCTTCTCTAATATCAGATCCCACGGGTTTACCAAGAGACGCTTCGTCGCCAAGAATACCAAGGATGTCATCCTGAAGTTGAAAAGCGGTGCCACAATTACTTGCAAAGTGGGTGATGGCCTGAACTTCTTTATCTCCGAAGTCAGGAGTGTTTTTCCCGATAAGGGCCCCGGCCATGCCGGCGAACTCATAAAGTACGCCGGTCTTTAGCCAAAGCATATCAACAATTTTAGCTTCGTCGACTTCCTTCAGTTCTGTGAGGTCGCGCATACCATACCGAACGTCGAGGACTTCGCCAAAAACTAGATTACCAAGAACATAGGATTGGAGATGCTTGATTAGTTTCAGGATGAGCGTGGGATCAATCTCGGTTTGAAGAGCGCAGTCCACAAACGATGCTATTGACCAGCCATGCTGCGTATCCCCAGTGAGTACAGCAATGTTTCGTCCGTACTCGGCGGCAAGGTGGTCAGACAGCCCGTCGCGCGACTTTGCCACAGACCGCATGGCTTCATGGACTGTGGGACCTCCTCTGCGGAGTGTGTCATGATCAATGAGATCGTCGTGAACCAGCGTCCAAGTGTGAAATAACTCGACGCCAGCGGCCGCTGGGAGCGCGAGATGTTCCCGTTCGCTCCCACCCAATGCTCCCGCAGCCATTAGTAGAACTGACGGGCGGAGACGCTTGGCGGGCCTGCCGATGTAACTGAAGACACTATCCAAAACGTCTTCTGGGTTGAAATACGTGTTCACATTGCTTGATTTCAGAACGGCAAGTATGCGCCGTTCTGCGTCACTCAGATAATCAAAAAGTTCCTCGTATTGCATATCCTCTCATCTCCATGAACAAAACTTAATAGAGTGTTCTGCTCAATAATCCGTCACCTATTCGCTACTGTAAAATCCCTTCCGCTTTTTTAGCTGCCTCGACCGTATTCCTAAGCAGCATGGCGATGGTCATCGGTCCAACTCCGCCGGGGACTGGTGTAATATATGACGCTCGCTCGGCGGCGGCTTCGAATTCCACGTCACCAACGTCTTTGTCCCTGCCTGGAACTCGGTTATATCCGGCGTCCAACACAACCGCTCCGGGCTTTATCCAATCGCCCTTTATCATCTCAGCCTTGCCGACCGCGGCGACTAGTATGTCAGCCTCCCTGCACACATCGGCCAGGTCCACGGTCCGCGAGTGGCAGATGGTCACCGTCGCGTGCCGTTCGAGAAGCAGGAGAGCGGCGGGTTTGCCGAGTATTATGCTGCGTCCGACAACTACGGCGCGTTTGCCTTGTATCGGTATGCCGTAGCGGTCCAGCAGAACGATCATCCCAAGGGGCGTGCATGCGACGAAATTCGCCTCGCCAAGCAGCAGCTTGCCCAGGCTGTAGACGCTGATGCCGTCTACGTCCTTATTAACGTCCACGTGGGCTAAAATATCGTTCTCGTCCAAATGCTTAGGAACCGGATGCTGCACCAGAATCCCGTGTATCTTAGGGTCCTCATTCAGCTTGGTTAAAACCGCCTTGACCTGTTCCTGCGTGCTGTCTGCCGGAAGCTCATGAATTGTGGATTCCATCCCGACTTGCAGGCAGGCCTTCTTCTTCATACTGACGTAAGTTACCGAAGCGGGGTCTTCCCCAACTAGAACCACTGAAAGTGACGGCGTGACGCCGTATTTCTCTTTTAACTGGACTACTTCTTCGGCAAGTTCCGCCCTTATGGTCTTGGCGGTTTGCAATCCATCAAGAATCTGCGCTGTCAACCTTCTCAACCTCCGTCTTAGTCTTAGGCAGCCGCAAATAAGCCGCGAGCACGCCGTTTATGAATTTGCCGGACTCCGCCGTGCTGAACTTTTTCGCCATCTCAACCGCTTCGTTTATAGAAACGACATCAGGAACCGAGTCTACATTGTCTATTTCAAACGCGGCTAGTCGCAGGATGTTACGATCCACCGCCGCCTGCCGTTTCAGTGGCCAGTCCGGTGAAAGGCCTCGGAGCCGCTCGTCGATCTCCCCTACTTTCCCCAACGTTCCCCGGACCAGGCTCTCGGCAAATACACGCGCCTCACCTTCCAGGCTGGACTGGTTCAGAGCCACCTGCAGGGCCTCCTCCATCGGAAGCCCGGCGGCGTCTATCTGGTACAAAATATTGAGCGCCAGCTCCCTGGCGCTTCTTCGTTCTTTTTGCATTATTTCAGTTATTAGTTGATAGTTGTTAGTTCTATCCTTCGGCTTCAAACCGCAAGGGAAAGGGAGTTCCGTCCGACACCCATCACCCATCACCTAACACCCATCATCTATCCCCCGTTACCCATCAATCGGCGCAGGAACGAAAGCGACACCTCTCCCTTTCGATAATAAGCGTTGCTCATTATCTTTTTATGAAACTCCACATTCGTCTTAATCCCGCCGATGTGGAATTCGTGCAGGCATCTGGTCATCCTGCTGATGGCTTCGTTACGATCCTTGCCCCAAACGATCAGCTTTGCGAGCAGAGAGTCGTAATATGGCGGGATTTCATATCCATCATAGATATGCGTATCGACGCGCGCCCCAAAGCCTCCCGGCAGTATAAGGCCGTCTATCTGCCCGGCGGTAGGCTGGAAGCCGTTTTCGGGGTCTTCGGCGGTAATGCGGCATTCGATTGAATGTCCATTGATGTGTATATCTTTTTGGGCAAATGAGAGTTTTTCTCCGGCGGCGACTCGAAGCTGTTCCTTCACGATGTCTATACCCGTTACGGCTTCGGTCACGGGATGCTCCACTTGCACGCGGGTGTTCATCTCCATGAAATAGTAGCCGCCGTTCTTGTCTACTAAGAATTCCACGGTTCCCGCATTTGTGTATCCAACTGCCTTCGCCGCTTTAACGGCAGACTCGCCTATCTTTGTACGAAGGCTTGGTGTAAGGCCGATGGAAGGCGCCTCTTCGAGCATCTTTTGGTATCGGGCGGTCTGAACGGAGCAGTCTCTTTCGCCTAAATGCGCTACATGCCCGCGCGAATCCGCGAGTATCTGGACCTCGATGTGCCTTGGGTCTTCGATTTCCTTTTCGATGTAGATGTCGGGGCTGCCGAACGCCGACTCGGCTTCCGCCTGCGCTACTTTCAACGCGCTCGCCAGTTCTTCTTCGTTCTGGACAACACGCTGGCCGCGACCGCCTCCGCCCGCTGAGGCTTTGATTCGCAGAGGATAGCCGATCTTGCGAGAGACTCTGAACGCTTCCTGCTCGCTCTTAACACTCCCTTTGGTTCCGGGAATGACGGGAATTCCGGCTTTTATCATCGCTTCGCGCGCCTTGGCCTTATCGCCCATTTGCTCCATGGCCGAAGGTTTTGGCCCAATGAAAGTCAAGTTGCACGCCTCGCAGGCTTCGGCAAAGCTCGGCTGCTCGGAGAAATACCCGTAACCGGGGTGGATGGCGTCGGCGCCGGTGATGATCGCGGCGCTGATGATGTTCGGCATATTGAGATAGCTATCTCGATTTGGGGGCGGGCCGATGCAAACCGCCTCATCCGCCACTCTGACATGCAGCGAATTGGCGTCCGCCTGGGAGTAAACGGCGACGGTGGAAATTTTCATCTCGCGGCAAGCGCGTATGATTCGCAGCGCTATCTCTCCGCGATTGGCGATCAACACCTTCTTAAACAATCAATAAACCTCCGGCCTCTCAGTCTGGCCTATTCTAACTCCTAACTCCTAACTTCTAACTTCTTTTGTTGCTTCGGTAGGCTGCTGCCGAAGCCGTCCCGACGTTCGGAATGACGGTTTATTCTAACTCCTAATTTTTTTATGCTGCGGGAACGGCGTTATTCAAAATCGGTAAGGATGCCACTCAAGGCAGTTCCCGCAGCATAGTCATCCGGTCTATTCTAACTCCTAACTTCTAACTTCTAACTTCTAACTTCTTCCTCAGAACCTCTCGTGCCCCGTATGCGGGCAGCGAACAGTCCCCGACTGCGCGTCGTACACATAAGCCTCGCCGCCAACGGGACATTTCAAAAAGTCCGGGTTGGATGTTCCCAACTGAATATCGTTCAGAGACGCCGGCGCGGACTCGTTTTCACTGCGATATATCTCGATTGCCGAGCGTATCTGCCCCAGATTGCTCTGGCATTCCACCTCATGACCCTTTTCCAACGCCTTGCCCGGCCTCGACCGGTATTCCTGGACCGATCCCGGCTTCGCGGGCTTCGAGTTTCCCCCGATGTATATGTACATTACGATCATTATGATCGCCAGCGCCACGATCAAACCTATGAGACTCAATGAACCTCGTTCGTCCCTGATACGAAGGAACATGTTTACTAAGCCTCCCCCGGCGTCAGCCGGAACAACACTTGGCCAAACTCAACCGGCAGGCCATCTTCCACATCGACTTCGGTAACCACTCCGCCCGCCTCGGCTATGATATCGTTCATAAGCTTCATGGATTCAATGGCGCCGATCACTTCTCCGGGTTTCACCGTCGATCCCAATTGAACGGGACTGGCGGCGTTGTGGAATATACCGACCATGGGAGCCGTAACTTCCACGGTTTCCGCTTGACCGGCGTCAGCCGGCTGCTTTTCAGGTTTCGGCGCCAACCTTTTTTTTACAGCCGGTTTGTGCGCCGGTTGAGGAGGCGGACTCACAGAGGACTTTTTGACGGTTATCGAGCTGCCGTCTTCCTTGAGCGTAAGTTCCGAAACTTGCGCGCTCTTTACAATCTGAATCAATTCTTCGATTTTAGCCAAATCCATTTATATCTGAACCTTAAAGATAAAATACTCCACCAACTGCAGCAGATAGCTGACCGCCATAATACTCAGCCATGCGATGAATAACCACCCTATGGTTGCGGACTCACTCACCTGATATGTCCAGCCCGAAGAACGCGCAAACTCCTGCGGCACAAAAGATACGTACTTCATCAAGTGGTCAGTGAACTGAACCGCCTTCTGAAGCCATTGCTGGATACTGGGCGAAAGCACCCAGATGGAAAGCGCTACCGCCGGAAAGACCAACGGACTTATGATCCTGTATTTCTGCCGCTGATGCTCGGCGTAAATCGCGCAGCTCCGGCATCTTGCCCGCTTCTGGGCCGCCGTCAGCGCGCGGGTACCTCCAATGCCGTGCGAAAACTGAGCGTTTTTCGCCACGTCCGAATCCGCGTTTCTCGCCTGCATCGCCTTCACAATCGTGCGCTCGTCGCAATAGCAGCCGGACTTTTGCCTCCAGCATGGCGACTTGGCCTGATACGCCGGGCAAAACTTTCTCACAAACTCCCTGCAGTGCGGAAGGTCCCAGCAATTGCCGTAAATTCTCTTCCAGACGGCCAGGTCTGTCTGCTGTTCCTGCCCCCACACGGCGGCGCTGGGACTAATCCTTGGTCTTGATATACTGTTGACGATACGCCTTATGAGGTCCCTTACCACCAGCGCCAAACCAGGAATGAACAACATAAAGCCTGTAGCTCTGATCTGTGTAAGTATCAAAGCCACGGCGGCATTCGCACGCGCATCCGCGCCGGCGGCGAATGGAGTGAACAGAAACGGCGTAGCGAAATACATCAGAGCGCCCAAAAGCGCCAGAATGTAACCGAGAACCTCTTCCATGTGGTAGAGGATAATGGCGCAGACAGCTACGATTATCGCCATAACCCCAGCAGCTCGGCAGGCAAAAGCCAGATTGCCCATCATGCGCTGGTAATCGGCTGCCGGGGCTTGGCCAATCGTTTCCAGGCCGGCTTGGCACGCGTAGATTATGTAGCCGACAACAATGACTAAAGCCAGGCCGCCCAGTTTCAGGCCGAACATAGCCAGCTCGCTTATCGCCGACACAACTTTGGTGGACCAACTAGCTCCCTTGCGCATTCGCATATAGCGACCTCCGGATATGATAGTTCTTTGAAACCATCAGTAAATCACAACCTCGCGCTGCCTCAACCTGGCCGAAGGGTTGGCGCTAACTACTATTACTCCCGGCTTTTTCAGTCGCAATAACTCTATGTTACTTCGCCCGTTCAAGATACGTGTCGGTGCGCGTGTCCACTTTTATCTTGTCACCAACGTTGATAAAAAACGGAACCTGCACGACCGCTCCTGTTTCAAGCTTGGCGGGCTTTGAGCCGCCCGAGGCCGTGTCGCCGCGCACGCCGGGATCGGTCTCCGCGATTTCCAGTTCCACTGAAAACGGAAGCTCCACCCCGATAACGCGGCCCTCATGGCTTTGGACCATCACCTGCTCGCCATCCTTCAAATACTTGACCGGCTCGCCGATCTGGTCCTTTTGCACCGACACTTGCTCGAAATTCTCTATATCCATCAAGAAATAATCGCCGTCCTGGTTATACAGGTATTGCATCGGCTTTTTCTCTAATATAGCCTGCTCCATCTTTTCTCCGGCTCTCCACGTCTTGTCAATGACGGCTCCAGTCCGGAGATTCTTCAACTTGCTGCGGACGAACGCTCCACCTTTGCCCGGCTTAACGTGCTGAAAATCGACAATAGTATATATATCATTGTCTTGAATGATGGAAAGACCATTCCTGAAATCACTGGTGTTTATCAAATCCGGCCCTCCCGCAAAATGGCTGAGGCAATTATAGCATAGGGATTGCCCGCTCGCAACCAAGCCTACGAGCCGATAAACCCAGGCTGGTACAGACGCATCCTAGTTTATGACGCAGGAAAGCTGAAAGAAGTGTACGATGAATAAGAGGAAATGGGAGAAATGTACAAAAGTAAATGCCAGGCCTTAGCGCATTCGCCGTTTAACTTACACGACGCTCCTTACCTACTCTTTAGCCAAACACGTGGAGTTAACCACCTCTTCAACATATTTCGGCAGGTGACGGCGCTATCGTATCACGACGTAACCTTCGGTCTCCTTACCGCCCCAATATGGGCTTTCCCCATAAAGAAGGTTAGGGTTTCCTACGGCTAACCCTTTATTTGGTTCCTGAGCCGTTTCCAGCCAGGTTCTAAATAAAAGGCTCGTGGATTAGCCTGGCAATGTCCATATTCAATTGTTAGCAATCTGATTGTACCCCGCGGTATATATGGTCAAACGGAAGCGGAAAATAAATTTTTATTCGCAAAGCGTTATACTTCGGGGCTCGTTTTTCGCCCCGAAGGAAACGGTTCCGCACGCGAGAGCTTCGGGGTAAAAAGCTTCCCGAAGCATACTCTCTTCTATAGTTCCATCAAGTACCTAACTAATATTCTTGTTCCCGCTCCGGTTCCGCCCTTTGGCGCGATGGGAGTGTCTTTATCTATGAACGAGGGACCGGCAATGTCGATATGCGCCCAGGGCTTGTCATTGACGAACTGCTGGAGGAAAAGGCCGCCGGTGATTGTCGCGGCTTCGCGGCCAGGTGAGTTCTTGCAGTCGGCGACATCGCTTTTGAGCATGTCCATATAGTCCAGGTGAAGCGGAAGCTGCCAGAGCAGATCGCCCTCTTTTTCGCCTATGGCTATCAACCGGCTGGTCAAATCTTTGTTGTTGCTTAATATGCCCGACATGCCGCGCCCAAGCGCGATTACGCAGGCTCCCGTCAAAGTCGCTATATCCACTATTTCATCCGCACCCTGATTTACGGCATAGGCAAGCGCATCGGCCAGGACGAGACGGCCTTCGGCGTCGGTGTTGTTGATCTCAACTGTCTTTCCGCTGAGCGAGCATATCACGTCGCCGGGTTTGACTGCGCTGCCGCTGGGCATATTCTCCGTCGCGGGCGCAAGAGCAAGCACGTTCACCTGAGGATTGATCTTGGCAATGGCTCGCATAGCGGCAAGAACCGCCGCCGCGCCGGACATGTCGTCTTTCATATTCTCCATGGCGTCGCCGGGCTTGAGCGAAAGTCCGCCGGAGTCGAACGTTATCCCTTTGCCCACTATGGCCACGGTCTTGGCCGCTCCCGGCGCCGAGTATTTCATGATAATGAACTTGGGCGGCTGAACGCTTCCCTGCGCGACGGCGAGCAGGAGGTTCATGCCCATTTCGGCGATCTGCTCCCGATCAAGGACGCTGCACTCCAAGCCGTTTTCCTGGGCGATTTTGATTGCCGCGTCAGCGAGGACGGTGGGCGTGACGGAGTTGGCTGGGTCGTTTATCAGATCGCGGGCGAAGATAGTAGCGTCGGAGACAATCTCACCCTTTGTGACGCCAGCTTTGATAGCAGACAATTTGGCTGCGTCCATCTCAACGATCTCTATCTCTTCAACTGAGACTGGTTTGGGGTCAGATGTTTTGTATTTCAGAAACGTATACGTGCCGAGGGCCGCGCCTTCAACAAGAGCAAGGGCGCATTCCGCCGGGTCGAGTCCGCCTATTCCCGCGCCGTGCAGAATGGTCGAGACCTTCTTTGCGTTCAAATCCGCTGCCTTTTTAGCCGCCGCCGAGGATGCGCGGCGCACGCCTTCAGTAGTGAAGCCGCCGGACTTGCCAAGCCCGACCAATATGACCTTCTTCGCCGGAATACGGCCGTAAGTGTGCAAGACGGCTGTCTGGCCGAGTTTGCCCTCGAACTTCTCTTCGGCTATCAAACGAGCAATCGCGCCGTCAAGGGCTTT
>JAUSEB010000408.1 GCA_030650495.1 Armatimonadota bacterium | reverse complement strand
GCTCGGAGGCCGCGCAATGGAGATAATCCACTCCCGATTGGAGCTTTCGGCGTATATGAACTACGCCGTTGACGTCTCGCCCAAAGCCCCGATACTCGTGGACAAATACATTGTCGGCAAGGAAGTGGAAGTGGACGTAATCTCCGACGGCGTGGATTGTCTGATACCCGGCATTATGGAGCACATCGAGCGGGCGGGAATCCACTCCGGCGACAGCATGGCCGTTTGCCCACCGCAATCGCTTAGCAAGGACGTGATTGACCAGATCATCACCCACGCTATCAGCCTTGCGCGAGCGTTGAAAGTCAAAGGGTTGATGAATATCCAGTTCGTCGTCGAAAACGATGTTGTTCAGGTTATAGAAGTAAATCCAAGGGCCAGCCGCACGGTGCCGTATCTATCCAAAATCACCGGCGTTCCGATGGTCAAAGTCGCCACCAACGTCATCCTCGGCCAAAGCCTGAAAAGCCAGGGCTATGCAAACGGACTCTACCGCCAGCAGCCGAATTTGGCCGTAAAAGCTCCCGTGTTCTCATTCTCCAAACTAACTCAAGTCGATGTCAGCCTTGGCCCTGAGATGAAATCGACCGGCGAGATAATGGGCATCGACACCGACTACGGACGCGCGCTATATAAAGCGATGGTCGCCGCGGGCGTTGACGTGCCGCTGACAGGCAGCATGATCGCCACTATCGCCGACGCGGATAAATCCGAAGCCCTGCCGATCATCAAAGAGTTCGCGTCAATCGGATTCAACGTCTACGCCACCGAAGGAACAGCGACTTACCTGAGCAAGAATGGGGTAAAGAACACCCAGGTTCATAAGATAAGCGAAGGATCGCCGAACCTGCTGGACCTGGTCCGAGAGAACAAAGTCGATTTGCTCTTAAATACAATCTCAAAGGACAAGCATGTAGAAATGGAAGGCGCGGTCATCCGCCGCGCGTCGGTGCAGCACGGCGTACCATGTCTAACGTCACTCGACACCGCCCGCGCGCTGCTTCTAGCTCTCGAAGCCCGCCGCAACGGCGAAAAACTCGAATGCCTGACCATCGACCAATATCTCGACCACGTCGTATTGGCGCGCCCGAAGGAAGCAGAGCAACCGGAGGAATCCGAGACGGCAAAAACGTAATAAGCCTTTTGGACAAGTATTACGTATCGAACACGTCATTTCGAGCGGAGTCGAGAAATCTGCTTTTAGAAATAGCTATCAGCCGTCAGCTATCAGCTGACAGCTGATAGCTAATGAAGAAAACACATTGCCAAATAACTGAACTATGATATTCCAATTAGGGGAGTGTGATCTTACATGAGAACTTTCACAGCTTATGTCGAATGGGACCCGGAAACAAAGCTATATGTGGGAGTAGCGCCGGGTATTCCGGGAGCGCATACACAGGCTGCTACGCTGGATCAACTTCAAGTAAATCTTATGGAAGTTCTGGAATTGTGTCTTGAGGAGCTTGGCTGACAGCTGACAGCTGTCAGCTGATAGCTAATAATGAAAAAGCAATCCTATTGCCAAATAACTGAACACACCGAAGTAATGCCCGGAACCATGCGGATGACCGTCATAGAGCCGGACATCGCCGCCGCGTCCCGCCCCGGCCAGTTCGTCAACGTAATCTGCGGGCCATGCATGGACCCGCTCCTGCGCCGCCCATTAAGTATCTATTCGGTTGATAAAAATCGCGGCGAGTTCTCCATTCTTTACCAAGTTCGGGGTAGAGGAACGGTCATGCTCTCTCAGAAAAAAGTTGGCGAAAAGCTGGACGTTGTCGGCCCAATCGGACGCTCATTCGATATAGACCCGTCGGAGAACGTTGAGCATATACTTGTCGGTGGCGGCTGCGGAATCGTCCCGCTTTTATTCCTCGCGGATGTCCTGCAAGAGGAGGCCAAAGGCAAGGTCGTCGTCCTAATCGGCGCCCAAACCGCAGGCTCGATCCTGTGCGCAAGTGAATTTGTCGACCGCGACCTCCCCGTAGAATTGACCACCGATGACGGCACCGCCGGTAAACAAGGATTTGTCACGGATACACTGATCGAACATCTCAACAATCTCGACAAGAAGACGCAGCCACGTATTTACGCCTGCGGCCCACATGAGATGCTAAAACAAATCGCCAAGATCGCCGCCAATCCTCAACCCTCAACAATTCTGGATGCTTCGGCTTGTAGTTCTAAGCCGAAGCCGACCGTAGTAATGCCGGCTTCGGCTCCAAAGAACGAGCCGAAGCATAGGGTTTCCCTTCCCTCAACCCTCAACCCTCAACCGATTCCCTGCCAAGTCTCCCTTGAATCGGCCATGGCCTGCGGGTTCGGCGTATGCATGGGCTGCGTCACCAAAACACACGACCCGAATTGCGACTGCCATGACTGGAGCTACAAGCGTGTCTGCGTCGATGGACCGGTCTTCTACACAACGGAGTTAATTTGGGAATGAGCGACCTTAACCTGTCGGTAAACATAGCCGGAATCAAGATGAAGAACCCAGTGATGACCGCGTCGGGCACGTCCGGCTTCGGCGAGGAAATGGCCGAGTTCTTCGATTTGGGCAAATTGGGCGCGTTCGTCACCAAAGGGACCTCCCTCCACCCGTGGAAAGGCAACGAGACTCCCCGCACCACCGAAACCCCGGCAGGGATGCTCAACGCCATCGGCCTGCAAAACGACGGCGTCGAAGCGTTTATCACAAAGAAACTTCCCTTCCTGCGCCGCTTCGCTGTTCCAATCATTGTCAACGTCGTCGGCCACAGCGTAGAAGAATATATTGAAGTAACCAAGCGTCTCTCCGACGCGGAAGGCATCGCCGCGTTGGAGATAAACGTCTCCTGCCCCAACGTCAAAGAAGGCTGTATGGTATTCGGCTCAAGCGCGAAAGGCATCGCCGAAGTAATTTCCGCCGTCCGCGCCGCCACAACGCTTCCCGTAATTCCCAAACTCACGCCCAACGTGACCGATATAGTCGAAACCGCTCTTGCCGCCGTTGACTCCGGGGCCGACGCTCTCTGCCTCATCAACACCCTGCTAGGAACCGCAATCGACATCAAGACCCGCGCGTTCAAACTTGCCAATATCACCGGTGGCCTTTCCGGCCCGGCGATCAAACCTATCGCCCTGCGAATGGTCTACCAAGTCGCGCAGGCGGTCAGAGTCCCAATCATAGGAGTCGGCGGCATAATGCATGCTTCGGACGCCGTCGAGTTCATCTTGGCAGGCGCAAGCGCGGTCCAAATCGGCACGGCGACCTTCTTCAACCCAATGTCGTGCATGGATATAATAGACGGCATCGCAAATTACGCGAAGTCGCAGGGAATATCGAGCATCGGTGAGCTGATCGGGGCTGCGCGACAGCTAAAATAGGTAATGCATGGAGATCAAATATGCACGCGGGACGAAACGATCCTTGCCCTTGTGGCAGTGGCCTAAAGTATAAGAAATGCTGTATAGGCAAGCCTCCCCAGGATAAAGGGACAACTCGAAATATCCCTGAGGACAATGGATTGTCCTTGCGCGACCGCAGTCTGTACGCGCTGGATGCAGCAGTTGACGTGTTTGGCTTCAACAAGGGGCGCACCTGGGCGAATCTAAAGAAGGATATATCGGGGGATCAGATACGCGAATTCTACCGACATGTCGCGTATTTGTGGCCTCCCAGTGCTGACCTTTCCAATCTTATGCCCGAGCCAGGGGATTCACTCCGGGCACTCTACCTTGGCGATGTGAATCCGAATGCGATATTGTCCAATGTGTTTCGTTTTGCACTGTACACAGATGAAATCCTTATCGTTAACCCGCTCGTAAATCCTTGGTGCCGCAAGAAGGAATATAATCCTCTTGAAGCCCCGGACCAGTTCAAGATGGATACGCTGAAGTTGCTTTTCTTCTTGTTTTCATTAGCTCCTTGGATTGGTGCTGGATTGGTTACGTTGATTCCTGATCCCGGAGATTTTGATTCCGTCCTTCGAGTCAAGACATGGTCATCGGCCAGAAAGAGACTTGAAGGTGTTTCCCAGGACGAATGGAAAGCTGCTCATGAGGAAATGGCGTCCTCGGCATCAATATGGGAAACAGATTTCACTCGGTTGCGCCTTATGGAACCCAAGGAATACCAAGCCAGGAAGATACGAGATTGGAAG
>JAUSEB010000396.1 GCA_030650495.1 Armatimonadota bacterium | reverse complement strand
TCATCTCCGTCTGAAAATTTATCACATTCAGGGGCTTCTGTCAAGCCTGAAGTCGGAAAGCCCACGGCGCCGCCCGAAAAGGCCGCGCCCGCGCCGACACAGATCGCGAAACTGGTTGCCGTCGAGGAAACTACCTCAATTCAGACAATAGCGCAGAACATCTCCTCCGCGATTGGCCCGGAAGCCGCGGCGAAGAAATTAGAGGGCAAGATACAGAAAGCAGCCGGCGCGGCCGCGATGGGCAGAAACGGCATATTGAGGGACGGCGTAATGGTTAACGTAGCCATCGGCGGGCGCACATTCCTGGTAAGAGGCCGTAATGGCGTGAGTGTCAAAACTGCGCTACTCGAAATGATGGAAGCGGCCGGCGTTGAGATTGCTTCGCCCGCCTTCGGCGGGCTCGCAATGACGGGAAAGACGATACCATACGAAGTCCCTGTCACGATATTCCCCGACGAGGACAGAGTTGACATTGAAACAACGGCATCAGTAACTATAGACGCAGTAAGCGGCAAGGTCATCGGCACAGAATGCGAGCAGAAAGTCTATCCCAACAAAAACGCGATCTACATGCACAGCCATCCGGATAGTGCGAAGAGCGACGAGGAGTGGAAATTAAAGTCCGCCGAAGACCAAAAGAATCTCGATAACGGATTATTTGACAATGCTCAACACATATATGTAATAGAGTCGAACGGCACAGTCAGAACTCTGGATAGAGATATGACGAAGGCAGCTGCTCTCGCGCCTGTAGGCGTCAAAGCGCCGCCTGCCGCGCAATATGCCGTCGCGACGAACATCTTCGCGTTTACAATAAAGCCTGACGGCACATTCAGCGAAACGATAAGCCGCAAAGAGACCGCGTCGAAACCGGCGGAGCAATTGCCGACGCCGGAACGCATCCAGCCCCTTGCCGTGGTGCCACTATATATATTGACAGCACTTATGAGGAGCGCGTTAAGTCCGCAGAATAAGATTCAAGCTTCGAATACTAAGGCGGGCCTGGCAAGCATTGGCACATTGCCTATGGATGTAAATACTGAAAGCAGGGCCAGGGCCATCGCCCAGCGCATCAGGGATATGAAAGACCGCGGCCTGATGGAAGGCGTATTAGTTACAGCCCCGCATATTGACACAATTACCGACGAGCGCGGTAATTTAATACGAGGAGCCGGATTTGAGACAATCTGCAGGATGGCGCAGGCTAACAGTGATTTATGGCGGGTAGCCATACTTGTAGAAGACAAAGCCGGCGCTGACACAGCGAGATCTCACTTTGCGAAAGCCAATATCTCCGAAGGAAAAGTTGCAATAATAAATATAAGTGAAAAAGTCCGTGATGGCAGAACGATTACGGATCATGTTGCGCGCTATTTCGAAGAAGCAGGCGTTACGGTCCGATCTAATAACATAGGCCTTGGAATTATGAATTCCCAATTTAATAGGGACAGAATAGCAAAGGAAATTATTGCTAAAGGCAAAGAGTCGGCAAG
>JAUSEB010000394.1 GCA_030650495.1 Armatimonadota bacterium | reverse complement strand
GCCCACGCTTCGGCCGATTCCCGGCGGAGCCACCGCGCGGCCATTTGTCACCCACCACAACGCGCTCGACGTTGATCTCTACTTGCGAATAGCGCCGGAGCTTTATCTCAAGCGGCTGATAGTCGGCGGGTTCGAGCGGGTCTATGAGATATGCAAGAATTTCCGCAACGAAGGCATTTCTTTCAGACACAACCCCGAGTTCACGATGCTTGAGGTTTACCAGGCTTATGTGGATTATTACGCGATAATGGAACTCGCCGAGAATCTAATCGCCTACGCCGCCGAGCAGTCTCTTGGAACCATGAAGATAACCTATCAGGGCAATGAGATCGACCTCACTCCGCCTTGGCGCAGGCTGAACCTATTTGAGGCCATTCGCGAATACGCCGGTGTGGACTTCGAGCAGACCAACGACGAGGAAGAAGCTCGCAAACTCGCCAAGCAGGCGCATGTGGATGTTGACGGAGTCGTCGGCTACGGCAAGATAGTGGACGAGGTGATGAAAACCATCGTCGTTCCCAAGCTCATCCAGCCGACGTTTTTAATCGAATATCCCGTCGAGCTTTCGCCACTTGCCAAGCGCGACCCGAACAACCCGCGCCTGACGCATCGCTTCCAGCCGTTCTTCGGCGGGTTGGAAGTCGGCAACGCCTTCAGCGAGTTAAACGATCCGATTGACCAGAAAGAGCGCTTTGAATCCCAAATGGCCCAGAAAGCAAAGGGCGATGAAGAGGCGCATCCGTACGACGAAGATTTCGTTCTCGCCTTGGAATACGGCATGCCGCCCACCGGCGGCCTCGGCATCGGCATAGACCGCATCGCAATGGCCTTTACCGACAAGCCTTCCATCCGCGATGTCATCCTATTCCCGCAGATGAAACCGGAGGGGAAGTAGGGAGTTGGGGAAGCTGTCAGCTGACAGCTGACAGCTATCTGTCCTGGGTGGCTGTTTCCGAACAGCCACCCTAATGCCAAGACGGGATTTCCGAATCCCGAAAGTGGTGGATACTAACAATAGCATTGGAGACTATGGGTGAAGATGGAATTGAACGCAAAGGATGAACTAATAAGACTAACGCATAAGCTAATACAGCAACGCAGACTGGAGTTTTTGGTAGACACACGCTGGCACGATGAACTGCCTAAAGCAGGTGGCGTGTATGCTATATGGGAGAAGCAAACTAGAGAAGCTGTAGCTGTATATGTAGGAGAAACCTGTTGCCTTGAACACAGGTTTGCTGATCTCGATCACACACGCAACCACCCCTTTCTTGGGAAAGCTGCTGAGTATCTCGAACTAAGTCGTGGTGATGAACATCTCAAGCCCCAAATATCACAAAGTTACTGCATCTCCTATCTCGAATTGGACTTTGGTCGAAAGGAACTAGAGGAGTATCTTGTCTTGAGATGGAAACCAAAATTCAACAAAACACCAGGACGATTGAAATTTAACACCCATTATGGATGGTTGACAGATAACAATCACTGCGCGAGTAATGATCAACAATAAGTCTTCCGATGCGTCGGTAGCTCTGCTCCCGACGCCGAGAAATCGATCCGTAGGTTGATATGCTGTGGGAATGGCCTTGCAGCAGAGACTGACGCGCTACGTCGACCGCAATTCCCGCGGCTTGTGTAGGCGGGCCGCTGCGGGAACTGCCCTATGCTTAGTCCAAAGTTTTATCTAAATACACCGTTCCCGCAGCATAAAAGCTGTCAGCTGTCAGCTGACAGCTGACAGCTTATAGTTCTAATATATCCGCGCGTCTTATTATCCCACCATTGACGTTCACATCTATATAAGGCCAGTCTTTGGCCATTGAGATGACCTCTGTTTTCCCGTCCAATGCTATGATCGTGTCCTCGGACTTCGTGCCGGTGATGGAAGGGTTCCATGCGAACGCCTGGTTCATTTTCACCGTGTCTTTGGTCGCGGAGCTTGCGCGGTAGTCGCGGCCTAAATATCCGGTCGGACCGCCCTGATGATGCAACTGCCACTCTTCGCCGAAACCCGTCTTAGCATAAGCGGCTTTGGCTGCGTTGAAGACCGAAGCCACATCCGCGCCTACTTTTGTATTCGCAATAAACGCGGCGTCAACTTCGACCACGGCGTTGTGTTTCCGGCGGAGTTCATCGCTCAATGTGCCAAAATGCGCCAGTCGGGTAGTCGAGCAAATCAGCCCCCATTTGCGGGCGCAGATGACCAGCATAGCGTATTTTTCCAGCTTCTTATCGCTCGGTATCGGGTGGCGGTATTTGGAAATTCGTTCATCGGTGGCTATGAGAGTAACGTTCGGTATCATCCCGCGGGCGATAATCTTTTGATCCAGCAAAGCGGCTATCTCGTGCTCGGCCATCCCCGGTTTTATCTGCCTGCAAGCCTCGCTCATGCACTCCGCCGTGTTGGCGCCGATCCAGCGATAGCGATCTACTTCCTCCATTGTGAGGCTAACTCGGTAGGGAGCAAGACTGCTTTCTATGATTTGCGCCCCTGGAAACGCGGCGTCTGAGCCGATCTTGCCGCCTCCGGCCAGACGCTCGATTATCTCCTGCCGCCTGTTATCCCACCAATTATAGGACTCCAGTTGGAAGCCCAATCCGGCGGCTTCCTCTTCTATTATTCTGCCCGCCTCGATATTGTCGCATACTATATATCTCGCTTCGGGGGTTATGACCACCGAAGCCGAGCCGCCTTCGGATGAGATCGCTACGTGGCTATCGCCGCCGCCCGTCGCCCAGGCGAAATTCACCTGTGTTGACAAAACAAGCGCGCTCAGTCCCTGCTCCTTCATCAGTTGTCTTGCTCTTCGTTCTTTTTCGGCTATTTCAGCAAGTGAGGCCATCAATCCAATTCCTTTCTTGGTTTACTGGATATTACATATCAGTTTCCGTTGTGGGAGCGTCAAATCCTGCTGGTGGCATGGGATTATTTCAGCGGGCGCCGGCTTCGGCAGCAGGCTACCGAAGCAACAAACTAACTCACCCGGCAGGTGTATCGGGAGTTCAGTCCCGATACAGTCTTGCATTTTCGGGACTAAACTCCCGAAACACCGGCACGGATTTTTTTAGGTTTGGCGACTTGCCATTATGGGAAGATAGATTTTGCGAGCATAAAGCCCGCGACACATCCTTTTCTCCTTGTCTTGATGTCTTGTGAAACCCGCCGGAAACGACGGGTTTCTTTTTTTGCCTCTTATTTGGTTTCGATACTTTCTGCCGCTCCTCGATAACCCCTTCGACTTCGCTCAGGGTACTCTGGGAAGCGGAGGTGAGCTGGTTTCGGGAACAAGATTCCCGAAACACCGGCGCTGATAAATTCACTCCGCCATGCGGAAGTAGCTGAGAAGTCCCGATATTTCTAATATGCGGTGGACGGCTGGAGCAGGATTTCGGAGCAATATCGAACCGTCGCGCTCCAAACCGACAACCGTCAACTCTGTCTGCTGTCACGAATTGACATCAACCGCACTCATGGATATAATGAATCGACGCGGAGGGATGCGAGAGTGGTTTAATCGAACGGTCTTGAAAACCGTCGTCCGCAAGTCGGACCGTGGGTTCGAATCCCACTCCCTCCGCCAAAAAAGTAGTATGTAGTAGGAAGCGCCTAATGCCTCAGTCTGAACTCTCCCTTTTCATTGTATGCGCCTGTTGTTTCAGGCCTGGGCGTCCAACTGGCACGGCGTTGAAGCGCTCCGCTATCGGGGAGGAAGATGTATGAACGCCTTACCGGTCGGCGCCAAACAATTAAATGATTCAAAGTTCAGAGCAAAGTATTTCGAGGATCTCCAGCGATGGAATTTCGACGTAGCTTACACAGCGTATTACGCGCAACCTCTTGAAGATGTAGTCGAGACGTTCAAGTCCGGTTACGCCGCATTTGCGAAAGACGCGCACAGCCGGGGCGTTCCGGCATGCGTTCAGATACAGACAACAGTCTGCCATCCGAGCGTTTTGGATATAGAAGAAGCTCAGTACGACATAGATAATAACCCCGATATACGCTCGGACGGCAGCTTCTTCGCGTCGTTTGCGTCGGAGAAGTGGAGAGATTACCTCAAAGAGCTCGTTCGCATTTTCATTGAAGATTACAAGTACGACTGGGTTGTCTTCGAGGAACCCATGTATAGGGTGGATATTCCCGGATGCAGGGACAGGTTCCACGCGCGTTTCAAGGATAAGTATCCCGACATGGAATATCCAACCTCAAGAAGTGAAACAGCGCCATATCTGAAAGTCCAGAGGCTTAAGGCTGACATACTCATAGAGTTCTACGGCGAGCTGACGTCTTACGCGAAGTCCATCGGGACTGAAAAGACGGGTATAATGCCCTGGTTCTTCATTCCGACCATCGAAAACACCCCTGAGGGAACTCTGAATACATCGTGCGACATCGGGCGAATCGCAGCCCTTGACGGCTTGGATTTCCTCGTGGCAAGGATGCAGCCGGACAATATATACGCCGATGTAATGCGAACGCATGATGAGATGCAGCAGTCGCCGCTCTTGTACTATCCAGAGGTTATGGCGCATGCGCTCGGCAAGCCGCTGATGGCGGTCAACAATCCGGTCGATGAACACACCAACTTCCCCGAGAAGCCGGTGTTGCCGCTGGAATTCTTCCAGAAAGGGCTTCTTGCCTCATTGGCCGCGGCGCCTAACGGGATGACGAGGCATTGGTACGGGCAAAGATACGGCGAAGACGCACAGCACATGAGCTTTATGAGTCCGGTGAACGCTTACGTGAACCGGCTGGGTAATCCGTCGCTGCCTGTGGGTTTCGTTTTCTCCTATCGGGGCGGACAGCACGCCGAGCCTTATACTTATGAAACAAGCTGGCAGTCGTATTGGGCAATAGCGAAGCGGCTTATGTTTGAGGAAAAGACGCCGATGCGCATGCTGTATGCGGACTCGCTGGCGAAAAACCTCGAAGACAGCCCGGAGCTCCAAGTCGTGATTCTCGACGAGCGTTTCCCAATATCGATAGCGCAGGCGCAGATACTCCGGCACTGGTGGCAATCGGCGCCGGGCCGAGCCATAATCATCTTTGGAAGCGGCCTCGGCTATTCCGCGGACGAGGACAGGCCGGGATTGTGTCCTCTGATTCAAGCGTTTTGGGAGATTCTTCAGACAATAGGCGTGCGGCAGAAATCACAGCCACAGGTGGATGTTCCGGGTGGGAAGGCGCGGCTAAGACACGTATCGCGCGTGATGAGAACCGCGTTTATTGACGACGGTTCGGAGGTCCCTGTTGACAAAATAGCAAATGTAGAGCGTATATTCGGCTCGCGAAGCTCGGTCCTGTACGCTGATGAATCCACGGAGATGCCTGTCATTTTGCAGCACAGTGTTGGGGAAACACTGGGATTTTTCTGTGGGCTGGGACTTTCCGCGAGCACAGCGCCAATAGCGGCAAAGATCGTCAACTTTGCGCTGGAACGGCTCAATGCTCCAAAAAAGGCCGTCATCAACTCAGATTCTGAATTGCTCTGGAACAGCACAAGCGCCAGTTATGTCGTGGTCACGAACCCATCCGACAAGTCCGCGCGGGCCGAACTGCTGCATGATAACTACTTTGTGTGGGACGTGGTTGGCCGCGAGCTACTGCCCGAAGCCAAGAGTTCATCGCTGACGTTGGAGCCGCTTTCCTTCCGCGTCTTCAGACGGGTCGGAAAGAGATCGAAGCTCTATGATGTGGCCGGCGCGATTTATATTCGGTCTATTATAGATGGAGCAGGACGAGCTGAAGTATCGGTATTTTGTGGCCGGACGATTTCATTCATCGCTAAAACAACCCCCAAAGAGGTTAGAGTGGACAACAGGAATTACCCATTCTCGATTGTCGAATTGCCGAATGCGGTTGAAATATCCCTCGATGGACTTACCACGGGCGATCATCTAATTACACTGAGGTGGTAATCTCTGGGTTATGGGTGTTGGGTGATGGGTGATGGGGGGACTAAGCCCAACACCCATCACCCATCACCCAACACCCATAACCCAACTCCCCCCTTCCTTACATTGCGTCAAGCTGCTATAATGAGCCGGTTCAGACTGTTTAAGGCTGGCCCCGTAGGGGAATGTGTGACTGAGTCATGCGTGGAAGGAGCTGTGACATGCGAAGATACTTCTGGAGAATCCTGTTAGCGGCCATTTTATTTGCACTGTTTTTCGGCGGCGCTTTGGTGCGTCTTTACACGGACTGGATATGGTTTACCAACCTGGGCTTCGACTCCATATTCGGCAGGATTCTTGCCACCAAGGCAGCCTTGTTTCTGCTCACGACCATTGTTTTCTTTGCCATAATTTATTTTAACCTGCGTCTGGCCCGCAAGATAGCGCCGATACCTACGGAACGGCTGATTTACGCGGACGAGCTTCGCCAACGCATCGGAATTTACGCCCAACGCGGCCTCGGAATGGTTCTGGTCCTTGGAGCCTTGGTGGTGGCGGTAATAGTAGGCTTGGGAGCGATAAGCCACTGGGACGAGATTCTTCGCTTCATCTATGCCGTTCCTTTTGGAAAACCGACTGATCCAATCTTCCATAACGACCTCGGCTTCTACGTGTTCAAGCTCCCTGTCCTAAGATACATCTATAGCCAGGCGTTTCTGGCGCTGGCGTTGAGCCTTATCGGAGTGACGGCGTTATATTATTTAGGGCAGGCAATCGAGTTTCTGGCTAATATTCCAAGATTCGCTCCGAGGGTCAAAACGCACATATTCACACTTATCGCGCTTCTGTTTTTGCTGCGCGCCTGGGGATACTGGCTGAGCAGATACGGTCTGTTGTTCAAGGACAGCTCGCTGATTCCGGGTCCGGGCTATACGGACATGCACGCCAGGCTGCCCGCGTTATATATTCTCATGGCAATATCAATAATCGGGGCGATTTTGACGTGGGTGAACATCCCGCGGCGGGGGATTTGGCTGGTTACCGCCGGATTTGTCTCGCTCATAGGCGCTTCCATCCTTGTCGGTTCGATCTATCCAGGAACAGTCCAGAAATTCGTAGTACAACCAAACGAACTGGCGAAGGAAAGCCGGTATATATCGTACGGGATTAAAATGACCCGTAGCGGATATGGCCTGACCGATGTAGAACGGCGGACTCATGTCGTTACCAATACTCTGACTCAACAGGATGTGGCGGCCAATCAGGCCACTACGCAGAACGTCCGGCTCTGGGACTATAGCCCGCTGTTGCGCGTTTACAAACAGATGCAAGAGCTACAGCAATATTATGAGTTCAGTGATGTCGACATTGACCGTTACACGATAAACGGCCAATACCGCCAGGTAATGCTCTCCGCAAGGGAGTTGCAGCAGGAAGGCCTTCCGCAGCAAGCGCGGACATGGGTGAACAACCATCTGGTCTACACGCATGGCTATGGGCTGGTTATGAGTCCGGTAAACGAGGTCACGGACCGAGGCTTCCCGCGTTATTTTATTGAGAATGTTCCTGTCGCCTCCAACGTTGATCTCGAAGTCAAGACCCCAAGCGTGTATTTTGGCGAGTTGACTGACAACTACGCTTTGGTGAAGACAAGCGTCAGAGAATTCGATTATCCTGAAGGACAGAAAAACGTATACACACGATACAGCCCGGATCGAGGGATTCGAGTTGGGAATTACTTTACAAAGCTTTTATTCGCGCTGAGGACCGGCGACGTCAATATGTTGATAACGCCAAACATCACATCGCAGAGCCGGCTGCTTTTTCGGCGCACAGTCCGTTCGCGTATGACGGCGCTATTCCCGTTTCTCAGGTTCGATAACGACCCGTATCTGGTACTATCGGATGGACGCATGTGCTGGGTGCAGGACGCTTACACCACATCAAATGGCATGCCTTATTCCCAGCAAATACGAATGCAGTTCAATTATACGGATTGGCCGTCCTCTATCAATTACATCAGGAATTCCGTGAAGATCACAATGGACGCCAAGACGGGCGATGTCCTGGCTTATATTTCAGACAAACGCGATCCCATCATTCAGGTTTACGAGCGCGCATTCAAGGGAGTCTTCAAGTCAATGTCGCAAATGCCCGCCGACCTCCGGCTGCATATCAGATATCCGGAAGATTTATTCGACGCGCAAACGACCATATATAACACATATCATATGACTGACCCCCGAGTCTTCTACAACAAGGGTGACCTTTGGGAGACGCCAGAGGCTCAGACTTCCGGCTCAAACCTGGAAGAAGGTGAAAACGGACTAATGGAGCCTTACTATGTGATTATGCGCCTTCCGGGTGAAAAAGACGAAGAGTTCATTCTGTTGAGACCTGCCACCAGAGCGAACAGGAATAATATGGTGGCATGGATATGCGCCAAATGCGATAAGGAGGATTATGGTCGCCTGGTCTTGTTCGAGTTCCAAAAAGGGCAGTTGGTCTACGGCCCCAAGCAGATAGAAGGCAAGGCCAATCAGAATCCGGAAATATCAAGGCAGCTTACTTTATGGGGACAAATCGGGTCTAAGGTGACCTGGGGCAATCTCTTGGTGATCCCTATTGAGCAATCAATAATGTATGTGCAGCCATTGTATTTGGAAGCAACAGCGGCAGGCACGAGCATTCCTGAGTTCCTCCGAGTAATTGTGGCGGTCGGCGACCAGATAGCGATGGAAGAAGACCTCAATACGGCTATGGCCGCCGTAACAGGCGCGCCCGCTCCTGGACGGCCTTCAGCGCCAAGGCCGCAGGTTCAGGCCCCACCTGTTCGTCCCAGCGCCAGACCGTCGCCAGCGGCTCCTCCGGCAGTTACCGAAGACACCGTTTCGCTGGAGCAAAAAGCCGCCGGGCAATTCCGCCGGGCGCAGGAAGCCCAAAGGCGCGGCGACTGGGCGGCCTACGGCGAAGAACTGAAACGCCTGGAACAGACGCTGAACGAACTGGAGCGCCGCGGTAAGGCGAAGCAGTAACTAATTCAGAGAGAAGCTGTCAGCTGTCAGCTGACAGCTTCTCCTAAATTCTAACTCCTAACTTTGATGGCCCCGAACATCCATGTTCGGGGCCCAATTCCATCGGACATCATGTCCGATACCTCCAGTGATCCCTGCCTCGGCGCGAGCATCCTTTCATTAAGTTATTTAGAACAAATACTGCAATTTGTGTACATATTTCACTTTACTGTGCGGAATAATGGAGATACAATACAATTGTAGAGTTAGTCGTCCGCTATGCAGCGGTTAGATCGGAATTGCAGTATGAAAAATTCCTCTCGGATATGGCGGCGAACCCTTCGCCCACGGGCGCCGTTATATCTAATGCTGGTCTTATTTACGCTTTCACTTGCTCCGGCGGTTTTTGCGGGCAAATCCAGCATCGCGTACACCAAACATAAAGTCCTCGGCATCGGCGCGCATGTTATTACGATCAACATGAACGACCTCGATGTTAAGTTGACTCCCGCTGTCACGAAATACGGCGTGGGATATTCGGAAACCTTCGGCGCTATCATCAACCGCACCCGTCCAACGGCGGCTATTACGGGCACGTTCTTCGATACGCGCAGCCTGCGTCCCGTCGGGGATATTATGGTGGATGGAGAAATGGTGTGCCGGGGTGTTGTGGGGACAGCTATCGGCATCGGCTGGAACAACGAAGTAGAGTTCATCCCGACGAAATGCGGGAAGATATCAGAATGGAGCGCGTTTCAGTCTGTTCTGGCCGCCGGTCCAAGACTGTTGTCGAATGGCGCTAAGGCTGTTTATCCCAGGGGTGAAGGCTTTCGCGACCCGCGTTTCTACTCACCACGCAAGCGCACGGCGGTCGGGCTGACCGCGAACAACAAACTACTTTTTGTCACCACCACACGGCCAGTATACTTGAGCCGATTGGCGAAGATGATGCGCGCGCTTGGCGCGCGAGACGCCGCTACTTTGGACGGCGGCAGTTCGACCGCGCTCTACTATCGGGGACGGTATTTGGCCCGGCCAAATCGGAAACTTACCAATCTGTTGATTGCTTACGACAATCTGGCGGCGTATGAAATCGCCCGGCAGCATCTCGCGCCGGCCAAGACGCGAGTATCCTCCCGTGAGGCGAAAGAGGAAGGGTAGTAGTCAGTTAAGTTGACCCTACGATACCCGTCATTCCGAACGAAGTGAGGAATCTGCTTTTCCAATAAGCTATCGTTGATCGGGCGCGATTTGCAATCGCGCCCGCCCGATCAGGGTCACATCCGGTACAAACCAATGGCCGCCTCATTCGAGACGGCCATTTTCGCATATCCTAATTGAACAGGTTCAGGATCAGCGGAAATCGCCTTCCGGTTTCATCTCGATGGCGCTGACCTTTGGCGGGCATTCGGCGGCGCATATACCGCAACCCTTGCAGTGGTCGTAGTCGATTCCGACTACTTTGCCGTCTTCAACAAGAATCGAGCTGTCCGGGCAAAACATCCAGCAGATCAGGCAGGAAATACACTTCTCCGAATCCCATATCGGGCGGTCGGTGCGCCAGTCGCCCGTGTTATACGCAACGGCGTTTCCCGCGTCGGGCATAATCCCACCCTGTGGAAGTTCATTCCACGGAACCTCGCCGATCACTTTTTTCTGCTTATCCTTAACTTGTGCCATTATGAAATCTCCTCAAGCCCCAGCGGTTTCCTATTCATCTTTTTCATTATATCACAATGAGGCGCCGGGGTGGAAGTTAGGAGTTAGAAGTTGGGAGTTAGAAGTTGGGAGTCACAAATAGAGCGAAATCACCGCGGACCGTCATTCCGAACGCAGTGAGAAATCTGCTTTTTGGACTCATTCTTTCTGGGTGGTTGTTTCGGAAACAACCACCCAGAAAAGGGGTTGAGGCTCAATGAGTGTAACTAACCCTATCTCAATCTCACGAATCCAAATTGAAGAAGTTGCAGGTCCGCGTCCTGTATAAGTCCCACGCCGGGAGCGTACAACTTGGTATCCTTGGAGCTTGGTTCCAGCGGGGTCGTCTCTTTCGTCTCGATAACGCCCTCGAACAAGCCTGCTGGAGTTTGGATCGTCTCGTCCACGCCGACGACCTCAGCCCTGTCCTCGGCGACATCCGGAGCTATCTCCTGTGCGTATCTGGCTCCAAGCAGTACGATTCCCGGCATAATAAGCCCTTCTCTCGCGCCGTCAACGCCTGCCCGCCAGCTACCCTCGTGAGATACTGGCTCGCCGGGGGTAAAAATGTCCACATCCTCTCCGAAATAGAAGACGCTGTTGTTCTTCCGGGATATGGCGAAGTAATTCAGCGAGACTTCAATCAGTTCGCCGTCCTCGAATTCCCGCTCTTCCACAATGCGCGTGACGACACCTTTGATAGTTATCGTTTTCTTGAGAACGGTAATAATCAGTCTAGTGTTTTCATCTCCGAGGACCAAGCGATAACCCGGTTCCAGGATGAAAAACGGATTCCGGCCCGTCGGACTAAGGTCCACCTCGTACAGTGAAAAGTTCTCAGTGAACTCTTTGGAACTTGCCGTGGGTTCCCCGTCCTGCGCCCATACCTGCGCTCCCCAAGCGCACAAGCCGCATACTACTACAACTACGAATACCCATCTTGTCATTGCAGCATCCTCCTTGTGTGGTTTTCTCAAATATGAGATTAACTAAAGCCGGGCAGTTTCGGGTAGCGTATACCCATTCAGTTATTTTGGGAAACACCTTTCCCGAAATCCCCGGATAATTGACGATGTATCGGGAAAAGGGTTTCCCGATACAACTCCTAACCCAACCTCATCCTTGACCCGTTACGCTCACGGCAATATACTAGCATTGGTGATTATCAATTCCGGTTAATACCGCAAATCAGAGTTAAGGAGACCTGAGAGACTGTGAGTAAAAAGAGCAAAACTGTTCGCTGCGCGATGCTTGGCTACGGCGGCGCTTTCAACATGGGCAAGGGGCATTCCGATTGGATAAACTCCGCGCCCGGCATGGAAGCGGTCGCCGCCTGTGATCTCGACCCTAAGAGAATGGAAGCCGCGAAAGAGGACTTCCCGAATTTCAGGACGTATACCGACCCATCCAAGATGCTTGAAGACGACGGCATCGACCTCGTAGTCATCATCACTCCGCACAACACCCATGCCGATCTTGCGATCCAGTGCCTCAACGCGGGCAAGCACGTCGTCATTGAAAAGCCGATGTGTTTGACCGTCGCGGAAGCCACCGCGATGATCGAGGCGGGAAAGAAGAACAACGTCGTCCTCACCACATTCCACAACCGCAGGCACGACGGTGATTTCATGGCAATTCGCGAGGTAGTCGCGGAGAAGAAGCTGCTTGGCGAAATTTTCCATCTTGAAGCCTATATGGGCGGCTACGGACATCCCGGCCACTGGTGGAGGACAGAAAAGGCCATATCAGGCGGGTGTTTCTATGATTGGGGCGCGCACATCGTTGATTGGGTCCTTCAACTCATCCCCGAAAAGATGGAAAGCATTACGGGATTTTTCCACAAGAGAGTCTGGCAAGATGTTACCAATGAAGATCAGACCCAGGCGGTCATTCGATTCAAGAACGGCGCAATGGCCGATATCCAAATGACCACTATCGCCGCCGTTAAGAAGCCGAGGTTCAGGATACTTGGAACCAAGGGCGGCCTAATAGACGACTGGAAGGATCCGTTTACTGTTAATACGGAGATCGACGGTATTCGTGCGGAAATGCAGTTCAAGTAAAAGCAGGGCAACTGGCCGGCGTATTACGCGAATCTCTCCAAATGCCTGCTCGAAGGCGCGCCGCTGGAGGTCACGCCGGAGTCTTCCCGCCGCGTTATCGCAGTAATGGAAACGGCGGAGAAGTCATCGAAAACCGGCAAGGCGGAGCCTGTTCCGTACGAGTAGAAGTTAGGAGTTAGGAGTTAGAAGTTAGAATGGGGACCCACCCCGACCCTCCCCTAAAGGGGAGGGAGCCAAATCCCCCCTCCTTTTAGGAGGGGGTTAGGGGGAGGTTTCCTCCAACCCATCACCCAACACCTAACACCCATCACCCAAAAGGCGGCCCCGGAAGAGTCTTCCGAGGCCGCCGGCACATGGGGTAATTCCAGTGTCCAAACGAGGTAATTTAACCTAGAGCTGCCTCCGGCTGGATTAGCCCGAGTCGGGCGGCTCGGCGAAACGCTTGAACCCGGTTCGACACCTGGAGTTTGTCATATATGTTGGCAAGGTGGAAGTCCACGGTGCGTTTGCTCACATAAAGCGCGTCCGCAACGTCTTTGCTGGACCGACCTTCGATCACTAGCGCCAAGACTTCAAGCTCGCGCTTAGTCAGTCTAATTGCTCGATCTTCGTGGGTCTCAGGTAACCCAATAGCCGCCATATATTTCTCCTTTCCCTGTTCGCCGCTCAAAGATATGTTTCCGTACTTTCACCGGTGTTTACTATGGAGAGGAGAAGAAAATCACGCTTATTTTCGCAGTCGTTACCAAGCAACAAAAAAGCGGCCCGGAAAAAAACCGAGCCGCTACCTTAATCTAATCTGATTATTTGCCTGTTCGCTTTACCATCCGCTCACGGGAATCCCGCTCTCTTTCAATTTCGCGCGGTATTCCTCCAGAGTGGCTTTGGTGACAACGTCAACGCCGGTGTCGAGCTTTTTGTCCTTGCTGAACTTCATCTCGGCAAGGGCCTTGTCCGCGCCGTTCTTCTTCACGAGGTTCAGGAACTGCACGCTCTTGTAGCCCATCATATACGGACGCTGGCCGATCGTCGCGTCGATCAGGCCGGATTTGATGAACTTCATGTGGTCGGGAGTAGTGTCGAAACAGACCACATGGACCTTGCCGACTCTATTGGCGCTCTGGACCGCCTTCGCGCAGGCAGGACCATTAATAGCGTAAACGCCGTAAAAGGCGGTGATGTCCGGCTGTGCCTGAAGCGCGGACTCGGCTGTGCTCTGCGCCACGGAACTGTCTTCTTTATCCGCAGGCAAAGTGACTATTATGACGGCAGGATACTCTTTGGTCATCACATCCTTGAAGCCCTGCATCCTCTCGCGGGAGTTAGAGGCGCTGAGAGAACCTGTTGAGATTGCAACTTTCCCCTTGCCGTTCAGTATCTTGCCGAGCGTCTCACCCGCTATCTTGCCGGCGGTGTAGTTGTCGGTGCCGATGTAGCCTATGCGCTTGGTGTCGGGGGCGTCGGTATCCAGGGCGACGCACGGAATGCCGCGCTCGTCCGCTTCGCCGATAACTCTCTTGACCGAACTGGGGTCGGACGCGGCGAACGCTATGCCGGTAACTTTCGACGAAATAAAAGTCTCAAGGCGCGACACCTGGGCATTCGAGTCTTCTTTCTGTGGAACGAAGAACGTCACATCCACGCCCAAATCCTTCGCGGCTGCTTTCGTGCCTACTTCCACTTCCGCCCAATACGGATGCACTGACTTGCCGAGAACCGCGAACCGCGGCTTCTCAGCTTTTTGTACACTTTTCTTGGCGCACCCGGCGAATACGGCGCACAGCGCGGCGATAACCAGCGCTAAACATACGAGTCTTCTCACGATTGTTGTCTCCTCCCGATGATTTTGGTTGTCGGTTGACAGTTGACGGTTGTCAGTTGTTTGTTGCTTCGGTAGCCTGCTGCCGATGCCGACGCTTATCAAGAAACAATGCGGCGTGAGGCGGCCTTTCTCCTGCGCCGCACGCTGTCGAGCGTTACCGCGATGACCACCACGGCGCCTATGCAAATCGGCTGCCAATAGGGATCGACTTCCAGCAGCACGAAGCCATTTGCGAGCACGCTCATAATCGCGCCGCCCAGCAGCGTGCCGAATATCGTGCCCTCGCCGCCCATCAGGCTCGTGCCTCCGATGACCACGGCGGAGATGGCGGTCAGCTCGTAGTTTGATCCAACACCGGGATCACCCAGCGAGATTCTCGACGCGACTATTATCCCGGCGACTCCGGCCAAAAACGTCGAGGCCATGTAGCAGAAAATCCTTCGCCGATCCACATTTATCCCCGCAAGACGGGAGGCTTCTATGTTCCCTCCGATGGCGTATAGATCTCTGCCAAGGGCCGTATACTGCGTTATCAGCACGGCGATAATTGCGAAAAACAGCAGAATAATCGCCGGGACGGGAATTGGTCCTATATAAGCTCCGGCTATATTCGAGAATGAATCCGGCAGGTTCGATACCGGTGTGCCGTGTGTGGGTATCGACGCGGCGGCTCTTGCGATGATGAAAGTTCCAAGCGTGATGATGAACGGCGCAACTCCCAGTTTAGTTACAAAAAGTCCATGAATATAGCCGATAGCGAGCGCGAGCAGTAACACCAGTCCTATGGAGGCTTCCATAGGCAGGCCCTTATTCGCCATCGCGTGCGCCGTCAGGAACCCGGTCAGAGCGACCATTGCGCCGGGAGAAAGGTCGATCCCTCCGACAAGTATGACCAGCGTTTCGCCGATTGCCAGCAGCGCGTAAATGGAGAAATCCTTGAGGACAGTGCGGATGTTATACGAATCCAGAAATTCGGCCTTCTGCCAGTGAATGAACGCCACCAGCGCGACCAGCACGAGCAGTATATTTATTTCCCTGATCGTGATTGCCTTCCGAACTAGCAAACCAGGACCGGACTGCTTGCCCTTGGGTTTCAAATGGGTTGTTTTTTTCTTTGATTCGAGTTCCAGCGCTTATAACCTCTGTTATTGCTTTACAGGCATAACGATAACAGAGCGCGTCGAGTGGTGTCAATCTGGGTGATGGGTGATGGGTGTTGGGTGTTGGGGATGAGGCTGGCGCGTTTTGGGAACAAGATTCACGAAATACCGAAAATGGGGGATCAGAGTCAGCTTAACCTGGCGCCGACTTCTTTTTCCTTTTCAGACTCGCGTATTTACGGCGTAAGGAGTTTATTTCCTCTTCGCGCGGTTTATTCTCCCAATCCTCTGCCAGCTTCTTCCGCGCCTCTCTCATCACAAATACTGCATCAAATGTCTTCTTCATAATCCATTAATACCTCTCTTGGACTGCGAATCTCAGGAGTCACCAACCCGTGTCTCAGATTAGTGGCTGCAAACAGTCGAATCCGATTAAGATTCACAATATGCCTGAAGTTCCAACTTACTATCACATCCACCTTGTTGAGTGATGCAATAGCAACCTGTTGAGCGTCAATAAAAGAGCCCTGTCCAACTACTCCGTCAGCTATATATTCGTCCGCCAGTTGAACTGCATCATCATCAAGCTCAATATATTCCAGAACACTGTCCGGTAATTCATTAAGAACCCGTCTTACCTTGTTCGGAGCTAACTCCAGTTCCTCCAGGGTCAATGAGCTTACTACTGCGATAGCTTTGCCGGATTTGAACTCAGCGAACAGCAAGCGCGATACAGCGTCGAACTCCTCATCAAAGCAGCCTCCGACAACGGAGGTGTCAATGAACATTCGGGTTCTCATAGCAATATATTACCACAAAATGCCCTGATTTTTCGTTGTTTCCAAAAGTTTGACGGCAGACTCATAGAGCCGCTGAGCTTTCTCCATTTTCGCCAGCAATGCTTGTTCCTTGCCAACGCCCAGAATGGCGGTAAATTCCTGCCAGTGTTTCAATACAATCGGATTCCTATCCCCGCCGGATTCCTCAACTGTTAGGTTGGACCAGGTGTAAAGAGGCCAGACGGCATCCGCCGGTTGCGCGTTCTCCAGAAGCCAATTAGAGCTTCGTAGAAACCATTGACGGATAGCCTTTTCGGTCTTTGTAAACTTGGTCGCGGCGATGATTTGAACTGCAATATCCTGCAAGTTTACCACTTGTTTTTCAGAGATTCCCGCAGAGCCAAGAACCGTCAGGGCGTCTGATTGATATTCCGGCCAACCAAGCTCTGTTGCAGCCTCCAAGCAAAATAATGACCCACGGGCATGAGTAGGACGCTTGTTAAGGATAACTCGTGGGATGCTAAATAGACCAAACAACGCCGACACATGCGCGCGTTGCGCCGAAAGAATATCCCCATCCGTTAAATGCTTTTGTATTTGCTCAATCGCGCCGGCTGCGCGCTGTAGTTGTCCCAGAGTGCGCTTCCATATCCACTGCGGCGCTTGATACTGAGACGCGACTTCCTGCTTAACCTGCTCAAGCCGGTCATCTGTATCCAGCAGGATAATCATTGTAAGAATGTCGTGGCAAATACCTGCGTGCGCAAGTATCCGGTCAACGTCTCTGAGGTAATCATTCGGCGCCACAATCCACTCGAATACTTTATCTCCCACAAGCCTCCGGTGAATTACTGGCTTGACCTCGTTATCGGCGGCCAACATGAGCATGTCCACGTCTGAAACAGGGGTGGAATCGCCTGCCGGTAAGGAGCTTACAATGCAGGCTCCACTGAGAAGATGCTCATCCTCGTGCACATTTGCGATAATATCTTTCGCATTCTCAATTAGAATGTCCTTGTCGGGTTTTTTGTGGCTCACTGGATCATCTCGCGATTAGTATATAGTTATTGGTGTTTCGGGACTTCAGTCCCGAAACCAACCCTACGCCTGCGCCGCCAGCTTGAACAAATTCTGAGAGCTTGTGTAGACGCCTTCGGGTTCGGGGTCGTTTCCTTCATATTCGAGGGACAAATAGCCCTTAAACCCGGCTTTCTTTAGTATCTTGAATATCTTCACGAAGTCGATTTGTCCCTCGCCGATGACTTCCGGCCAGAGCTTTTTCCCCGCAATTGACACGTATACCTGCGGCGGTTCGCCTTCGACTCCATCCCATCTATGGTCTTTTACATGCACATGGGCAACGTCTTTGGCAAGAACCGTCGCCGCGTGAATGGGGTCTTCGTCGGCAATCAGGAAGTTTCCGACATCGAAAGTGGACTTCAAAGCTGGAGAGCCAACGTTTTTGATAATCGCGGCAACATGCTCGCTCCTGCACGCCAGCTTGCCGTGGTTTTCAAGGGCGAGGGTCACTTTGGCGGCTTCGGCGTCCGGCGCCACTTGCTTGAAACCGTTGACGATCATCCCAAGCGCTTTGTCGAAATCCAGGCCCGGCTTCACATTGGCGCTGAACACTCGGACGATGGGCGCGCCGAACTCGACCGCCGCCGCAATTGCCTTCTTCACCGACGCCACCTGCGGCTCAAGCTCGGCCCCTGTGAGCGCGAAGTCATTGCTTGCGCCGAAGCTGCTGACCTTCAACCCCAAATCTTTTGTCTCTTTAAGAACCTGCTTTATCTGCTCAGGCGTGTTCGTCCAATAAGATAACAACTCCACGGCCTTGTATCCGAGCCTTTTCGCCTCCAAAAGAAACTTGGACGTGTCCATACGCCCGCCGGCGATTTCTCTGTGAAAGCTCCACATGCTTATAGAAGTCTTCATTATCTGATTTCCTTTCGTGACGGTCAGGATTTGCGCGCAAGGCAGTAATCTTCTTATTGTATGATACATAGAAATCCTGTGTGGAGTCGTTGTGGCAGGTAACACGCCAGTTGTTTAATCACGAAACCACGAAATCTAAGAAAACACGAAAAGGGAAGAGTTGTTGGTTGATAGTTCTGTTTCGCATGCGATGACATATCGCGCGCGATCAAAGCTGTCAGCTGACAGCTGACAGCTTTCCCATCTGTGTTTATCTGCGTTCTTCCCTGAACCATCCTCTCGCCATTGCTCGTGAGTCGTTGACGAAGGAACAAGCTCATGTTACACTCTGTTCGGCTCCGGCCAACCGGATGACCTAAGTTGAAAGGAACCTGCCAGTGTCAACTGATCCCATAGGAAGTTTTGCTCTTGTCTTGCACTCGCATCTCCCGTATGTCCTCCTTCACGGACGTTCTCCGCACGGCACTGACTGGCTGACGGAAGCGGCGAGCGAGACGTATCTGCCGCTGCTTGACGCGCTGTACGGGTTGGTCGACTCCGGCTGTTCCCCTAAGATCACCATAGGCATCACGCCGGTCCTTGCCGAGCAATTGGCGGACCCGACTTTCGTATATGAGTTTCAGACCTATTTGCAGGCCAAGATAGACGCGGCTTCCGTGGATGAGGAAGCATTCACCGCGCAAGAGCTTCCGCGGCAGGCCGAACTTGCGGCTTGGTGGAGGGAGCATTACCAGAAGACCCTCGGTCGATTTAGACGTCGCTACGGTAAGTCCATCATCGGCGCGTTCAAAGAGCTTCAGGACGCCGGACACATTGAAATTATGACCAGCGGCGCCACCCACGGATACTCTCCGCTGCTTTGCCAGGACACGAGCATTCAGGCGCAAGTGAAGCAGGGAGTGCGTACATACAAACGGCATTTTGGCAAAGACCCGCGCGGGTATTGGCTTCCCGAATGCGCCTACAGGCCAAGATACGTATGGTCGTATCCGGCGTATCCGCCTGGTTCCGAACCAATACCTTATCTGAGAAAAGGCGTGGAGGAGTTCTTAGGTGAAAACGGCCTGAAGTATTTCATCGTGGAGTCTCACTTGCTGCGCGGCGGCCAGGCCGGCGGAGTATACGCGGATAGGTTCGCCGCGCTGAAGAATTTATGGAGTCAGTTTCAGGATCAATACCTGATCGAAGACTCCGAGAAAACGCAGTATACGCCTTACTGGGTCAACACCCAGGGCAAGGCCGCGGAGCCAGTGGCGGTCTTCGCCCGCGACCCCGAGACCGGCGGCCAGGTATGGAGCGCGGCAAGCGGTTATCCCGGCGACGAGTGGTATCTGGAGTTCCACAAAAAGCACGTCCCCGGCAACCATCGCTACTGGCGGATCAGCGGGGCAAATGTCGATTTGGGCGACAAGCTGGACTACGAGCCGCAAAAAGCAGCCGAAAGAACTCGCGCACACGCCGAGCACTTTGTTTGGATGGTCAAAGATACCCTTCGCAAGCATCTCGAACGTTGCGGAACGCCCGGCGTGATCTGCGCGCCTTATGACACTGAGCTATTCGGCCACTGGTGGTTCGAGGGGGTAGACTGGCTTACCGAGGCGATACGCTTGATGTCGGCGGACCCTGAAATCCAATTGACCACTTGCGGCGATTACTTAGAAGCTAATCCGCCAAATCAGGTGGTCTCGCTCCCCGAAGGTTCCTGGGGCGAAGGCGGATTCCACTGGATTTGGTTCAACCAGCAGACCTACTGGTCGTGGGAATTGGTCTACGACGCGGAGCTTTGCATGCGTCGGCTGGCTCAGGAATACGGCAAACGCGATGACACCGCGCGGGTTCTGGCCCAAGCCGCGCGCGAGCTTTTGTTGCTGCAATCCTCCGACTGGCAGTTTAACATAAGCTCCAACACCTCGGTCGATTACGGCCACGCGCGAATTAAAGAGCACTACGGCTCATTCAAGCGTCTGGAGGCCATGGTCGGCGACGTCGCGTCGGGGCGAACCGTTACGGAAGAGGATTGGGACTTTCTAGCCTATTGCGAGGAGCGCGACCCATTGTTCCCGGACATCGATCCGAACTGGTACGCTGGGTTAGAGGTTCCAGCGGAATAGAGAACAAAGTAACTAGTGGCTAGTTGTTAGTTAGTGACTAGTATTTCACTAGCCACTAACAACTCCCTACCCCGCCGTAACGGCTTCCGTCGCAAGCGCTTCTATCTCCCCGTTGCCTCCCGCGGCTTCCTTCGACCCCATCATAACCGAGATCAGCTTGGAGATGCCCGGCTCTTCCATCGTGACGCCGTAGAGGGTGTCGGAGGCTTCCATGGTCGCCCTGTTGTGGGTGATTACTATGAACTGGGTGTTTTCGGAGAACTCTTTTAACAGATCGGCGAAGCGCTCTACGTTGGACTCGTCCAATGGGGCGTCTACTTCATCCATCACGCAGAAGGGGCTGGGCTTGACCTTCATCAGCGCAAATAACAGCGCCGCCGCCGTCAACGCCTTTTCACCGCCGGAAAGGAGTGTAAGGTTCTGCAAGGTCTTGCCGGGCGGTTGGACGATGATCTCGATTCCGGTTTCCAGCAAATCCTCCGGGTTGGTGAGAAGCAGCTTCGTAGCGCCGCCGTCGAAGAGCCGCCGGAACGTCATTTCAAACGCCTCCGCGACCGCGTAGAACGTGTCCATGAACATATCGCGCGTGCTGTCGTCGATCTCGTTGATCGCGTTAGTTAGCGAATTGCGCGCCGCTTCGAGGTCGGCCTTTTGCGTCGAAAGGAAATCCCAACGCTCGCTCAGCCTGTCATATTCCTGCACGGCGCCGATGTTGACGGCTCCCATATCGCGGATTTCCCTGCGAAGCCTTCCAACCTCCGTGGCCGTGCCTCTTTCTACATCGATCTCTTCCGGCCAGCCCTGGGCTGTTTCCTCGCTGATCTCATACTCTTCCAGCAGCCGGTCCTTTATCTGGGTTAGTTGGACTTCCAACCGGGCTTCTTTCACGTCGGCGTCGTGAATTAACTGGGCCAGTTCGTTCCGCGCTCTCGACACATTTCTTAAGTCATGATCAACAGCGCTCACCCGCTCAGATAGCTCGTTCTTTTTGGCCAATAGCTCGGATAAGGCTTCCGTGGCGGCCTCATAGACCGTAGTCTGTTCACCTAATCTAGTCAGCGCGGCCTGGCGCTCCTTGGAGTTGGAAAAGCTGTCGATTTCGGTCTTTTTACGCTGCTCTTGTTTGGAGGCTATCGCGGCAGCAATCTCTTCAAGCGCGGCAGCCGCGTCTTTGGAAGACTGCGACTGGTTCGATCTTCGCTCCTTTGCGCCCGCAAGCTCCACGTTCAGCTTGAGAAGCTCGTCCCTAAGCTCTTTGCGCCTCGTCTGAATAGAATCCAAGATTTTCTGCGCTTGGGCAACGACTTCATCCAGATCAACGTTCTCCTGGCCTGCTGACTGAAGTTCCGCCAACAGCCGCTGAAGCGCGGCTTCCTCTTCGGCCAACTGAGCTGCCGCTGCATCCTTCTCCTCGGCCACCACTTCCGACTCTCTTCCGAGCCGCTTGCATTCCTGAGTAAGATACTCCGCCGCCCTTTCGCTATCAGCAAGAGATATTCGTTTTTGCGAAGCCGACTGGTCAAGAGACTGGATTTCGGATATGAATTTCGCCGTCTTTTCGCGCAAATCGTTAAGAGCCTTTTCGCGGGAATCAAACTCTTTTTGCAGTGACACAACCTGCGCGGTGAGCGAATCCATCTCCTGCTTTCTTGCAATAAGATTCTGGCCCTTTGACACGCGGCTGCCGCCGGTCATCGCGCCGGTCGGGAGAATGACTTCGCCGTCCAGAGTGACTATCTTATTCCATCCCGCGGCGCTCCGGCAGAGTTTGATCGCGTTGTCGATATTGTCCATGACGACGACCTTGCCGAGGAGCAGGTTGACCGCGGGGTTATACTTCTTATCGAATTGCAGCAAATCGGCGGCCATGCCCTGGAAGCCAATGAACTTGCGCGCGTCGCCCATCATATTCGAGACGGTCGGCCTGATGCCGTTCAATGGAAGGAATGTCACGCGGCCTGAGTCATTCGTTTTGAGGAACTGAATGGCCCGCTTGGCTTCTTCCTGGGTGTCGGCAACGATGTCCTGTACGCTGCTGCCGAGCGCGACCTCTATCGCCGTTTCAAATCCCTCCGGCACGGTGATAATGTCGGCGACGACCGCGAAATGCCCGCTGACCTTGTGCGCTTTCGCGGCGGCCATTACTGAGCGGACGCCCTGGTAAAACCCTTCGTGCGAATCCGCCATCTCTTTTAGCGCGCGAAGCCGGGAGGCTTTCTCTAATAGAAGCTTGTTCAACTCGGCCTGTCGCTGCGTATCTTCGTCGAGATTTTCTTCGTTCTCCGCTCTTGCGGCGCGGGCTGTCTCCAAAGCAGCGTCTATTTTCGCCAAATCGTCCTTCAGAGCTTCAGACAATTTCACCGCCGCTTCCGCTCGCTCGCTCGCGTTTTGTTTATCTCTTAGAAGAACATCCAATTCGGAGGAGAGCTTCGCAAGTGATGATTTCAGCTCCGTTACTCTCTCTTTGCTGTTCTCGGCGTCGGTCAGTCTCGCGGCTTCTTCTTTCGCAAGCTCGATATAGTTGGCCTTCTGGTCATCAACCTTCTTTGATGCTTCCTCAGCCTCGCCGTCCAACGCTTCTGACTCCTCCACCAAACCGGCTATTTCCGCCGCCAATCCGGCCTCGCGGTCTCTTGCTGAAGTTGCATCAATATCCAACCTCGACATTCGCTCTCGGGTTTCTTCTCGCCGCGTTTCGAGGACGGCAATCTCCAAATCCAGGTTCTTGCATAATTCGTCCGCCGCCCTTGCGCGCTCTTCCATAAGCGCGGCCAGGCTCTCCAGCCGCTGTCTTTCAGACGAAAGCTCTTGATAACCCGCGCGGGACTGGTCGAGTTGCCGCTCCTGCTCGATCAAACTTGCGTGCAGCCGTTCCTGTTCCTCTTCAAGCTCGGATATGCGGGAGTCATGTTGCAAAATCTGCGAGTCGCCGTCGCCTTTGGCTCCCAGGACCGTCTCCAATTCAGCCGACCTGCGGCGCAAATCGCTGATTAGAAGCCCGACCTCGATCTCGCGCAATCTTGTCGAAAGTTCGTGATATCTCTTGGCAACCTCCGCTTGTTCGCGCAGCGGGTCGATCTGCGAGCCTAGTTCGCTGACGATGTCGTTCACACGCTGGAGGTTCTGTTGGGTGTTTTCCAGTTTTCGCGTTGCTTCTTTTCTGCGGTGCCGGTACTTCTTGACCCCGGCGGCTTCTTCGAATAATGCGCGGCGGTCTTCAGATCGTGCGGATAGAACGGCGTCGATCTCCCCCTGGTTGATTATGGAATACGCCTCGCGCCCGACGCCGGTGTCCATAAACAGCTCGTAGATGTCTTTTAGCCTGCAAGGGGTCTTATTGATGAAGTATTCGCCATCGCCTGACCGGAATGCCCGGCGCGTAATGGTGACTTCGGAAAATTCGAGAGGCAATTGGCCGGAGGAGTTGTCTATGGTCATGGAGACTTCGGCCATGCCCAGAGGTTTACGCGTGTCGCTGCCCGCGAATATAACGTCTTGGATCTTCGTTCCGCGCAGCGACCTGACGTTCTGTTCGCCGAGCGCCCAGAGAATGGCGTCCGCGATGTTGCTTTTGCCGGAGCCGTTTGGGCCGACTACAGCCGTTACGCCTGGTGTCAGGTCGATCTCAGTCTTCTCGGCAAAGGTCTTGAAGCCCAACAATTCCAGACGTTTTAGATACATAAATCAACCTCTCATGTCATGAGCCAAGACCCTTGGAACTTGAGACAGATTAGCACGGATAAGCTCGGCTGTCAATGGAAAAATGGGTTTGTCATTCGTTGTCCGTCGACCGTCGACCGTTTGTGAAAACCGGTAATGACTCCGGGCTGCCGGAGATTGAAAACACGGAACATAGACATTGCCGAAAGCTGGTTTTATTAAGGGGGCGGTAGTATGTCTTACATCAAAGGAACCATCTTAGCAGCGATTGCCTTAATCGCCGTCTTCTCAACAGCAAGCCTTTATGGATCCCTCCAAATGTTCTCGGACATCCAGGCCGATCCTCGCCAGAGTTCGATAGAGCGGGTGGCGGAATTGAGGATATTGCAGGGCTACCCGGACGGGACATTCCGCGCCAATTTGACAGTGAACGAGGAAGAGTTTGAAAGAACACTCGACCGGCTTGCGGTAGCTTGTCCTGACATTAAGAAACCCGATTTCAGCGTGAAAAGTCCTAAAGAAGCCGTAACTCGCGTTCGTGCTGTTGTAGCCATAATGCGCGGAGCCGCGGATGCGACCGCTGTTGATTCCATTGCCGAGCCTGCTCAGTTCCTCTCTTGCTTCAGCGACTACCGCGAGATACCCGCCTGGGCCGTGAAATACGTCGCCTTTGCGGTCGACCGTGGCTATATGCAAGTTGAATCGAAATTCCGGCCGTCTGACCACATCACTCGTTCCGAGCTTGCGGGGATACTGGCTCGATGTTTGTCGCCGGTGGCTTCGACAAAGACGGTGGTCGAGACCGTGACAGTTACAGCAGTAGCGGGAGTAACCAACATCGGCGGCGATGTCACGGGGCTGATTGTCGACTGTCGCGGGCTTGGACTGAAGAGATGCATGAGCCCGTCGATAGTCTCCGAAAATGGCGAGCGCGTTTATCCCGATCCGAAGAACCTGCCCTCAATCAACTATATCGAAACCCATGGATTAGCGTCTTATGTGAGCGACATTGCCAACGCCAAACGCCTGGGATCGACTCCACTTGAGGTTAAAGCAGTGCGCGTTGAGGGGGTGGCCCATCAAATTGCCGTTATTTCGGATTCCGACCGCGAGCTGATCGTATCCGAAAACCGCAAAAGCAAATTCCTCGCGAAGTACAACGTGACGTTTCTGATCGATCCAAAGTAGCCAAGCGGGTTACAAACCCGCAAAAATAGGACCTGGATTGCAAATCCAGGTCCATTTGCCCCAGCCTCCAGCCTCCATCACCCGACACCCAAACAAGCGCCCGTTTAGCCTCCATGTGGCGGGGGTACATTTTTTGTGGATACTGACGCAGAGGAGGCGCTGTAACAGTGAAACATGTGTCAATGGTCCTCATTTTAGCTATTCTCAGTGTCCCAGGGTTTGCTTCTCATAATGTCCAGCCACAGCTTGGCTCTTGGGTGGCAACCGGGACGATTACGGACATAACAGGAGCTGCTGTTTCCGTGTTGATGAAAGACGGTCTGACATACAAGGTCAACTCCGCCAACGCTCAGGTGGTAGTGCGCGGCAGGATAACAAATAATCTGTCTCTCAGAGTGAAAGATACGGCAAAAGTGGTCGGGCGGAAAACCGGCCCTACTTCAATAATAGCCGACCGTATTGTAGTCGAACCTCAAACTTCCTTGGCGGCTCAAACCAGACCGCGTCCTCGGGTTATCATGATTTTAGGGGAGGCGCAGCCCACGGCTCCGGCTCAAGAATACAAGGCGCCGGCCCAGCAGCCATACATACGGCCTGTGGCTCCCAAGCCGCCGGCTCCGGCAATTACCTCAACGCGCCGTGGCCTGGTTTCGAATGTGCTCTACAGAAATCAGTCTATGACGCTTCAGACTTCGGATGGTATTTATTCGGTTGATCTGCGCCCGGCGGACATTATCGAAGTGGGGCGCATCGTCGGAATAGGCTCTCTTGACCCAGGTGACGCGGTGCAGATAGCGGGACAACTCGGCGACCAACGGCAGATTATCGCCGCCAGGGTGGATATACTTGCTCAGGCTCAGAACATGCGCTATGCGCCAAACGTCCAGCGCAGGACGGTCGTGGGCAGGATTGTCTCCATAGATTATCCGTCTTACACATTCAAGATGGAAGGAGCCGCGACGCCTGTTCTAGTGCTGATGGACGAGAGCACTGTCATCGATGATGGCAAGCGGACATACACGTTCACCGATCTTAGGCCCGATGCTCGCGTGAGGATGGTCGGCTACGGCTCCCAGTCCAGTGGTTTTGTAGCCAAAGAGGTGTTCATAATAGGCGCGCTTTATTGATGTGATGTTGCGGGACTAGGAACGACGGACGACGAACGACGGACGACGAATTCATCGCTCGTTACCGGCCTTTCCTTCTCTCAACTCTCAACTCGCGACATTGCTTTACCTCATCATTGATTGATATAATACGTTATCTTAGTTCTTCGTCGGGTGATACAATCTACACCCAATATAATTCTCCCACCCGCCGAACGCGCCCATTTAGGAAGCAGAATACATGGAGCAACGTCAGTTCTTACTGGGACAAAAAGACATTCCCAGGCAATGGTATAATATCGTCGCCGATCTGGGAGAGGCCCCGCCTCCACCTTTGCATCCGGGGACAAAGCAGCCTTGCGGCCCGCAGGATCTCGCGCCTATATTCCCCATGTCCTTAATCGAGCAGGAAGTCAGCGCTCAGCGATACATAGATATACCGGAAGAGGTGTTGGACATCCTAGCCCTGTGGAGGCCAACGCCTCTCTACAGAGCCATCAGGCTTGAAAAAGCTCTTGGGACACCGGCCAAGATTTTCTACAAATATGAAGGCACAAGCCCAGTTGGCAGCCACAAGCCAAACACCGCTGTCGCCCAGGCTTACTACAATAAGCAGGCAGGAGTAAAGCGGCTTGCCACCGAAACCGGCGCGGGTCAGTGGGGCAGCGCGCTCTCGATGGCGTGCAACTTCTTCGGTATGGAATGCACCGTCTATATGGTCAAAGTAAGCTACTTCCAGAAGCCATACAGAAAGTCGCTCATGCAGACTTTCGGAGCGACGATTTACCCAAGCCCAAGTGAGAAAACGCAGTTTGGTCGCAAGATTCTGGAGCAGAGTCCCGATTCCCCAGGCAGCCTGGGAATCGCGATCAGCGAGGCGCTTGAAGACACAGTTACCTCACAAAACGTCAAATACGCTCTCGGCAGCGTTCTGAACCACGTGATGCTCCATCAGACCATCATCGGCCAGGAAGCCAAGAAGCAGATGGAGATGGCCGGAGCATATCCCGACGTTGTCATCGGCTGCGTTGGCGGCGGAAGCAACTTTGCCGGACTCGCGTTCCCGTTCCTGCAAGACAAGTTCGCCGGGAAGAACGTCCGCGCTTTGGCTGTCGAGCCTGCCTCATGCGCGTCGCTAACCAAAGGCAAGTACGACTACGACTTCGGCGACACCGCCATGATGACTCCTCTCCTGAAGATGCACAGCCTTGGCTCCGGCTTCATCCCGCCGGGCATCCACGCGGGAGGACTTCGCTATCACGGTATGGCTCCTCTGGTCAGCTTCCTAAAGGACAGAGGCCAGGTCGACGCCGTGGCTTACGAGCAGTTGCCTTGCTTCGACGCCGCGCTGACATTCGCTCACTCGGAGGGTATTATCCCGGCTCCGGAATCCTCTCATGCCATTCGCGCCGCCATTGACGAAGCGCTGAAGGCGAAGGCGGAAGGCAAAGAGAAGACTATACTCTTCAACCTCAGCGGCAATGGAATGCTGGACCTCAGCGCCTATGAAGATTACCTGGCTGGCAAACTTCAATAAATCCTAGTAGTATATAGGACAGGTGGACCCACCTGCCCAATGAATTAGAAGTGGGGCGGGCTATTGCCCGCCCTTTTATATTACTCAGCCAAGGAGGGACATCATTGTATTACGGCGCTGACTATTACCCCGAACACTGGCCTGAAGACCGCTGGCCCACTGACGCAAAGCTGATGAAGCAGGCGGGCTTCAACGTAGTACGCCTGGCGGAATTCGCATGGGTCCAGATGGAGCCGAGCGAAGGAGAGTTCAGCTTCGATTGGCTGAATAAAGCTATTAACCTCCTCGCCGCCGAAGGCATAAAGACGGTCCTGGGCACTCCCACTGGGGCTCCGCCAATCTGGCTCAGTGAGAGCTATCCGAGCGTGATGCGCGTTAATGAGTCCGGCCAGCGCGTGTCATTCGGGATGCGGTGTCACGGTTGTGTAAACACCCCGGAGTTTAGAAGGGCTTCCGATCATATCGCCCGCGCTATGGCGGAGGAGTTCGGGCAAAACGAAGCCGTGATCGGCTGGCAGATAGATAACGAATTCGGCGCGTATTGCTACTGTCCCAATTGCCGGCGCGAGTTCCAAAACTGGCTTGAGGAATTATATTATGATATAGACGCTCTCAACGCCGCCTGGGGCACGACGTTCTGGAGTCAAATTTACTCCGAATGGTCCCAAATACCAACGCCCTCCGGCACGATGAGCTCCCCGAATCCCGGTCTCGGACTCGATTATCGCCGGTTTATGACCACAAGCTACGACACTTTTCAGGCGTCGCAGATCGAGGTCATCCGCGAGCTTTCACCCGGCAGGTTCATAACGCACAACTCCATGGGTTTTCTGCCGGAAGCCCTCGATTATCATCAGCTTGCCCGCGATCTCGATTTCGCAAGCTGGGACAACTACCCGCTATATCGCCCCGACCCCTATTCAGGCCGGATGGGTATAAACCACGACCGGACGCGCGGCCTAAAACACCAAAACTTCTGGGTTATGGAGCAGCAGTCAGGCCCCGCCGGTTGGCAAAGCCTGCTGGCGACTCCCCGCCCCGGCCAGATACGTCTCTACGTATATCAAGCGATTGCTCACGGCGCGGACGGCATCGTCTACTTCCGCTGGCGACCCTGCCTCTACGGTACGGAGCAGTACTGGCACGGCATTCTGGATCACGACGGCAGCGTAAACCGCCGCTACGACGAAGTTAAGAATATAGGCGCCGAAGTAAAGGCGATTTGGCCGGAACTAGAAGGCTCGACGCCCGTTGCTCAGGTTGCTATACTTGATGACTACGATAACCGTTTCGCGTTCCAGATACAGAGATCGAACCAGCAATTCGTCTACGTCGACCACGTCCGGCTCTACTATGACGCCCTGCACGACAGAAACATAACGGTTGATGTGATATGCTCCGACGCCGATCTAAGCAAGTATAAGCTGGTTATCGCCCCGACGATGTTCGTTCTCAAAGAAGAGACAGCGGCAAAACTGCGAGAGTACGTCAAGTCGGGCGGAACCCTTATCACCACGTTCAGAAGCGGCGTAAAGGACCAATACAGCCGCATCGTCGACGAGCCGCTCCCCGGCAAGCTGCGGGATATATTCGGCGTTAAGGTCGAAGAATATCACAGTCCCTGGCCTGAGGAAGAGAACAGGATCAAGCCCAAGACCGGTGATCCGACGGAGTCGGCGGTCAAGGTCTGGATAGACGTTCTAAAAACTGAAACCGCCGAAGTGATAGCCGAGT
>JAUSEB010000393.1 GCA_030650495.1 Armatimonadota bacterium | reverse complement strand
CAAGTGAAGAAGACCTTTGAGCGCGTGTGCGGTATGGCATCAGACTACAATCTGTTTTTGATCTCAGGCGATGTCTTTGATTCCAACGATGTGTCTGAGCGGACAGTCGGCTGGCTTGCGTCTATCCTTAAAGGCATAAATATCCCCGTCTGTATTTGCCCTGGAACCCACGATTGTTTCGATCACAAATCGGTGTATCGCCGCGCGGGCGTTGTATGGCCCAAGAATGTCCACATATTTGGAGTTAATGAAGACGCGGTTTTTTCAATACCTGAGCTTGATTTGACTGTGCGCGCTAAACCCAATACCTCTAATCGGTCGAGCGAGAGTCCGCTTAAAGATATAAAAAAGTCCGGCGCCACTCGTTGGGAAGTTGCAATGGCGCATGGCTCCATTGTAATACCGGGCAAGATCGATAACACGGATTTTCCGATACGCAGGGAGGAGATCGAGGCCACAGGCCTCGATTATATCGCCCTGGGCCACTGGCATTCCTGGGGGGACTATTCAACAGGCAAGGTGGCCGCGTTCTATTCGGGATCTCCAGAGTGTATGGACTTCGGCGCCTCGCGGGGAGCGGTCGCGTCTGTTACTCTTAATGAGACAGGCGCGCAGGTCAGCAAATGTGAAGTCGGCGCCCGTAGAATGGAAAAGATGAATCTATCGGTCGCGGGTGTTCATGACGTTGAAGATATAAGCCGGGAGATTACAGGCAAGGCTGATCCTGAGCTTGCGCTTCAGGTTACTTTGGAAGGGATGTCGGAGGTTGGCTTCGAACCGGACTTGGCGGCGCTTCAAGCCGATCTGTCCAGCAGTTTCTTTTACCTACGCATGGAGGATCGGTCTCATCCCTCCATCGAAGATATTTCGGAAGACCAATTTCCCGAGACTCTTGTAATAGGCAGATATGTCAGGGTAATGGCGAAACGCATAGAGCAAGCTCGCGGGGATGATGAGGCTGTGAGCGTGCTAGAGGATGCCCTGAGGCTGGGTGTAGCGCTACTTCAAGGTCGGCAGGCTCTTTAATGATTCTACGCAATCTCAATCTATACAACTATAAGAAGTTCGATCAACTGGCGCTGCAGATTGGTCCAGGCCTTACTGTAATCAAGGGCCGGAATGAAGCGGGCAAATCGACCGTTCAGGATGCGTTGATGCTTTCGCTGTTCGGCGATCCACGCAGCCGGGCGGCGGCTGTCAACCAGCGGCGGCGATGGGGGCGAGACTCGTATTTCAAAGTTGAGTTGGAGTTTGACTGGGACGGCCAGGCGTTTAAGCTGGAGAAAGACTTCGACGCAAAGACCGAACACCTCACTAACATTTGTAATGGTGAAGAACTAACCGAGCGCGACGCGATTCATCGGCGGCTGGCGGAAATGACCGGCTTAGGCGCCGAAGAGCTTTTCAGAGCCACGGCCTGCGTCACCCAAAGCAACATAGCGCATATCAATGGCAAGGGAAAAGAGCAAATCAGCGATCAGCTTCAGAGCGTGATTACGGGAGGCGCGGAAGATACCGTCGCGACCCGCGCGGCGGCGTCGCTTCAGGCAAAGGCAGCGGATCTTAGGAAAGGTTTGGATAGACCTGCTAACAATCCAGGGGCTATAAAGGAAGCTCAGGAATATGCTGAGCGCCTCAAGGTTGAGCTTACTGCTAAGAAGGCCGACCTTGATCGCCTGCTGCTAGCGACGGAGACGGTCAACGCCGCCGGTGAGGATAGCGAGGACAAGCGTCGCCGGCTTGAGGCCGCGCAAGCTCTTCTTGCCAAGTGTGAGAAACGAGCAAAACTATGCGCCGTACTTGAAGCCGCCTCGGAAGCCGAGA
>JAUSEB010000391.1 GCA_030650495.1 Armatimonadota bacterium | reverse complement strand
CCCCAGTGCTACGGCCGAGGAAATCAAGCGATCTTATAAGACGCTTATGAGCCAGTATCACCCGGACAAAGTCGCCACGCTTGGGGAAGAGATCCGCGCCGTGGCCGAGCGTAAATCGAAAGACATCACCCGCGCGTACCGTTATGTCATGAAATCCTACGGAGAATCATCGTGAAGGCCTTGGCTGCACTGCTTGCCGCCGGCAAGCTTGGCAAATTCCTAATTACCGGTGGAACCATGGTGTTGTCGGTATTCGCCTATGCATTTGTCTTTGGCATCTGGTACGCAGTAGGTCTCGTGGCGTTGATTTTTGCGCACGAGATGGGGCATTACATTGCCGCGAAGAACCGGGGATTGAATGTCGGCGCGCCCACCTTTATCCCGTTTGTCGGGGCCTGGATTCAGCTCAAGGACCAGCCGATGAACGCGGAAACTGAAGCCTTCGTCGGCATCGCCGGACCGATGCTGGGCAGCGCGGCCGCCTTGGTCTGTTATCTGTTGGCCCGGGATACGGGAAGCCAGCTGTTGCTGGCATTGGCCTATGCGGGTTTTATGATCAATCTGTTCAATCTGCTGCCGATTTCACCGTTGGATGGCGGACGAATAGTATCTGTCATATCGCCTCGCCTATGGCTGCTCGGCGTGCCATTGCTCGTGGGGCTTTTTTTCTGGCGCCCGAGCCCGTTGCTTATCCTGATTGCGATTCTTGCCGCTCCCCAACTCATGTCTGTCCTCAGGGGGCAAGACCGCAACCATCCGGACTATTACAGAACCGATTCTAGAACACGTATCAGCTACGGTTTACAGTATCTCGCGTTAGCCGGGTTTCTCAGTTTGATGGCTTTTGAATTGCACGAGGTGCTGAGTCCCGCATGACTCTGGAATTTGTCTAGAGTATAGAACGTTCCGTCTCTCGCTCGTGTCAAATGAATACAAGTTAACTGCATAGGCGCCTTACAGCCGCAGGCTTATGGGCTGCCCTGATTCTTGGGATCGGCAACTTGGCCATATTCTTTACATTAAACAATGGAGTTCATATATGAGAAAGTTTCTTGTGTATGTAGGTGGGGCAATCATATTTAGCGTGTTCGTGGCAGGTTTCATTGCGTACTTTATTACCTCATTTAATGCAGAAACGCATACTTGGTTTGACGGCTTCGGTAGGCCACTCTCAGAGTCACCTTTATTAATGCGCTTCATGTTCGGGCAGGATCGCCTTTGGACGGGTTGGGGATGGTTCCTTGCGGATATGGTGATCTTCTGGGGTGGTGTAGCAGTGGGCTTTGGCCTAGTCAGCTATGGCTCTAAAGATGCGAAGGTTCAAGATGATGCTTCCTAACAATTCAAGCCGACGCGCAAAGACGGCGTGCCGCTCAAGCGTGGCGGTTAGGATAAGTTAAATGGCTATTTTGCCCAACGCCCGAAATAGTAAAAGTTCGAAAAATAGCCGTTTCATCACGGATTTTTCGGCATGAATATCCCCTCGTTTATGATTTACGGTCGCCGACCGCGACCACGCTTGTTTTTCTTGCTGCCAGCGCGCATCCGTGCACGTGTTGTCTTCGGTCTGACAACGGCCCGCTTCTTTACCTTGCGTCGCGCTGGTTTTTTTCGCCTGGTCCCGCGGGGATGCTTTCTGCCTCCGGCGAGCACCCGTAACTGCTCAGTGAGGCGATCGTTTTTCGCCTCGAGGTGGTGGCGTTGCACGATCTCATCGTCCACCTGGCGCTTAAGCTGCTCACAAAACTCCTCGAGTCGCCGGTTCTCCCGCCGCAGCGCGTCGCAGCGCATCTCGGTTTCCAGGCGCGCCTGATCGGCCGCGCGCACCCGATCATTCGCCTCCCGCCCGCGTTGTTGCATCTCGGCCAGGTCTTTTTGATGTCGCGCCGCGGCCTCGGTCAACGCCACCTCCCATAAGCGGTTCGCCGCATTGATCAGGGCGGGCGGGACGTGGCGCGGC
>JAUSEB010000204.1 GCA_030650495.1 Armatimonadota bacterium | reverse complement strand
TCAAAGCGTCTATTCGCGACGACAACCCAGTCATCTTCATAGAGCACAAAGTGCTCTATTCAGGAGTTGTCGGGCCGGTTCCTTCCGAGGACTATATCATCCCGCTCGGTGTAGCCGACATCAAGCGCGAAGGAACTGACGTCACCATCATTGCCTATAGCCGCATGGTACACTTTGCTTTGGACGCGGCTTTGGAGTTGGAAAAGATGGGCATCAGCGCGGAAGTGGTTGACCCTCGAACCTTGCAGCCGTTGGATGTCGAGACCCTTGCCAATTCCATCCGCAAGACCGGCAGGGTCATCACCGTTTCCGAAGGCTATCCGCGATGCGGAGTCGGCCCGGAAATCGTCCGCCAGGCTTGCGAATTCAAATTCAGCAACGGCTACACCGGCTTCGACTACCTAGACGCCCAGCCGATCTATTTATCCGGAAAAGACTGTCCGATCCCAATGAGCGAGCCGCTCGAGGACGCGGTCGTGCCCACCCGGCAGGATATTATTGACTCAGCGAAAGCGCTGTTGGGGGGTAGAAGTTAGGAGTTAGGAGTTAGAAGTTAGAAGCTCTATCCTGCGGGAACGGTGTGTTTATGAAGATTTTGGATTAAGCAGAAGGCAGTTCCCGCATCAACATAGCAAAGCACAAAATAGGGTTGCTAGTAGTCAGTGGCTAGTGTTCACTAGCCACTAATCACTATCTCCAGGGGGATTCAAATGCTTAGGAAGTTACCAGCGTCTTGCGCTTTCCTTACCTTGCTTGCCATTTCAACAGTCTTTTCATCACCGTCCGGTATTCTCGATGAGCTTGCGGCGCCTCGCTCATACACAGCCGCCAGGGTCTCAAGCTACGACGTTACCGGAGCAAACCGCGATGGTGGCCAGGGGAACCCGCTTAAACCGGGGAATACCCGCGTCATCGCCGATATTTCCGGGCAGGGCCAGATCGTGCATATATGGATGACTCTAGCTGGAATCGAAGGACTGGATATTTTCAGGGACATAGTTTTACGCATGTACTGGGATGGCGAGAAGAATCCCAGTGTGGAAGTCCCGATTGGGGAGTTCTTTGGACTCAGCCACGGCAGGACTTACCCGTATGAGAGCTTTCCGTTCGTAATCGGCAACGTCAAGGGGCTGAACTGCTATCTGCCGATGCCGTTTCAAAAGAACGCGAAGATCACAGTGGAGAACGTCGGTAAGGCCGATCTCAAGGCTCTATATTATTATATAGACTACCAGATACCCGATTCGCCCAAGTCCGATCTGCTCTATTTCCACGCGCAATACCGCCAAGAAAAGCCGGTGCTCTCGCATGGCAACTATATTATCCTCGACGCGACCGGACGGGGCCATTATATAGGCTGTTTTCTTTTCGCCCGCAGCAACCAGTTCGGCTGGTGGGGCGAAGGCGACGATATGATCTACATAGACGGTTCCAAGAAGCCTGTTCTAAACGGCACGGGCACGGAGGATTACTTCAACCAGGCTTACGGTTTTGCGATGAACCAGCACACTCTTCGGTTCGGGTCTCCCTTCGATAACGGCAGGGCCGAGGGTTCCGAACACTCCCTATACCGGTTCCATCTGGAAGACGCGATTCCATTCAAGAAGTCAATCAAGGTGACTATGGAGCATGCGTTCGCGGGAGATAACGACCGCTCGGATGACTATGCAACGGTCGCATATTGGTATCAGACAGAACCGCACGCCGCTTTTTCCAAATTGGCGCCGCCGGAGGCACGACGGTCGTCCGTAGAACGCTTCGAGGCCATGCTTAAAGAAAAGCGGTTCGACGAGTGCAGGAATTGGCAGGCTGAGATTCAGGAAAAATCACCCTCCAGATACGTCAGGAGAACCGCCGGATTCAACATCGCCAATATTTACGCAGCGGAGGGAGCAACTGATAAGGCAATCCAAGCCTTGCAAAAGCTGATTGATCCTTCCGATGAAAGTGGGTGGAACGCAAGGATTACAGCGCGTATAAAGGAATTAAGCGGTAATCCAGGCCTCGCGCCACAGGGAAATGTCGACAAAGTGAAAGGAAACTAATGCGGGTTCTTGTTACTGGAGGCAGCGGTCTGGTTGGCCGCTATGTTGTTCGTGAACTGGCCGAAGCGCATGAGGTCACTATTCTTGACATCAATCCCCCAACAGGCGATGGGCCTTACCAATACATACGGGGTGACGTTCTTTCATCTGACGAAATGGTTGAGAAACTTGCCGGACAGGACGCCGTAATACATCTTGCGGGAATCCCCGGCGAGCCGTCCGGCTTTCTCGATCATGTCTATTACGTCAACACGCAGGGCACGTTTAACGTGTTGGAAGGATGTGCGCGTAATTCAATTAACAACTTCGTGTTCGCATCGAGTGACTCGGCTTACGGCTTCGTTTTCCACAAAAGGGAAATGCTGCCGGACTACCTCCCGCTCGACGAAAACCACCCGCTTAGGCCGCAGGACGGATACGGTTTGAGCAAGCTGGTGGGCGAAGAAATTTGCAAAGCGTACGCCAGGAGATACGGCATCAAGACTACTTCCATCCGTCCCTGTTGGGTTTGGTGTGAAGAAGAGCGCGAAATACAGCGGGACGCGGTGAGAAAACCAGGCGATTGGTGGAACGGCATGTGGGCCTATGTCGAAGCCCGTGACTGCGCCCAGGCGTTCCGGCTGGCGATTGAAAATACTGACGAGTGGGACCACGAAGCCTTTGTGATAACGGCTGACGATAACGGCGCTGAGGTCGAGTCGCGGGAACTGATAGCCCGCTATTATCCAAAAGTCGCAAACATAGCCCCGGACTTAGGCGGATATGACACGCTTTTAAGTAATGCTAAAGCGAAGCGAATCCTGGGGTATAGACCTGAATACAAATGGAGAGATTTTTTGAGGTTGGAAGAAACCAGTGAAGCACATACTGATAGATACTGACGCCGGTGTTGACGACGCCCTTGCGATTATCTTTGCTCTGGCTTCGCCGGAACTGGCGGTTGAGGGGATAACTACGGTCGGCGGGAACATCCCGGTCGAACCGGCGACGCGCAACGTATTTACCATATTGGACACGTTGTTTCCGGCTGTTTACCCATTAGTAGCGGAAGGCGCCGCCGCGCCATTGGGCCGGGAATTGGAAACCGCCGCTCATGTCCACGGCGCGGATGGGCTTGGAAATATCTCCGAACTGCGCCTTGCGGACGGCTCGCCCAAGTATCCGCGGACGATGCACGACCTGATGGACATGACTGCCGCTGATTTCATCATTGAGGAAGCTTACCGCCATGGACGGAACCTCACGATCATTGCCCTGGGTCCTCTGACCAATATTGCCGAAGCAATCCGAACGTCCCCGACGGCGATGAAGGGAGTAGGGGAGATCATCATAATGGGCGGGGCTTTCAGGGTCTACGGTAACACCTCTCCGGTCGCCGAGTTCAATATGTATGTTGACCCCGAAGCCGCCGAAACCGTTATCGGATTTGACGTTCCCAAGACGATAGTCCCTTTGGATGTTACGGAGCAAGTGATACTATTGCGGTCCGAACTGGAAGCGCGGTTTGCGGCAAATCCTTCCCCTGTTCTGGAATTCGCGCGCGACGTTTCCGGGTTTTATATGGACTTCCACGCACACAGCGACGGCTTCGACGGGTGCTATATGCACGACCCAACGACAATTGCGCTTGCTATAAATCCATCACTCGCCCGCACGGTCCCGGCTGAAGTCCATGTGGAGCGCCAGGGAGAGTTCACGCGGGGGATGACGGTCGCCGACCTCCGTCCCGAACGGGCAAATAGATACCACCCCAACGCCCAGGTCTGCGTTGAGATAGACGCAAAAGCTTGTCTGGATTTGTTCTTCTCGAAGATAGCTAAGAGTTCTCAGTGACTCCAAGCATTCAGCACAACGAACTGCCCCGCCATGTCCAGTTTTGACGATTCAACATTGGATATTGCCTTTACTATGTCTGCATAGGTCATATTCTTGGACAAATCGCTGCTTTGGCAGACTACCAGAATCCCATAATGGTCAGGGGCGGAGTTATGAAGCTCACGGAAATCGGCTGCATTACGAGTTAGAAGCGCTCGTCTTTCTTTGCGTGCCAATGCCAGCACGGCGGCGTCGGAATGAGCCATTGCTCCGACTTCAGCTACTGTCTTCACATCGTGTCCGGCGGCTTTTAATAGAGACACCAACGCCTTAGCTTGCGAGTCCTCGTCGACCAATAGTTTGAGACTCAAGCCGCTGTTTCCTTGGCTTCTATGCGACGCAGTTCCTCGTCAGCCTCCATCTGCAAAAGATATCTGTTCGCTTCGCAATATCGAACGATCTCATTAATAGCTTCCAACGGCAATTCCCAGTTCGCCGCTGCTTGCTCAATTGACATGTTATTGGCGAGCATGTCCGTCCAGACCGTTGAAGCGAGAAGCCTGCGGCCTTTGACAAACCGCTGCCTGCGCCATGCGTGAGGCCGTTCCACGAGGTAAGTCCATTTCTCTTTGGAGGCCGATTCCAACTCCGGGATCAGCAAACGTTCTTTCGCTCCAGTATCATCGGCAAGGTATATGGCACGGCCTTCCCGTGTTTCACGAGCCAGAGTCGCCATAGTGCGAACGGCGTAAAGTATAGCGTCCTTAACACTGGGCGCGTCGATTGCGTCTTTCAGCCAAAGCATCTCAGCCTCTTGCTCAGGTGTTACGTTAAAGTTCTGCCTCTTGATATCCGTTTTCATAAATACAGCCTCCATGGTGAGTCTGATATGAGTATACCATACTCACCATGGCATGTAAACAAAAATATCCGGCGCTCCAAATCCTCTATATCACTTCCAAATAATCCTTATCCGGCAGCGCGGGGAATGGCGCGGTTGGGAGGGTTTGGTACCAATAGGCGACTGAGGCGATGTCGTCCTGGTTCGGCAGATAACGATGGCCGCTGCGCCAGCCGAGGGCCTGGATCGTCACCTTCAAATCCTGCTCGAAGCGGACCGGGTCCATTATGTGCCAGCGATATAGGCCGAAGCGGGTCTGCGATTGGTAAAGCCCGTCCGGGCGGATTACTTGCGGCAGCCCGGCGTAAGGGGTCGTGAACTCACGGTAGCCGCCGTTTTCCTTGCCAACATCGAAGTTGTAGGAGCCGCAGAAATAGTCCTCGGCGCCGGTTCCGCAGATGGTCGGGAACTCCTTATCACCGTCCATATAGAACTTGATCTCGCCTTCGCCCCACCAGCCGGTGTTGTTGACCTGCCAGGCCATATAAGTTCCGACAAATTGGCCGTGACCCTTCACGCCGTCGAGTATCGTGTATTCGGTCTTGTATGGCAGGGGGTTCGCCCGGCGAAACTGCGCGTGGAAATACGCCGCGTCATCGGGGACGTCGGTCAGCGTGTAGTTGATCTGATAGTAAAGCGTCATCGCATCGTCCGCGATATTGGTCATCGTGATCTTACACGATTTACGGAACGGCATCTCCCAATAGCAGTTGAACGCGCTTCCGGGGTTAACGCACACCGGCAGGGAGGACACCTGAGCGTATTTGCCCCAGCCGCAGGCGAAGAAGTCACCGACGGGACACTCGACCGAAGGCGTTTCCTGGCCGTCCCAGTAGATTCGTAGGATGTTGAACCGCCAGTTGCCGGTCGGGGTCATCCAAATCTGCTGAATAGCTCCCGGCTCATTGATGTCCGCCAGCACGCGGCATTCGCCCGGCTGGATTCTGATAGACGGCGAAATCTTCCATCCCTGGCCAAGCTCCCGGGCGCAATTCGCTCCTGTCCCCTCGGTAGCCATTGCGGCCTTGCCTTTTTCCCCGGTGAAGTTTTCCGGGCTGAGCGACCTCGTCTTTGCCGATGAAAGCCGTGATATGTTGCCCAAATGCAACCCAAGTCCATTAAAATTTGACATTACTAATATTCTTCCTTTTTGTGCAATTCAGTTTACTTGCACAATCTATCATATTGGCTAGCAGTCGGCAAGTTAGAAATTGAAGGGTGCACGCCACGTTTATGGTAGACGGCGTAGGGGTTAAGCATTTGCCCTTCACCTCTACTGCCAGTTGGCGTATTAGCCGCAAATGCTTAACCCGGCTTGGGTGTTCGGGCGAAGCATTCCCGACGAAATCCGATGCGA
>JAUSEB010000388.1 GCA_030650495.1 Armatimonadota bacterium | reverse complement strand
CTTGCCGCTGAAGGAGCCTTTTGAGACGGCGAAAGACCGCAAGACTCATTCGAACACGGTTATTATTCAAATCACCCTCGATTCGGGCCAAATTGGCCTTGGCGAAGCGACTCCGGTCGGATACGTCACCGGCGAGTCAATAGAGTCCGCGATTGCCGCGATAGAGCAATCGCGCAAGGTTATTATAGGCGCGGACCCGGCGGAATGGCTATCCCTGAGCTTGGAAATGGAGAGTGTTTTACCTCAAGCCCACTGCGCCCGCGCCGCTTTGGAAATGGCTATGTTAGACGCGGCGGCAAAAGCAGCCGATATGCCCGTCTACCAATATCTCGGAGGCCGGAAGCTCTCTATTGTGACAGACATTACTATACCAATCAGCACTCCCGCTCACGCAGCCGAGCTTGCAAAATCCGCCCGGCAAAATGGTATAACACGCCTGAAAATGAAAGCAAACGGAACGCCCGAAGATCTGCCCCGCGCCCTTGCCATAGCCGAAGCAGTTCCCGATGCCGATCTGAAGATAGACGCAAATCAAGCGTTTTCGCCCAAATCGGCGGTTGCTTTTGTCAAATCCATGGATAAGGCCGGACTGCGCCTATCGCTGTTGGAGCAGCCTGTGGCAAAAGAAGACATTGACGGCCTGAAATACGTCTCCGATAATGTTTCCGTGCCCGTGTTCGCCGATGAGAGCGTGGTAACTCCCACCGACGCCCAACGGCTTGTTGACGCGCAAACCGTCAGCGGAGTGAACGTGAAGCTTATGAAATCGGGAATCAGAGGCGCATTGGAAATAGTTGAAATCTGTCGCAACGCCGGAATTGGCCTGATGCTCGGTTGCATGCTTGAGTCGAAAATCGGCATCAGCGCCGCTCTTCACCTCGCCTGCGCCACCGGAGCATTCGACCATTTCGATCTCGACGCCGATATGCTGATCGCCGACCAGCCTGTGACCGGCGGCTTCGTGCGAAAAGGCGGAGAATTGGAAGTCAGCGATCAACCGGGTCTAGGTTGTCGATTTGTTTGAGCTGTCAGCTGACAGCTGACAGCTTCTTTATCCGCGTTAATCTGCGTTCTTTTTAGAATCAAGTTTCTTGCAGGTTCAAAAAACAGGTAATTCTACCAGTAACGCAAAGGGAACAAGCTGGGTATCATATAACGTCTTATGAATTGAAGGCGCTGGCTATAACAAGCGCCTAAGGATGTTTGTGGAGTTTAACCTTGCGTTTATTCAGCCTGGTAAATTTGCTGGCAAGTTCGAGGGTGAAGACGGTTGAGCCGTCGGCCCTCGCCAGAGCTTTGCGTATGCTTCCCCGGTCCAAAACCGGCGCGGCGCAGGAAGCGACCTTGGGAACGAGTGAGTCTCCCTCTGCTCGCCCTGTCCATTCGCTCAATCCTCAACTTTGAACTCTTTGCTTCCCTCTCCCGTCTCTCAACTCTAAACTCTCAACTAACATTGACACCTGCTTTCCGCCGGGACTATCATGTGCTCAGATAACGATTTGCAGGAGAGCCTCAATATGGCCGATATATCCGTAGAATACGTGGGACTGAAGCTGTCATCGCCCGTAGTGGCCGCTCCGGCGGGAACGACCGGTACGGTCGATCTTGCCAAAGTAGCGGAAGACAGCGGCGTCGGGGCCGTCGTGATGAGAACGCTATATCCAGCGCAAACCCAAGAAACCTCACTGCCGCATTATGAGTTGATAAAACATAATTTGGGGACGATGAAGTCAACGACGCTGTATTCAACGGAACATGCCGCCCTGGCGGACCCCAATCGCTACGCGGAGGAGCTGCGGAAGTGCAAGGAGCACGTGCGGATACCGATAATAGCCAGCCTGGGTTGCTCAGACACGGCGGCTTGGCCTGAGTATGTAAAGCTGTTGGCGCAGGCCGGGGCGGACGCGGTCGAATTGCACGTCCATTGCCCGGACGCGGGGCGTCAGGTCGCCGCCGGATTTGTCGAGGAGATGGCGGAAGTCCTGCCGGCCATTAAGTCTTCAGTTGGGATTCCCCTGATCCCCAAGATGACTCCTCAGCTTGAGAACCCGGCGCTTGCGGCAAAAGCTCTTGAAACGGCGGGCGCGGACGCCGTGGTTATGTTCAATAGATTTACGGGGCTTGAGATCGATATTGACCGCGAAGAGCCGGTCGGCGGGCGAGGATATGCCTGGCACGGCGGTCCGTGGTCAATATTCTACTCCCTCCGCTGGATCAGCGCCGCCGCGCCCATGCTGAACATACCAATCGCCGGCTGCGGCGGAGTGGCGTCGGCTGAAGATGTGGTCAAGTACATACTTGCGGGCGCAACGGTAGCCCAATCGTGCACGGCAATTATGACGCAGGGCTACCATGTGGTAAAATCCCTCAATCAAGGGCTAATCGAGTGGATGGATAGAAAAGGGTACGAGCGGTTGGAAGATTTTCGGGGCAAGGTCATAGGCAAGGTATAGGATAGATTGGTTTCGGCATTTGAAATGCCGAAACACCAAATCTGTTGTTGCTTCGGTAGCCTGCTGCCGAAGCCGTCCCGATAAATTGGGACGATTCCCCTCTCCCTTGACGGGAGAGGGTTAGGGTGATAAGACACCGAAATAACGCTAGTGGAGGAATTGATGGCGGAACTGAAAGGCATAGTGGCGGCGATACTGACTCCGTTCGATGAGAACGACAACATCGATCTTGAGTATATGAAAAAGCTCATACGCTTTATAGAGGAAAGCGGGATTCAGGGATTCGTCCCTTCGGGATCGAATGGTGAAGCTTCTTCGATGCGGCTTGAGGAGAGAAAGCGGGTAATTGAGACCGCCGCGAACAGCAAAGGCAAGATGTTCATGGTCGCGGGGACCGGCGCCAGCGGACTTCCTGAGACGTTGGAACTATCCAAATTCGCCGAGTCGGTAGGGACTGATGCGATAATGGTTATGCCGCCATATTTCTTCACAAACGCGCCCGTTCAGGGCTTGATAGAGTATTACAAGCGGGTTTTCGACGCCGTCTCAGCGCCGGTCTTTCTCTACAACATACCACAGTGCACCGGCATCAAAATATCAGATGAGATAATTCGCGCGCTGGAGCATTACCCTCATCTTGTGGGAGTCAAGGACAGCTCCGGCAAGCTGGACAGCACGCTGCATTACATCGAGAATTTCCCAAATCTCAAGATATTCGTGGGTGACGACCACCAGGTTCTGCCGGTCTTGAAAGCCGGAGGAGCCGGGCATATCACGGGTATGCCGAACGCTTTTCCAGAACTCTGCGCCTCGCTCTGGAAAGCCTTTAACGCGGGTGAGGAAGCAACCGCGCTGCAGGAACGCCTGTCACAGGCGAGAGATATCATCCGCGACTTCCCCGAATTCGGCGTGAACAAATACGTGCTGACTTTCCGCGGCTTCCCAATGAGATATTCCAGGCTCCCGCTCCTGAACCTTACCGAGGAAGAAAAAGTGAAATTCACAAACCGTATGCGCGAAAACGGCCTCTGGAACCTATGAGGGTAGATTTTCCATATCCGGATGTCTCGCCGCTGGAAATACCTGAAGGCAATCTGCTCGGCGTTTTCCACGCGCCTGAGCATCCACCGGCTGATGATGTAGCCGCCTGTGTGAGCCGGGCGCTGGACAATCCCATCGGCTCGCCCAGCCTGGCCGAGCTTGCGCGCGGGCGGAAAGACGCGCTTCTCATCACGGACGACTACACCCGCCAAACCCCCGTGAAAGAGATAATCCCGGCGGTCGTCAAGCGGCTTGCGGCTGGAGGTCTGAACCCATCCTCCATCAAAATCCTTGTCGCTCTGGGCACGCACCGCTCGATGACTGAAGGCGAGAAGCTGGCTAAGTTCGGGGAGGATATCTGCCGCAATTTCGAGATCGTCAACCACGACTGGCGCGATGAGAAATCGCTGGTGGAAATTGGAGTAACTCCCGGCGACGCGAAGCTGCGTATCAACCCCGTGGCGGCGAATGCGGATTTGATTATCGGCATAGGGCAAATTACGCCCCACCGCATCGCGGGTTTTTCCGGCGGGGCAAAGATAATACTTCCGGGGATTTGCGGAGCGTCGGCGACCGCCCACACGCACTGGATTGGCGGGACGCTTCCCGGCGACAAGGTGCTCGGCTTTGTTGACAACCCCGTCCGGGATGAGATGAACGAGGCCGCCCGGCTTGCGCGGCTGGTTTTCATAGTAAACGCGATTTGTAATACAAATGGGCAAACCATCGAGATAGTCGCGGGCAATGTCGTCACGGCGCACCGGCGCGGCGCTGAGATTGCAAGGGAAGTATTGGGGGTCAAAATCCCCCGCCAGGCGGATATTGTCATCGTAGATTCTTTCCCAAAGGACATAGAGATGTGGCAGGCGGCGAAGGCGCTATACGCCGCCGATGTGGCCGTCCGGCCAGGCGGCGCGTTGATACTGGTCAGCCCATGTTATGAAGGCGTATCGAAAAGCCACCCGCTGATCCTCGAACGAGGCTACAAGACCGAAAAGGAAACACTTGCCGAAGTAGAGTCGGGGCGGTTGACAAATCTCATGGTCGCGTCACACTGCCTGCGCGTCGGAAGGCTTATCAAAGACAAAGCAGCGGGGATTCTGGTCTCTTCCGGCATACCCAAGGCAGACGCTGAACACCTCGGCTTCATCCACGCGGACAATCCTTCACAAGCTCTCGAAAAAGCATTTAGCATCGTCGGCCCCAACGCCTCCGTCGCGGTCTTGCAGCATGGGAGCGAATTACTGCCGGTTGTCGGTTGACGGTTTCTAGCTGTCAGCTGTCAGCTGACAGCTGACGGCTTTATTAAAGCGGGCTTTTTTGCACTATCGCGGGTCTTCTGGGATAGAACGGCGGCGTGGGC
>JAUSEB010000380.1 GCA_030650495.1 Armatimonadota bacterium | reverse complement strand
GGTATCCACTCCCTGTTCCTATTTCCAGCACCCGTTCAGTTCCAACCAGATACAGAGATTGAGTCATCAATGCCACGATGAAAGGCTGTGAGATCGTCTGCCCGGAGCCGATGGGCAGCGGGATATTTGCATAGGACAGGTGCTGATCATCTCCACTCACGAAGTGCTCCCGTGGCGCCTGGTCCATGGCAGTCAAGACCCGACGGTCCCAGATCTCCCGGCTCAGTTGTCGCAGCAGTTCCGCCCGGGCTGCCCCCAGGTCCATCGCGTCCACAGGTCTTTCGCTTCCTGTCCCTAGAAGTAGTTGGCTATCGAAGGGTCTGGGTCTTCGAGTAGTTCACTCACCTCATCGAGGTCAAAAGACTCCGGCAAATGGCTGTACGCGGAACCTCCAACCGGCTCGTGAGACCTGGCATCCACGTGAAGTACAGGCTCTTCCCGACTGAAGAAGGGATATCCTGTCTCCCGCCAGCAATCCTTGCGGTCACCCAGGAGCACCCCGTAACCCTCGGCGCCCAACTTGATGAAGGTATACTTCTTTACCAAAGATTCGCCTCCCTACGGCAATTCTACCCCAAGCGCGTCACAGATGAAACCGCTCGTTTTTGTATGTGCCGCCGTAAAGCATTGCGCATCCTGACTCGCCCCTGCCAATTCGGAGCCATTCCAACACGCGTCTCGAGGCGTGGTATGCGCACATCGTTAAGACGCCTCAAATAACTGTCATTCCGGCGTAGGCCGGAATCCAGGAAGACTGACGCTGGCCCGACATATCCCATTACGCGGACCGCCAACATATAGAGATTGCACGTTTCTACTGTCCCCTCGCTGGATTCCGGCCTGCGCCGGAATGACAGGGTTATTATCACCAACGTCGGTTGGACAATGACCAATGAGTCCAGTCTGGCACGATCCCGCTAATTCGGCGCCATCCAACACGCCGTTCGAGGCGCGGTATGCGCGAATCTTTAGGACGCTTCATGTAACTGTCATTCCGGCGTAGGCCGGAATCCAGGAAGACTGCCGCTGACCTGGCGTATCGCATTACGCGTACCGCTAACATATAGAGAAAGCACGTTTTTAGTGTCCACTCTCTGGATTCCGGCCTGCGCCGGAATGACAGGGTTGTATCACCAACATCGGTTGCAGAATGACCAATAAGTCCAGTCTTCACGAATCCGGCTAAATTCGGAGCCATTCCAACACGCGGTTCGAGGCCGCGGTATGCGCAAATCTTTAAGACGCTTCATGTAACTGTCATATAACTGTCATTCCGGCGTAGGCCGGAATCCAGGAGAATTGACTCTGGCCTGACGTATCCCATTACGCGTACCGCTAACATATTGAGAAAGCAC
>JAUSEB010000373.1 GCA_030650495.1 Armatimonadota bacterium | reverse complement strand
CCATCATATCGATGCGAACCGCTGGACGGCGGCGCGGACAAATCTGAGTTGTCCAGCATCGTCAGATTATCCGGCATGCCGACAAGAGCGGGAATATCATCAGAACCCAATTCGTCCCGCATAATGCCGCGCGCGTTGTCGGACGCTATCACGTAGATTTGGTGGTAATGCGATACTAGATGGCGCAAAGCGGATATGGCGTAGACGCTCCCGCTTGCCCCCGTGATTGCGACAACCAACCGTTTCGGTGTCATATCTAAAGCCCTAATTCCTTCCAGAGCCTGTCTACTTTCGCCGTGACCTCCGGCGTCATCTTGATGTCCGGAGGCCACTCGCGCGTGAAGCCTTCGCTCGGCCATTTCTTCGTAGCGTCAATACCCATTTTGGAGCCGTAATTCGGCGCTGGAGAAGCGTGGTTCAGCACATCAACAGGCCCCTCGATGAACGACACATCACGCTTGGGGTCGATGTTGTTCCCCAGCCGCCACAAAACCTCCGGCATATTCCGCACGTCCACGTCCTCATCCACCACAACGATGATCTTGGTAAACATCATCTGGCCGAGGCCCCAAAGCGCGTGCATCACCTTTTGCGCGTGGCGGGGGTAGCCCTTTTTGATGGAAACAATCGCCAAATTATGGAAGACCCCCTCCATAGGCAAATGCATATCCACAATTTCAGGAAGCTGCAGCCGGATGAGCGGGAGGAATATGCTGACGGTCGCAAGCGCCATATAGCAGTCCTCCATCGGGGGTTTGCCGACGATGGTCGCCGGATAGATTGGCTCCTTGCGGCGCGTGATGCAAGTCACGTGGAAGACGGGATACATATCGGCGGGCGAATAGTAGCCGGTGTGGTCGCCAAATGGGCCTTCCATTCTCATCTCGCCCGGCTCGACATATCCCTCGATGACTATTTCCGACTCAGCGGGAACTTGGAGGTCGATGGTCTTGCACTGGACCATCTCCACTGACTTTTTACGCAGGAACCCGGCGAAGATCATCTCGTCGAAGTCTTCCGGCAGCGGCGCGGTTGCGGAATAGGTGATCGCTGGATCGCCGCCGAGCGCCACGGCGACTTCCATCCTACGGCCAAGCCGCTCGTATTCGCGATAATGCCGCGCGCCGACCTTATGCGCGTGCCAATGCATGCCGGTCGTGCGCTCATCGTAGACGTGCATCCGGTACATCCCGACGTTTCGCACGCCGGTGTTCGGGTCTTTGGTGATGACAATCGGAAGTGTTATAAACCTGCCCCCGTCCTCCGGCCAGCACTTGAGAATCGGCAAATCGGCAAGCGACGCTTCACCTTTCAATACGACTTCCTGGCACGAGGCGGATTTGACCGTAGTTGGTAAAGAGCCTGCAAGACGGCCAAGGGCCGGGAGCATCTTGAGCTTGCCGATTATCCCCTCGCCCATTTGCGGCTTGAGCGTCTCATCCAACTCCCGCGCGATCTCGTTTACATCCTTCACGCCAAGAGCCATCGCCATGCGCTTCTCGGACGCCATTGCGTTTATTAGAACGGGGATGCCGGAACCGACGGGATTCTCAAATAGCAGCGCGGGACCGCTGGACTTGACCGTCCTGTCGGCGATCTCGGTGATCTCCAGAACGGGATCAACGGGAGCGGTTATGCGTTTAAGCTCGCCTTCGCGTTCAAGGCGGGATATGAAATCTGATAGGTTCTTGTACATACGTCGTCCGTAGTTAGTCGTTCGTGACCGGGTTTGCTGCCTCAAGAGTATAGCGCAGGTATAGAGGGGGTGTCAAAAAATCGGGTTATTGTGTATTAGCGCCAGAGGCTTCTTCGCCGCCCAAAGGCCATTCCGCTTATACCGCAGAATAGCGCTATTAGACTGGAAGGCTCTGGAACTGTGACCGGATCGACTTCATAAGAGGAACCGTAGTTGTGCCAGTAATCGTCAATTTGCTGCACATGGACCACTACATCGCTGGCATTGAAATAATTCGCCGTAGGTGTTGGGCCAGTGTTTTTATTGAAAGTCCAACCGAAGGTCTGAGATGTCCATCCCATCGTTGGAGGAATCGGGGCTCCGGGCTGTCCAAACAAACGGTAATAGCCATCGTTGATTATATCGCCGTTTCCCGTCCACCATTCCAAAAAACTGTCTTCTCTTTTGTCGTTCCATCCAAATGGCGTGTTCCAACTAACCGTAGACCATTGTTTAGGAACAGAAGTACCGTTAATGTGTATTTTGAAGACCGCGTCTTTTGCGATTCCGAGGTTATCGAAGTTGAATTCGTAATTGTATTGACCGCCACCAAGGTCGGTCAAGCTATAAGACCAACCTATCTGATTTGCCCCCATTACTGCGACGGGACAAAATAGTAACGCCAGAAAGACAATAAACACCGCTCTTAACGCGCGGACCATTTCTTTATCCTTGATTTACATGTCGTCTTTAATACAATTACTGCTTGTATGCTACACGAAAACTATATACAAGTCAACTGGTAACATTACTAGTATTTAATATTTTTTGAAATCCGCTATTTTTATGCTTATGTATATTTTTGTCCCGAAGCAAGCCCCGGCGATAAGGTTGTGGTTAATACAGCTACGAAGGATTCAAAGCATTCTTATTTCAATATGCGGGTTAGGTTTATGAGGTGGCGGATATTGGAGGGGTAGTCGAGGATTTGGCTGGTGAAGGTTTTGGGAAAAGGGGTTCCCGACACGGAAGGGGATTCACATTGTAACAGGAGCGATCAAATGGCTTTGCTTATGTCTATATCTATTTCCGCTGCAAGAATTTCCTTGGCCAGTTTGCTTTTCCAAGCGTCCTCTGAGTCCATCGGAAGATAAACAATACCATGAATGTCAGACGGGCACTCTACACCTTCTTTGTAGAGGACGCAAACCTTTTTCCGACCCAGCCTTCCAAAGAAAAAACCGAGTTCAAGTATTACATTCTGGCGTGCTCTGTCCTTCTTTTTGTCAGGCTTGCTCTTCGGATGGCCTTCGTCATCTGGTGTCAATAGAACTACTGCGAATCCAACATCCGAATAGTGTTCAATTTTTTCTATTAGTGTCCTGCCCTGGTTCGCTTTTTCGTGAAGTATGACGGGTTCCAGCCCAATTTTTTCAAGGAGCCGGGCAACAGACTCTTTTGCGCCATTGTCGTGCCCGTGAACGACAAAGACTTTCCGAGAGGCAATTGTGCAATTTTGGTTGTTGTCATTATTACGGGCGTTTTGAGAACCGTCTCTCATATACTGTTCACCGTTTCCGCTACCATCCAATTCGATGGCTGGAGTAGAAGGTGATTTTGCCTTAGTCCAAGGATATGCTTCGCCACATTTGTAACAGCGGGCCGGAGGCGGAGGCGTCCCGTGGTCATTTCCGAAATACTCCGAAGTCATCGGCATTCCTCTAAGCTCTGCTTTACAATTAGGGCAATTAATAATAGTGCGTTCACCACATTTGTCGCAGCAGTCCTGATTGAACTGAGGTGCGCGGAGATATACATCGGTAATTGTATGGCCATTCAAGCATACTTGAGCAATATCAAATTGTCTGTCATCTAAATCGTCATCATAGAAATCCATTTATGGCGCCTTTCTTCTTTGACATATGTGGTGGACAAGGTGGGAATCAAACCCACATACCTTGTGGCAACGGATTCTAAGTCCGCTACGTCTGTCTATAGCCTATAAGCGTTTCCTCTGGATCGTATACGGTATACATATACCGTTTTTGAATCGTCGTCTATTGTGTACAGTATCCGGTAATCACCAACACGCACGCGCCATCCGGTCCCTTCACGACCTTGTAGTTTCGTTACACCGTGCGGTCGAGGGTCACGAGCCAGCGCCTCTAGTTTTGAGTCTATGCGCTTTAATATGTCACGGGCAAGATGCTGTATATCGCGTTCCGCGGTACTCTCCAAGAGAACCTTGTAGCTCACAGCTTCTTGGCTTTCTTTAGCTCTGCTCTAATATCTTCAAGAGATCGAAAGCTCTTAGCTGACCTGACAGCTTCATCTAGTTCCAGCGTATCTTCCAAATCCTCAATACGCTCCAACAAAGCGCGATATGTCGCCATATCAATCATAATGGCGGTTCTCTTACCGGTTTCGTCTACTATGTATTTCTCTTTGTGCTTGGGCATAGTCGTATCTCCAATGGCGGACGAGGTGGGAATCGAACCCACATGTCTTTAATTTATACCTTTTTACCGCCTTGATCCAAATCCTTGATCATCCTGCGCACAGTCTGCATCAAAACTGGAATGTCGTTCCGGCAGATGTCAAACACCTCTTCCGCATCTACATCGAAGTAACCGTGGGCGATCACATCTCGCACACCCTTGACTCCTGACCAGTCAACATCCGGGTATCGGGCCAGCAACTTGCCTTCCGTCTTCCGGTCAATCTTCCTGAACGCTTCTCCGACGGCAATGAGTATCATACAAATCGCATCAAGGCGATCCATACCCTCCGGACTATTAGAAAAGTCCTCTGGACGACTAATTGAAGCAAAGCGCCGGGGGATCCGTTCCAGCGCCTCCAACACACTCCGCAGTTGCTCGCACAGAAGGGATGTATCAAACATAGCGCGCTTCCTGCTTTATCCTCTCCTTCAAGCGTGGATTCATGTTTTCACGCAACCGAACAACGTCCACATGGCGGGCCAGCATGTCCTCCAGCGCCTGCCTCATCCGCGCAGTTCGAAATAAATTGGGAGAATTCGTCTCAAATACAATATCAACGTCGCTGTCTTCCGTGGCCTCGCCTCGAGCAAACGAACCGAAAACACCTAATGATTCAAGCCTAAACTCAGCGCCATAACGCTCCTTAAAAACTTTGAGGTCAGCTAACAGACATTCATATGACGCAACCGTTTTCATACCGGCTCCTCCTTTGAACCATTCAATCCCAATTACCACCCAAATTATGGGATGCTGCTGCTACACATAATCTTAGCAACAAGGCTGCCCAACGTCAAATCAGCTCCCGGCTTTTTAGGTGCGGGAGCTGATAGATGCGCTATTGTTATCGCTGGTTGTGAGTTACGGCAAGGGGCCTATTATACCTCCAGCCCTGGGCGTGACCTGCCGCTTGAGGATTCCTCCATCGTTGAAGAAGCCGCTTATGCCTGTGATGACCAAATAGTCGTTTTCGTCGTAGTCAGACGGATCCATGTTGACTCTTATCCCGACGTTGTCGATTAGGCCGGTCTGCGTTCCATCCTTTAGTCCGCTGCCGTCATCGATATATAGGTATTTGGGATTCGTGTCTTGCAACTGGGTGACTCTACCCCAAACTCTGACAAGAAGGCCGATGTTGTTCGGGCCAAGACCCGCGTCCACTCCCGGAGCCAATGGGTCAAGCAATATACCGCCCAGGCTTGCGGCGCCCATGCCAACAGGGCCGGGATCGCCCAGCGCCGGTAGATTCGTCTTTACGGTGTTGCCGGTTATGTCGAGGTAACGCTCATCGTTTGCGCCTTTTATGACGCCCACGACATCCACGTTGTCGCCAACACTAAATGACGCGAGAGGCAAAGGCGAAATCTTAATACCGATGCGGTTGCCCGGTTCTTGGATTTCTTGAATATAGAAACAATCGCCGAACTTAGCGGACACCGCCTTGCCCTTCAGGATTCTGACCTCATTGTTAGGCAAGCATTTGGCTTCATAAATAGTGGCTTCCGCGGCGGCATGAGCGCCTGCATTGGCCGCGGTCGAATAGTTCGGAACCTCGTCATACGCAAATGCCGAGTAGTAGTATCTGGTTCCATTCGTACGTCCGAAATGGACATAGGATGTCGATGTTCCATTATACGCCAGGGAGCCGTCGGTGGGACCGACGGGATAATCGGATGTACTGTAACGAATCATCGTACCGGCGAAGTCGGAATCGCCTGGATTTTGCCAACTGAGGGTGGTCTGGCCGACTCCGCCAAGCGCGGTAAAGCCCGTCACCGGCCCCGGCGGATTCATGTCCGGCTCGCTGCCTGGGGCATAAGCTCCCGCAGTCGTGTAGTAGACATAATCGTAATAGATACTCTGCATACCGTATTGACCGGACAAACCGATCCTTACCAGGTTAAGAGCGCTGGCGTCGGGTGTTCCAGTCATTATCGGCGTTGGGCTGCCGTCATTGCCGGGATCGATGTAAATCTCGACACAGTCATTCAGGTAGTTTGAACTGGTTGGATTGGAGTACCTGATGTCATTGTCATCGCTTCGTATCAGGAAATAAAGGTAATTTAGATTGTGCTTTGAATATACCTTCGCTGAATGATCAGCCGCATTGGCCTGTGGATATTGCAATCCCGTGGCATGGCCGCCGGAGTAGCAGACCATATTTGTGTCATATCCGGCAAGAGCAATATCGCCTGTTCCGACATCCCCCGCGCATATCTTTGTGATTGCCGCGCCAAGGTTCCAGTCGCCGCTCGATCCGTCCACGGCGATGGCTCCCACCCATTTGGATTGAAGGATTGTCGTTGGAGCTGCTTGTGTCGTAATATGAAGGACCCAGTCGTTTGAGTCAGGCGCGCTCAGGGTCTTGCCTGCTCCACCGTGGGAGAAAGTCGTAACATTGTAGAAACCGCCGGTGCGCGGGTTCCACCATTCAGCGCGATATGTGCCGGAATTGAGCGTGATTGTTTTGCTGCCGCCCGTCGGAAAATAGCAGACATACTCCACTCCGGTCTGCCTCATACAATACCCGCCGCCGGAAGTTATCGTCGCTTTGAACGGATAAGCATGAATAAAATCCCAACCGGATAGAGCCTTGAAAGACCTGATGTTTTCGACAACATCCCAAACCCTAGCCGTCTCATTGGCGTCCTCTACGTGGAAATGGCCGCCGCTGCTAACAATAGTCCAGCACTGCGTCCTAAGGAGATCGTAGCTTGTGACTCCGTTGGCGAACTCGTCGATGTTGATCGGCTTGTTGCTGCCCCATCGAGATTCGATATAGTCGTTCAGGACAGACGGATTGTTGTTGGCCTCGTTGCCATAGTGCTTGTTGACGATGTCCACGGAGGAACTGGTGTAGAAGCTCTCCAGGTCGGTCTCAAGACTGTTATACGAAACCAGTCGCGGAGTGGTGGGGTAATTCGCCGCTATATAGTCTTTGACGAACTGGCCATAGTGGTTTCCCCAGGCCGGGTCGCTGTGCTCCCAATGCTCGTTTTCGACCTCATAGAGCACATTCGAGTAGCCAATGGTCTCGTCTATCATCTTCTTGATATAACGCTCCTGCTGGTTTCGCAGGTTTGGCTTTGTGGAGTAGTAATAGAAATCCGGAGTGCCATCCCCTTGACCACATCATCCTGTGGCTGGAGTTCAGGTTGACGTTCGCGACGTCGTCGAACGAGCTTATTTCAGGCACAATGGCACTGTAACCTGTCACCAGCACAGGTTTTCCGGTCGCCGACTCCTGGAAATAGTGTGGATTCTCCGGGTGAATCTTCAAATAAGGAGAAGGGGCGCTTGGCGTCGCGCTTGCCCAAACCCCCGACGCATAGTTGGGAACGCCATCATGAGCGTAGGCGGTGTAGTAATATGTTGTGCCGTTTACTGCTCCTGCGTGGGTGTAACTATCAGCGGCTCCAGGCGAGCCTGGGTCATCAACGAGTAAGGTTCCATCGGTCACGCTTGTGGGATAGCCTGTGGTCTTATATCTGATCATCACGCCGGTGTAACTGGTGGAGGTTGAATTCGTCCAAGTGAGGGCTACCTGGTTGTTCCCGCCCACGGCCTGGAGATTGCTTATCGCATTATTGTCGATCCCGCCAAGACGCAGTTCATCTACGTAAATATACTGGTCATCGTCTTCTCTGTTGCTGTAAAAACGCGCTCTGCTGGCGGTGTAACCGGGGTTATGCATTGTGTATGCGACCCTGCTTCCGTCAACCCACCATTCGGTCAAACCGGTGCTTTTGTAATATATGATGTCCCAATCATGCCAATTGATGTCGACGTAGTTAATGGTAGCTATATTTATATCCGCTCCGGTGGTGCGGTTCTGTACCTTTAGCTGCGCCTGGTGGGGATCGAAAAACCACTGCGCGATAAATTGACCGGTCGTGTCGCGCAAATCGACCTTGGCGAATTTCAGCCCGGCTGGGGCGCCTTTGTCAATGCTGCGCATACGGGAAATGGAGAATGGCGATATTTTCCGCAACCGGCGTGGAAATGCTCTGCACGTCGCCATCTACTGGCCCCGCTGTCCCGCCAATACCGGCGGAATGTGTGCCATTATACTTGCGCTGAGTGGTAAAAACGATGTTGATCCCAGCCCCGCTCCAATATCCGAGGGTATCATCTCTCAAACGGACACCGTCCGCACGTCCATCCATGTCGTCACTGAAATAGACGTTGGTAGGCATCATGGCGTAGGCGGCAGTGACGCCAAATACAAGGGTAAGGACCGCGAGGAGCGCTCCCTTGAACATATCTCCACTTCCCTTCTTTTCGGCGCACTTGTGCTCAGAATAGCGTGTTTTAGCGCGAATGACAACTGGTAATATTACCTGATAACGGTGTGGGGGATGGGAGGAAACCGCATGGAAACAGGGGGGTTGTGTTGGCATGTGGCGGTTTCGGGAAAAGGGTTGCCGAAAGAATGGAACGATTCCGCTATATCGAATGACTCGTTCTTGAACTGACCGATGGCGAGACAAGGGTATCCCACTCATCGTTGAACTCCCTTAGCCCTTTAGGTATACGCCTTCTAGGCATAAAAATCAGAAACAAATTACAGATTCCCAGCAAGAAAGCCACCCATAGTGTGCGTGTTAACCGCTTTTTACTCATTTCCAGTATTTTCTTTTCATTCTCTATATCTTGTCGGAAGGCTGCAATATTTGCTTCTATGGCATGTTGCACAATCTGTTCGTTATTGGATATAACCCCATCAGACACAGCCGCAAAAGCGCGAGATTTTTCCATCCATATTACTAGGAGGTCTTTGCCGGATATTACCATAGTTGGACGTTTTCGACTGTATAGTAGACTGATTCTCTTTTCATCATACTTCTTCTCACGTTCAAAAGTCTTTTGTTGGTGGTGAAAAGCTTTTTCAGCAGTATAACAACTTATAAATATGTATGAGGAAAGAGCGCCAACAAGCAATCCTGCTACCACCGAGC
>JAUSEB010000353.1 GCA_030650495.1 Armatimonadota bacterium | reverse complement strand
AACCCCTCCTTCGTAAGGAGGGGAGCTTTAATACTTCCCCCTTACGAAGGGGAGCTACAACACTTCCCCCTTACGAAGGGGAGCTACAACACTTCCCCCTTACGAAGGGGAGCTACAGCACTTTCCCCTTACGAAGGGGAGCTACAACACTTCCCCCCTTTAGAAGGGGGGATTGAGGGGGGTATTGCTCACCAAGCCTGAACTGTTACCCAAAAGTTGACGCAGCCCGGCTGACTTAGGTATACTAAATGGCGTACCTTGATGGAAGGACGGGAAAAATGGAAAAGGTTAAACTTCAAGCGCAAGTTAGAGATACTTCGAGTAAGAGCAATCTGAAGAAGTTGAGGCAAGATGGCCGCATTGCGGCTAGTGTTTATGGCCATGGGGTCGATTCCGTGTCAATATCCCTGGAATTGAGCGATTTGGTCGCGGCGGTCAAGACGGAAGCCGGTCTGCATGCCCTGATGGATATCGAAATCGAAGGCGGACGCAAGAAAGACAAAGGTGTTGTCGTCATCAAGCGCGTGCAAAAAGACCCGATAACCCGCAAAGTGGTGCATGTCGACTTCCAGCGCGTTACGATGACCGAGAAGCTGACCACGGAAGTCTCGATCGTGTTTATAGGAAACGCTGCCGGCGCTCTGGAGGGCGGAGTAGTGGAGCACGTGATGGACAGCATCCAGGTGCGCTGTCTGCCGGATAAAATACCCTCCCATATGGATTTAGACATATCCGATCTGGAGCTAGGCCAGGCGCTGCACGTAAAAGACCTGCCGCTGCCGGAAGGTGTGGAAGCGTTGACAGGCGAGGGTGAAGTAGTGGTTGCCGTCAGGCTGCCGCACGTTCACATTGAAGAAGTTGCTGAGGCGGTTGCCGAAGGCGCCGCTCCTGCTGAAGAAGCTGTGTCTGAGTAAAGCTGAGTCACTTTCTGGGTGGCTGTTTCCGAACAGCCACCCGACTTGCCCACTATAAACCCTCAACCCACTCCGCAAATACCGTATGTGCCCGTTCGATCAACAATCTGCGCCGCTCCTCTTTGTCATGTGGTTTAGGGATAATAGGAGGCAGAATCGCAAAATTGGCGTTCATTGGCTGGAACGACTTTGGTTCAGGCTCGATCAGAAACGAAGCCAGCGCTCCCATCATCGTTTCTCTTGGCGCTTCGACAGGCAATTTACCCTGCGCCAGCCTGGCCACGTTGATCCCGGCGAGCAAGCCTATCGCAGCCGACTCCAGATACCCCTCGACTCCGGTAAGCTGCCCGGCCAATAGGAGTGACGGACTTTTCTTTAGTTGCAGCGTCCGCATCAATAGCTTGGGGGAATTGATGTAGGTGTTCCGGTGTACAGCCCCGTATTGTATGAACTCGGCGTTTTCCAAACCGGGGATCATTCTGAATACCCGTTTCTGCTCCGGCCATTTCAGCCGAGTCTGAAACCCGACCAAGCCGTACATCGTCGCTTCAACATTTTCCTGCCGCAGTTGGACCACCGCGTAAGGCCGTTTGCCCACCCTTGGGTCTACTAATCCTACGGGTTTTAGTGGCCCAAATGCCAGCGTCCGCCTACCCCTGGCCGCCAACTCTTCCACCGGCAGGCAGCCCTCGAAAAACTTGATGTTCTCCCATTCACGGCACGGCGCCTTTTCCGCTGAGATCAGGGCTTCCCAAAAAGCGTCATACTCCATCCGATTTAGAGGGCAGTTGATGTAAGCTTCCTCTCCCTTGCCGTATCTGGATGCTCTGTAGACCTTATCATAGTCAATCGACTCGGCGTCTATGATTGGCGCGATTGCGTCGTAGAAGTAGAAATGCTGCTCCCCGGTGATAGCGGAGATTTCGGCGGAAAGAGCATCGGAAGTGAGTGGGCCGGTTGCGACCACTTTCAAGCGGTTTTGGGGGATGGAGGTTATTTCTTCCCGAACGATATTGATATTCGGATGCCGTTCCAACTCCTCAGTCACAACGGCTGCGAATTTATCTCTATCGACAGCAAGCGCTTCTCCGGCGGGAACAGTATTTGCGTCAGCGGCGCGCATGATAAGGGAGTCAAGCTTCCGCATTTCGTCTTTCAAGATGCCCGAAGCCGTGGTGGGGGAGTTGGATTTGAGAGAATTACTACATACGAGTTCGGCGAGAAGCCCTGTTCTGTGCGCTGGCGTCATGACGGCGGGACGCATTTCGTATAGCCTGACTTTAACTCCGTGCTTCGCACACTGCCAGGCAGCCTCGCTGCCTGCAAGTCCACCGCCGATGATTATGATTTCAATATCTGGCATGATCGAATAAATTGAGGCTAGCGACCCAGGTTGAGGAACTCATCCACGCTAAGCCCCGCGTTTCTGAGTATTTGATGTAGAGTTCCCTTCTTTAAGTCGCGATTGTGCCGCGGTACAGTGACGGGAAGATGTCCGGGCTTATACATAATGACATGGGAGCCCGTTTGATGATCGATTGAATAACCGGCTTTTTCAAGTAGTATGATTACCTGTTTTGGCCGCATTGACGGTAGTCCCGTCATGCGGCAATCTCAACTATTTCCACCTCTACCTTTGGCAGAGAATCGCCATGCTTGCGCAGAACTTCAAGATAACCTTCTATTGCATCTTTAATGTTCGTAAGAGCTTCTTTCTTAGTATCGCCCTCGCTGACGCAACCGGGTAGAGCGGGGCAAGTGACTGTATAGCCGCCTTCCTCCGCTTCCTCAAGAAACACCTCATACTCTTTCATTCTATTCACCTCTCCAGGCAATCCTACACCATCGCCAACATTTCAGCCGTCTCGGCTACCGTATCGTCAATCGCCTCCAGCGCGCGGTCGAGCAATGATTCTTCGATTATTAGCGGCGGTTCAATGCGGATGACTTTCGGGTTGTTCAAACTGTACGCGACCAGCACATTCCGCCTTGCGCAGCCGGTGATGGCAAGCGCCGCGATGTCGTCCAGCGCAAATTCAACCCCTGCCAGCAAGCCCTTGCCGCGAACGTCCACGATCATATCGCCGCGCCTGCTTTGTATCTCTTTCAGGCCGGACAGCAGCTTTTGGCCTAAAACGCGCGATCTCTCGACTAGACCCTCTTCAATCGTAGTCTTGATCGCCGCAATCGCCGCGGCGCAGGCAAGCGGATTGCCGCCGAATGTGGTCGAGTGCAGATATGGGTTCTTGCCGAAAAGCGAATTCCACACGTCCGCGTTGGCCGAGAACGCGCCCACCGGCATCACGCCGCCGCCTAGGGCTTTGGCCATGGTGATAACGTCGGGAACTATATCATAATGCTGGCACGCGAACATCGCTCCCGTCCGGCCAAAACCGGTGCGGACTTCGTCAATGATTAGCATAGTTCCGTTCTTCGCCGTTATCTCGCGGACCTTAGGGAAGTAGTCATCATCTGGAACATTTACTCCGCCTTCGCCCTGGATGACTTCGACAATAAAAGCCGCTGTATCCGGCGTAATTGCCGCCGCAAGCGCGTCCGCGTCCCCGAAAGGTACGAGGCTGCATCCGGGAAGCAAGGGATGGAACGCCTCTTTATAAATTTCGCGGCCCGATACACTCAAGCCGCCGAAGGTTTTTCCATGAAAACCGTTGACCGTGCCTATGAAACCGGTCCGTCCGGTGTGGATTCTGGCCGCCTTGAGCGCGCCCTCCACTGCCTCAGTTCCCGAATTGCAGATGAAGGAGTATTGAAGATCGCCGGGCAATACCGATGCCATAAGTTCGCAGAGGTCGGCAAGCTCGGCGGACATGAAGTAGTGGCTTTTCAGCGCTTCTTTCTCAAGTTGCTTCTTGACCGCCTCAACGACCTTGGGATGCAGATGCCCCAGGCTGAATGCGCCGTAACCGCCGACGCAGTCCAGAAACTCATTTCCCGCCACATCGCGTATAAATACCCCGCTTGCATCTTCCTCAGGCAGCGCAAGCCCCGCGAATTTAAGAATCGCGACCATCGCCGGGTTCACATACTTGCGGTATTTCTCTACGACTTCTTCGCCATAGGCTTCGATTTCAGATTCCTGCAATTTGTTTTTGCTACTCCTTCCGGTGGTCAGGTGTTTCGGGAATCTTGTTCCCGAAACCATCTTACTTCACAAGCTCCAATATCTGCTTAAATTCCGACGCCTTCGCATCTGCCAGTAACTCGAAAATCGCTGTCTCAACGCTCGTTATAATCGCTCCGGCCTGCCGCATCTTTTCGACGCCGATCTTGTAATTGGCCTTCGTCCGGGACGAAATTGCATCCTTCGCCACGTGGACCTTATAGCCCGCCACAAGCAGGTCGTGTACCGTCTGGTTCACGCAAATGTGCGACTCCACGCCGCAGACAAGCGCCGTTGGCCTTCCGATTTCCGACATCTTGTCGCGGAACTCATCAGAGCCGCAGCAGCTAAAGGCGGTCTTACCTATCCTTGCGTCCTCAGGGAGGGCTTCAAGAACCTCCGGGATCATATCCCCCATCCGCTCCGGGTATTGTAGGGTTGCCACAGTTGGAAGCCCAAGTATTTTTGCCGCGCGGATAAGCGTAACCGAGTTTGCGACCACCCGCTCGCGCTCGAATATGCTCCGCAGAAACGGCTCCTGCAAATCCACAACCACCAGCGTCGTGTTATTTTTATCCAGCAGATCGGGATGTCTCATCTTAAATTCCTACCCCATCGCTTTTATGATCGCATCCGCCATCTGAGAGGTTCCAACAGCGGTCGGGTCATCGCGGTCCGGTTTCATATCATAAGTCACGTCCTTGCCTTCGGCGATAACCTTGGCAACGGCGTTTTCCAGCTTTTCAGCAGCGGCTGTCTCGCCTATGTAACGGAGCATCAACATTCCCGATAGAATCAGCGCTGTTGGGTTGACCTTGTTCTGTCCCTTATATTTCGGCGCGCTGCCGTGGGTCGGCTCGAACAAAGCGACATCGTCTCCGATATTGGCGCCGGGAGCGACTCCAAGCCCGCCAACAAGACCGGCGCAGAGGTCGGAGAGTATATCGCCGTAAAGGTTCGGCAGCACGAGCACATCGTAAAGCTCAGGCTTCTGCACGAGCTGCATACACATATTGTCCACCAGCCGCTCTTCGTACTCGACCTTGCCCTCATATTCTTTTGCGACTTCCCGCGCAACGTGATAGAAAAGACCGTCGGTGAATTTCATTATATTGGCTTTGGCGACCGCCGTGACTTTCTTGCGATTGTTCTTCAGCGCGTATTCAAAAGCGAACTTCACGATCTGCCGCGACCCTGTGACCGAGATCGGCTTGATCGAAATCGCCGAATCTTCTCTAATCTTCCCTCCGGCCATATCGATGATCTTCTTGGCTTCTTCCGTCCCCAGATCGTATTCAACACCGGCGTAGAGGTCTTCGGTGTTCTCACGGACGATAACCAAATCCACGTCCTGATACTTGGACCGAATCCCTGGATAGTATTTGCACGGCCTCAGGCATGCATAAAGATTCAACTCTTTTCTGAGCGCCACGTTCACGCTGCGGAAGCCTTTTCCAATCGGCGTGGTGATCGGGCCTTTCAGCGCGACTTTATTCCGGCGGATACTTTCCAAAACTTGCTCAGGTAGGGGAGTCCCGTATTTTTCCATAACGTCGATTCCCGCGTCGTGGACTTCCCAATTGATATCTACTCCCGTGGCGTCGATAACGCGCCTTGCGGCGGCTGCAAGCTCAGGGCCGGTGCCGTCTCCGGGGATTAGGGTGATGGTGTATGCCAAGTCGAAATTACCTCCAAATTACAGTACTATGTTAGCGGCTTTATCATAACATTTTAAGGTGGCTTGGGGCAACAAAAGGAGCAAGATGAAGAAGCTGTCAGCTGTCAGCTGACAGCTGACAGCTTAAATCAACACCTAACTAAAGGGGAGTTCAAAGATAACGGAGCCGTCTTCGATACTAAGAACCTGTACGAGACCGTCAGTGATAAGCCCAACGCTGCCGGTCGGAACGCCGTTTATTTCGTACTTAGGCAGGGCCGCGCTTCCGGGGTTCAGCAAAACCGGCCCATCCGTCTTCTCGATCACAGGGATATGCGTGTGGCCTGAGACGAACACGGACGCATGGTATTTCTTGCCAACTTGAATCATTTCATCATGGTTAAGAAGATGGCCGTGGCTAACGACGATGAGCGTTTGCTCGACTTGGACTACCGCGTACGGCGACTGCGTTGGAACTTCCAGCAGTTCCTCATAGACCTCGGAATCGCAATTGCCGCGTGTGATTACGACCGGAATCGGACTCTCGTTTATGAGCCGCGCCAACTCCGGCAGATCGTATTCGGGGAGTTCTTTTAGCCTCGGCGGATGATAGAGCACATCACCAGCGTGGATTATCAAATCAGCGCCTTCAAACAGCCGCATAGCTCTCAGCCATGCGCCGGGCATACCGTGAGTGTCGCTGATAACGCCTATTTTCATAGAAGCGCCTAACCCAATTCAGGCGGTCTTTCGCCCGTCGTTACAGTCACCAGCCGCGTCTCGCCGCCGCGCCAGATCAGCAGCATGACCTTCTGGCCGATCTTACGTCTCAGAATTTCATCCTGGATAGTTTTAGGGTTGTTCACCGGCTTTCTGTTGATCTCCAGGATTATATCGTATCGCCGAACTCCGGCTCGGTCCGCAGGCCCGCCTGGGGCAATTTGCGTAATTATGGCTCCACCCTTTGGCGGCCTGGGACCCTGAGCGGCGAACGCTTCCCTCAGCTCGTCGGTCACAAGATCATAACCAATCCCGATCCAAGGCGTTATTACTCTGCCTTTTAATATAAGCTGGTTTGAAATTCTCTTCGCGGCGCTGCTGGGAATCGCAAATCCTATGCCTATGCTCCCGCCGCCGGGGCTGGTTGACGCGATTGCGGTGTTAATTCCCACTATTTCGCCGTTAATATCTGCTAACGCTCCTCCGCTGTTGCCTTGGTTGATTGCGGCGTCAGTCTGAATTAGGTCTTCGAGAACTTTGTTGTCTATCTGCAATGTGCGCTTGGTTGCGCTCACTACACCTACAGTTACTGTTGCTTCCCATCCCAGCGCGTTTCCTATGGCGATTACCCAATCACCAACCGCCAGGCTAGAGGAGTCCGCGAACTGAGCGGCGGGTAAATTTCGCGCGTCCACTTTGATCACGGCGAGGTCGGTATTTGGATCAACACCGATTATCCGGGCAGGCAGGCGTTTACCGTTCCACAAAGTAACCGTTTGAGATTGGGTGTTCCGCACAACATGGTTGTTGGTCAGTATGTATCCGTCCGGGCTTATAATGACGCCCGACGCCTTGCCTCTTGGCAATACCGGCTGTGGATCAAACGGCAGTCCGAACAAGCCGAACGGCAGTCCGGAAGGTTGAGCCCGCCCAAGCGTGTCTATGTTGACTACGGACTTGCCCACTTTTGCCGCCGCCGCCGCTATGGGGTTCTTGCCGTTTACCACAATTGGCGGAGCCGGTCTTATGGACATATTTTGCATTGCATTTTGCCCATTATTTTGTCCCGGCGGGCCGTAATACTTGTATAAAACGCCCGCGCAGACTAAAAAGCCCAGCACGAATATGACTACATAGGACGCGAATTTCTTCATAGACGCCTATTCTCCGATTGTTTTAAGCAAATTTGCCATCTCGATAGCCGCTTCAGCGGCTTGATAGCCTTTGTTTCCGGCCTTAGCGCCCGACCGCTCTATGGCCTGCTCCAAATTGTCTGTTGTTATTACCCCAAAAATGGTCGGGATTCCACTTGCAAGCCCGACCTGAGCGATTCCCTTGCTGACTTCCGCCGCGATATAGTCAAAATGAGGCGTCGAGCCGCGAATAAGCGCTCCAAGGCAGATCACGGAGTCGTACTTCTTCAACGCCGCCAACTTCTGCGCCGCCAGCGGAACCTCGAACGTGCCGGGAACCCAGCAAATCTCGATGTTCTTCTCGTCCGCGCCGTGCCGCAGCAGAGCGTCCATCGCCCCTTCCAGCAGCTTGCCGGTGACGAACTCGTTGAACCTGCTCACGACTATACCGAACTTCAGGCCGGTCGCTAGTAACTTTCCTTCGTATGTCTTAGCCATTTTAGATAAACCTCCCGATTTAGAAGTTAGGAGTCAAAGCTGTCAGCTGACAGCTGACAGCTTTGATCCCCTCGACTCACTCCTGCTGGAACAGCTCTTCCGCCAGCAGATGCCCCATCTTCTCGCGCTTGGTGCGCAGGTAACGCCTATTCTCCGCCGTCGGCTTCACCACCAATGGAACTCGTTCCACGATTTCCAGATCAAATCCCTTTAAGGCCGCGTATTTGGCCGGATTATTGGTCATCAGCCTTATCTTCTTCAATCCCAGGTCCACAAGAACCTGCGCGCCGATGCTGTAATCGCGCATATCGGACGGAAAACCGAGCATGTGGTTCGCCTCGACGGTATCCGCGCCGTGGTCTTGAAGCATATAAGCCTTCAGCTTGTTCACAAGCCCGATGCCGCGCCCCTCCTGGTGGATATATAAAAGGACGCCCCGGCCTTCGTCGGCGATCATCTTCATTGCCCGATGCAATTGCTCGCCGCAGTCGCAGCGAAGCGAGCCAAGGACGTCACCAGTTAGGCAGCCGGAATGGATTCTTACAAGCGCCGGTTCGCCGTTCGACACATCACCCATCACCATAGCGACGTACGGATTGGCCTCGACCGTCGTCGTATAAGCATGCGCTGTGAACTCCCCAAATTCCGTCGGCAGCTTCGTGCTAACGAATCTATTGACCAACTTCTCCGAGCGGCGTCGGAACTGGATTAAATCGGCGATGGTTATCATCTTCATGCCGTATTTGCGCGCCATTTCCTGAAGCTGCGGGACACGGGCCATAGTACCGTCTTCATTCAGGATTTCGCATAAAACGCCACTTAGGTTCAAACCGGCAAGTTTGACCAGATCGACTACGGCTTCCGTATGCCCGGCTCTGACCAAGACTCCGCCGTCCTCAGCGCGAAGAGGAAACATGTGACCCGGCCTGCAAAAGTCTTCCGGGCGGGCGTTGGGATCGGCGAAAGTCGTAATAGTAAGCGCCCGATCGTGGGCGGAAATCCCCGTAGTCGTTCCCTTCGCCGCATCGACGCTTACGGTAAACGGTGTGCCCATCTTTGACGTGTTGTGCTCCACCATCATCGGGAGGCCAAGCTCCTGGAGCCGCCGGCTGGTGGTCGGCATGCAGATCATCCCGCGCCCGTAACGCGCCATAAAGTTGACGGCTTCCGGCGTGGTTTTCTCCGCGGCCATGATGAAGTCGCCTTCGTTTTCACGGTCTTCGTCATCGACCACGATAATCATCTTGCCGTCTTTTATATCGTCAACCGCTTCCTGAATGCTGCTAAATTGAAAATCTTCCGACATGTGCAATCCTTGTTAATTTCGGCAAACGCTGTTCGGTGTTTCGGGAATCTTGTTCCCGAAACCGTAAGAGTTCAGGATTGGTGATTACAACGTCATGCTGAACTTGATTCAGCATCTATTCTACGAAGGGATAGACCCTGAATCGAGTTCAGGGTGACGTGTATTCCTCATCAAGAGTGAAATGTTACCCAAAACCCTAGGTTCGTATCGGGAATAAAGTTCCCGATACACCGTGTTAAATATATCCGGCGTCCCGAAGCATATTCTCCGTTACGCCGTCTCCCTCTTGCTGAGGATGTCCCTTCATGAAACCGCGAACATACTTGCCTAGTATATCAGTTTCTAAATTCACCTCGGTACCCGGCCTGGCCGAGCCGAGGTTGGTATTTTCCAAAGTGTGCGGAATCACCGCCACCGCGAATTTATCTTTATCACGATTGGCGACCGTCAGGCTGATGCCGTCCACCGCGATAGAGCCTTTTTCCACGATAAGCTCCATTGCTTCCGGCGGGGCCGTTATTTCGATCTCCACGCCGCCGCTATTTCGGTTTATGCGCGATATTTTGCCCAGAGCGTCCACGTGACCCTGCACGAAATGCCCGCCAAGCCTGTCTCCCGGCCTCAGCGCGCGCTCGATGTTGACACGATCCCCCGGCGACAATCGGGACAGACTGCTTCGTTCGAGGGTCTCCGCGACCATGTCGAAACTCGCTTCCGTTCCACCGGCTGAGATTACAGTCAGGCACACGCCGTTTATTGCGACGCTTTCGCCGAGTTTCAACTCAGACGCGACAGCGCCGAGATCGACCGTTATTCGCGCGGAAGAGCCTGCCCGCCGCAGGCTCCTTACCGTCCCAACTAGTTCTATTAGACCTGTAAACAATATCATTCCCCTGTAGCCTAGGGGCTTGTCCCCGTTATAACGCCCAAAAGGGGCTAGACTACAATTCGTATTCCGGGCGGGCGATGACCATTATATCCTCGCCGCATTTTCTCGTCTTCATATCGACCAGCCGCAGTGCTTCGGCTATCTTTGCGGCTCCTGCGCCCTCTACCGGGCTTTTTGCCGAACGCCCACCTATTATCTTAGGCGCGATGAACATTACCACCTTGTCCACCAGCTTGGCGGCTAACGCGCTTGCGCTCAATTCCCCTCCGCCTTCCAAGAGGACATTGGTCAGTCCCATCTCGGCCAGCGATTTGGACAAAGCGGCCATATCAACCAAGCCGTCTTGTTCTTCCAAAACTAGTATACGCGCTCCGGCGGCTTCAAGTTTCCTAAGTTTGGCCTTATCAGCCAAGCGGGTCGTGGCTATTATAACTTGTCCACCGGAATTATTCAGGACTTGCGCGTTCGCAGGCAATCTGGCCAGCTCGTCAACCACTACTCTCGCCGGTTGCCGGTCAATATTTCCTCCTCTGGCGGTCAGCAGTGGATTGTCCATCAGGACCGTGCCCGCTCCAACAACGACGGCGTCCGCATTGCTTCGCATCCTGTGGACCATCAAACGGGCCTTTTCGCCGCTTATCCACTTGGAATCCCCTGTATGCGCGGCGATCTTGCCGTCTAGCGTCATCGCCATTTTTAGCGTTACAAACGGAAATCCTGTGGTTATGAACTTAATATATGCTTCGTTCAGCCGCCGCGCTTCGTTCTCCAGCATGCCCACAGTCACATCAATACCGGCTTTTTGTAGCGCGTCCAGCCCGTGTCCGGCGACCTTGGGATTTGGGTCCGCCATCGCCGCAACTACGCGCTTCACTCCCGATTTGATTACGGCGTCGGCGCATGGCGGAGTCCGTCCAAAATGGCTGCAAGGCTCCAGCGTCACATATAACGTGGCTCCTTTGGCTTTCGCTCCGGCTTGTTCGAGCGCGTAGACTTCGGCATGGGGCATCCCCGCTTTGGGATGATAACCCCGTCCAACTACCTCGCCGTCTTTGACGACTACGGCGCCGACCATAGGGTTAGGGCTGGTCCTGCCACGGCGCGCCAATTTGAGAGCCAATCGCATAAACGTCTCGTCTATTGCAGCCGCCCGTCCTTTCCTCTCATATCAGTCCGCATTTCCCGCCGTTTGCGCTTATACGTTTCCAAAACCTCGCGTATGTCCAACAGCGCCAGAGCGACCAATATAAACGCCAACGCGATAGCGATAAAACCGAAAACAAGGGCCAAAATCGGGTGTCTAAGCGCTTCTTCGGTATTGGCCGTAAAAAGGATTCCGAGAATGTTGCCCGCCAACACCAGGCCAAGCAAGCAAATCAACGTAATCCCGGAACTCACCCGAATAAATCTTTGCCGTGAAGACAAGCTCGAATTTCTTCGCCAACTGAGGACTTCGTTGATGACGAGGAATGTCGTGAGTATTATCCCAGCCAGGAGGACTATCCGCGGGATGTGCATGTCCGGCTCACCGCCGCTTCCGCCAGGGAGCGCAGTTCCTCGATAGCCTTCTTCACTCCCATCGGATTTGCGAATACCGAGTTCCCGGCGATGAGAACATTAGCTCCGGCCTCGACTATCCGCCCAACCGTGCCGGCGCTCACCCCGCCGTCCACCTCGATGTCGATGTCTCTGCCTGCTTTTTGCAGCATGGCTCTCATCCTGGCGATCTTATCCAGGCTCGACTCGATGAACTCCTGCGCTCCAAATCCGGGGTTGACCGTCATTATCAGCACGCCGTCGATGTCGCCCAGTATCTCTTTAAGCGTAACAATTGGAGTGGCGGGGTTGATCGCTACAGCCGCTCTTGCGCCAAGGGACTTTATCTTCTGAATAACGCGATGCAGATGAGGGCAAGTCTCAACATGAACGGTGATGCTGTCCGAGCCGGCTTCAACGAACTCCTCGATGTAATCATCCGGGTTTTGGATCATCAGGTGCGTTAAAAATTTAACTTTGGTCAGCGGGCGCACGGCTTTTACGACCATCGGCCCGAAGGTTATATTCGGCACGAAATGGCCGTCCATAATGTCGAAATGGAGGTAGTCGGCGCCGCCCGAATCGGCGTCGCGCACGGCCTGTCCAAGGTTGCTAAAATCCGCTGAAAGCAGCGAGGGCGCAATCTTTATCTTCATTCGACCAGCTCTTTCTTCTTCACACCATCGATGTACACCCGGATCGTGACCCGCGCGCCAGTTCCCTTCACGCTTTGGATCACAATATCACCGGCGCTGTGGTCCGCCTGGTAAGCAGTGGCCTCCCCATAGTCGTCTATTACATCTATACGCACGTTTTGGATGCTCGGTCCGTCACTGGGGACTTTGAGCTTCACATCAAACGTGCGCTCACCGGAAGTAGTCTCCGTTTGCGGCTCCGTGTTCTCCGTATCGGGTGGGGTCGTAATGGAAGTATCCGGCTCCTTGCCCATACTCACGAACAGCTTCATCGGCTGGCCCCGCTCCAGTTGAGTTCCCGGCTCAGGGGACTGTTTGACTATAGACCCCGCCGGGACTGTATCGCTGTGCACTTGGACGGATTCTCCTATGTCAAGCCCCGCGTCCACTATCTTAATCCTCGCCCTTTCTTCGGACAAATCGACCACATCCGGCGCCCGTATAAATCTGGAGCCTTTGCTGACCCAAATCTTGATGTTCTGGCCGCCCTTGATCTTCATTCCGGCTTCAGGCAAGGCCATATAGACCTGGCCAACGGTGTACTTGTCATTATATTCCTCGCCAACGACCGTCAGGCCCAACCCGAGTCCACCCGTTATGGATTCCGCTTCTGTCTGGCTTTTGCCGACCAGCAAGGGCGTTTCGACTTCGCGCTTGTTACCGTATAGGAATATGCCGATCATACCTACCAAAAGCACGACCGCCATCACGAACAGGAAGAACGCCAATTTCAAAGCGCCGCTCAGGAACCCTTTTGGCTCTTGCTCCTCTACCGCCAGGTCAACCGCCTCCGCCTGCGTAATCGGCTCGTCGAATGTCTGGCCGTATGCTGCCTGCTGCGTTGTGGTGAGTTGCTGGCGCGCATCCCGCAGGGCCTGCAGCATCTCTTGCATGTTCCGGTATCTATCGTCGGGCAGTTTTTGCAATGCTTTGAGAACGATAGCCTCCAAAGACTTGGGTACTCCGGCGTTTAATACTCGCGGAGAAGGCGGCGGGTCTTTCGCATGTCGTAAAGCCACGGCGATGGCGGTGTCTCCGTCAAATGGCGCTGTGCCCGTCAGCATCTCGTAAAGCGTTATCCCTAGAGAATATATGTCCGACGCGGGACGGGGAATTTTTCCTTCAGCCACCTCAGGAGACATATAGTGAACCGATCTGAGAACTGTGTTGGTCTGGATGCTGGGAAAGGAGCTGACGGCCGCCGCCATACCGAAATCGGTAAGCTTCACTTGGGAGTCGGAAGCCACGATAACGTTTTGGGGTCGGAGGTCGCCATGGACTATTGAATGTCGATGCGCCGACTCCAGAGCCTCGCCGATTGCAATTGTAATGTCTATCGTCTGAGTCGCGGAAAATGGCGCCAGGCGGCGTATTCTGTCTTTTAACGTCACTCCCCGGATGTATTCCGTGGCAATGAAATACAGCCCGTCCTGGCGGTCCGCTTCGAATATCTTCGCCGTATTGGGATGCGCAAGCTCCGATACCGCCTGCGCTTCGGCTATAACGCGCTCGGCGAAGTCTTTATTAGCGGCGTACTGAGGCTGCAGTATCTTCACGGCGACTAAGCGGTTAAGCACTTTGTCCCGCGCTTTATAGACCGCAAAGAAGCTGCCGTCTCCGCATTTTTCCAGTATTTCGTATCGGTAGTTTACTACCTGTCCAATCAAGCCTTTTCTCTCCCGTATCGTTCAAATAGCTTGCCCCATTCGGTCTCCAGTATCTTCTTTACCCTTGGTTTCCCAACAAACGGATACCAGTAACCGTCATGGAACAGCCTTGACGCGTAGTATGACCACGGCGCTAGGGGGCTTCGAAGCAGCAAGTTTTCCAACGGCTTCAGCGGGCCATGGTATATCAGCTTCTGTCCGCGACTTGCGAACGTCTCCTGATTGGCGTGGAAATGGAAATTGACATCAGAGATGTCCTCGCCTACTATATCCAACTCTTTCACGTCGCCGCATCCCAAACCTGCTTCATGCGCCAGGCGGATGAACTTCAGACTCAATGGATCGAATCCCATTAACTTGGCCGATACGGCGTCGATGGCGACCTGGTCAGCGCTTGCGATTATGTAGTTCTTAATATGTGGAACCATCGCGCGCGGCCCCGGACCGTCTCCCGCGATTGTGCCGTCTGTAACGGCGAACAAGCCCGGATGGATGTCCTTTTGTATCGCCAGCAGGTCCACAAGCGTCTCGTGGATGACGGAGTGCGTCCAGTGCCTGTTTTCGCGCAGAAGCCCGCCGAACGCGTTCTTCATAGCTCCCGTCATAGTGGTGAACACATGCGTCTTTACGGTCGGCAGATGCACGGCGTTCTTCCCGATAAAGATGTCGGGGATATAGATGCCGTCGGGAAAGACTTTATCCAGCACGAGCATAGGAGTCTTTGGCTCATACTTCACCCACTTAACACCCGGCTCATACAGATATTTGAACTCCAGGCTGTATTTCTCGATAACGGATTCCAGATGGTTGTTTCTGGCTCCGGCCTTGGGATCAACGACCACGGTCCGGTTCTGCGCCGGGATGAGGTTTTTATAGCCTGCGTCCAGCAGCGCCTTGGTCACGCCATCTAGTTGCCATGGGGTAGTCGAGCATGCGGGGTAATAATAGTGCCAGGAGATATTTATTTTGAGAATAGTATCTTTATCTTTAGGCAGATGTTCCTGGAATCCGGCCATTTCCATAAGACGGCCGTAATCCTCAACCACTGACTCAGGGCTGGTTTTAAGAACAGCAACTTTCGACCTAGCCATTGCCAACGTACCTTTCTGAACGCTTTTCGCCCCAAGTTAAAATCATGTCGGTGGCCGCGACGGCGAGACATGCGCCGAGCAGCGCCACATGCAATCCTGTACTATCAACGAAAAGCGATGAAATTCCTAAATGCGGGGAGCAGAATCTGAAGATAACCACAGCTCCCCAGATTGCCAGAATTATATCAAGTATCCGCCGTCGAAAAGAGGTTTGCATTGTTTATCAAATCAAGACAACTCAGTCGATACTACCATCTTTAAGAGCCAGCAGCGCTTCCATAACCATATCCTGAGTTATATCATCTCTGCGGACTACTGCGCCGATCCTAGTGGGAAGCGCAAATCTCACTTTTCCCTGTCGCGCTTTCTTATCAAGCGCGAGCGACGTTAAAACCGCATCGAGTGACACGGTGGAGGAAAGAGCAGTTGGTAGTCCGGCGGAGGCCAAAATCTGTCTTATCGCCTCCGTGACCCCACGCTCCGCTATACCCATGCGCTCAGCTATGTGGGCCTCGCCAACCATTCCTATAGATACGGCTTCTCCATGGCGATAGCGGCCATAACCCGCCGCTGTTTCAATTCCGTGCCCAAGACTGTGCCCGAAATTCAGTATCTCTCTTAACCCGGATTCCCTTTCGTCAGCGGCGACTACACCTGCTTTAATCTCACAGGATCTGCTTATTATTTGCGCCACCGTTTCCGCGTCCAGCGCAAGAATAAAGGCCATTTTCTCTCGCAGGATGTCAAAGAACCCTTGGTCGTAGATTATACCATGCTTAATTACCTCTGCCAACCCAGCGCGGACCTCCCGCTTAGGCAGGGTTCGCAGAACAAATGGATCGATCAGCACACCTTTTGGCTGGTGAAACGCTCCTACTAAATTCTTCCCTTGCGGCAGGTTTATGCCGACTTTTCCTCCCACGCTGCTGTCCACTTGGGCCAGGAGCGTAGTAGGAACTTGCACGAAAGACAGTCCGCGCAGGTAAGTCGCGGCGGCGAAACCAGCGATGTCGCCGATGACCCCGCCTCCGAGGGCTACTACGACTGATCCTCTATCCAGCTTGGCCGAGAGAAACTCGTCATAGAGCCGCCTGCATGTGTTCAGACTCTTGTAACGCTCTCCAGCCGGAATGGTAATAAGCGCGCATCTTATTCCGGCGGCTTCCAGACTCTTAGTTACGATACCCGCGTATAGCCCGCCTATTTTGGGATTGGTGACAACCGCCGCTGATCTTGACGAGCAGGCGGCGGTGGCCATTTCGCCGATAGTACCCAAGGCGCCCGGCTCAACCCGAATGTCGTAGCTTCGATCTCCTAGTTCAACTCTGATAGTCGCCACTGTTCCTCTTAGAACTACGCTGACTCAGCGGTTTTTGTTTCGCCAGGCGTTTGTTAGAACTCTTAATCACGAAAGGGAAAAAGCACGAAAAGGGAAGAGTTAACCACAGATACACACAGATGAACACGGATAAGGAAAGAGTTGTTGGTTGATAGTTGTTAGTTGATGGTTATGGAGCGCCATGGCTTGACACCGCTTTTCCCTCGGCTCCCTTTATCATCTGCGTTCATCCGCGTTCTTCCCTGAACCAGACCTTTCGTGCTTTCTTAAATTCGTGGTTTCGTGATTAACTCGTCCCTCGTATATTATACGCCAAACGGCGCCGGTTCAAGGCGCCGTTTGGATTGCAAGCGTCAAAATCCCGGCTCCTGATCCGCATCTTGGCGGATCGGGAGCCCAAGACAGGTTATTTATTATAACGCCGGCCGCACGCCGGTGGCCGAGCCTCCCCGTTCAGGGATGATAGTAGGAGTAAGGAAGATCAACAGTTCTCTGTCTTGCGCGTCGGACGTTTTGTTCCTGAACAATCCGCCGATCAACGGCAAGTCACCAAGAATCGGCACCTTATGCACCTCGGAAGTGTCTTCGCGGCGCACAAACCCACCGAGGACTATAGTTTCTCCATTCATCACGCGCCGGTTCGTCTGAAGAAACTGAGTCCTCTCCTCAGGAACTGTCTGGGGATTGGTCGGGTCTCCACTCGTATAATCTCGGCCAGTATCTGAAACCGTCGGTCTTATGAACATCGTTACTGAGTCGTCTCCGTTGATTCGGGGCAGGACCGAAAGCCCCGTGTCTACCGGCCTGTATGTGACTGTGGTTCCGGACACGACGCTGCCCTGGCCCGTGCTCACAATATTCGTCAGGAAAAGCGGTATATTCTGTCGAATCTGAATCTCCGCCCACATGTTGTTGATTGTTGATATCTTGGGAGCATTGATAATCTTTCCTTTTCCCGCGGTCAACTCCGCTTTAAGCTGCGCCATTACGTTTCCCGCCGTTACGCCTACGATCACGTTCCCCTTGAGAGGAAAGGTGTTGCTGAAAGTCGAATTGAGCCTGTCCATACTCCAGTTTATGCCCAGGTTCTTAATGACGCTCGTGCTGACTTCGATAAACTGAGCTTCGATCTGAACCTGTCTCGGAGGAACATCCAGCATATGAATGAGTTCCTTTAGCTGAGAGATTCCCGGTTCATCGCCCCGGACAATGATCGAGTTGTCTATATCAAGGGCCTTGACCAGTTCGATTCCATCCGGCAAGAGGCCGCCTGAGCCGGGACTTCCGCCAGTAGTCCCCGGTGTCCTGGATGAACTGCTGGACGATCCGGTAGTTGGTCTTGGATACCCGCTGCTGCCGGACCTGGAGCTAGGGAACTGACCTGCGGCGGCGTAGTCTCCCGGCGTTCTTCCGCCCTCATTCAGGTTCCTTCTAACGTAAGAATTAATATCCTGCGTCGGAGGAACGGCTTCCGTATGTGTGGAGGGCTCTCTTATGTAGACTCCTCCTGAATAGGAATCTCTTGGATGCTCTATATCTCCGACATAACGCTGGCTAGGCGGAATCGGGTAATACGGCTCATCTGTGTCGTATGAGGGAGCATACATCAGTGTATCCACTAATTCGCTCGCGTCACGGTTGCGCAATTTAACGACTTCCCAGCGCGTCTTCGTCAACGGAGCCTGCTGCTCGATGATTGGAGTTGGAACAGGAGCAGCGGCAAGCGTCCGTAGTTCTACCGGCTCAGGCTCATTTGCCGCGCCGATTAAGTAAGTTCCGTCCTCTGTCTTTCTGTAGCTGACGCGAGCCGCGGCGAGTATGTCCTTAAGGACCTTCTCAACCGGCTGTCCGTCAACATGGACGGAAACCCTTCTTTGGGCCTCTTCCGGCGTTGCCGCCATCACTATGGGAATTGTTGAGCGGTCTGACAGCATCTTGACCACGGCGCTTAGAGGCGCGTCGTCGACAGAGATCATAACCTGGTCGCCGGGCGCGTAGGCGTCATCGCTCCAAGCGACGGAACCGCACAGCGAGCATAACAGGCACGCAAGCGCTAAAATCGCCATTCCGAATATCAGCCGTCGCTCGATCTTATGATTCATAGCTAATCCTCCTCTGAAGGATGAGTAGTCCCGTTGAGTCGGGACTTCCCCATCACCTAAACCCACCCAGGCTGCCGCCGCCGTAACTACCGCTGCCGCCGCCATAACTGCTGCCGCCGCCGCCGAAACTGCCGCCGCCGCCGCGGGAGCTGCCGTAGCCGCCACCATAACCGCTGCTACCACCGCCGATACCACCGAAGCCGCCGCCCATGCCGCCGCCCATGCCGCCGGCCATCATGCTGCCGCGGCTTTGGGTTGTTTCTCCTCCAAGGAATGCGGCAATATCAGCGGAATCGGCAAATGTCAGTGGAATCTTTTCTATCTTTTGCTCCATCGGAGGCAGTTCAAGGCTTCCCAAAGGCTCCGCCATAGAACTGCTCGACACCACAGGGCTGGAATCGGAGGCGGATGACTTGGAGCTGATCATGTACACCTCGCCCTTCTTGGTGTACGTAAGGCCGGCGTTTCTCACAAGCACTTCCACCGCTTCCTTTAGAGTGGGCACCGTTATATTCAGGTCCACACGCGTGTCCGGAATATCGCCTGTAAGCGAATAGCTTACGCCTCTGCCCTCAAAAAGCATTCGCACCGCTTCTCTAATAGGAGTGCCGAGAAGCTTCAGGGTGATAGGCTGCTCCGCGGCCTGAGCGAACGCCGGAGCGCAAATGGCTAAAGTCAGTATGGCGATTAGCATAATCGCTATCACAGTCCAACCAGTCTTCATAGTCCTCATTCCTTTCATTGGCATTGCAATATAGAATTCAGGCGCATTATGTTCCCTGCATACCATATCGGGTGTTTCCCCTATTGGAGCCGGGGCCCAAAACGCCTGGAGATGCGCTGCTTGCCGGTCCGGCGCCGGACCCACTGGGCGCCGCCATCATTTTCACAACCACATATCGAGACTGCTGCTCGCCCACAGTCTTCAACACAATCCGGCTAGGCTCAATCCTCTCCACGTACAGAGTGCGGTTCTCAATAAAATCGCCCGGCTTCACAACAAGAGAGCTTCCTCCCGTCTCCAGTATCGCGGAAACAGTCCCATCATAGAGTATACCTGCCATGCGCCGTGGTGTGGTATCGACGGGCTGGCCTGCGACCTGCCCCTGATCGTCGCCCTTTTCTATCCTTCTTGGGATTATGAGCCACGTCGGGTAGGGTACAGCCTCCCGCACCACGACCTGCCTGGACGGTGGCAGCGGTTTGTTTAGCATCTTAAATGGGTCTGGCCGCGATTTCTCAATAGGCTTGGGGTTTCCCGCGCTCTGCTGCCCGGCGGCGCCTGGTTGAGCCGCTCCAGGAGTTCCCGATGACCCGCCCATGGCCATTGGATCAGTTGGCGGCGTGGCGGGCGCGGCGTTTGGGTCCGGTATTGTGCCGGGAGCCATCTGCTGCTGGGCTGACATATCGGTTGCCTGCGCCGTTTCGACGGGAGCGGACGCGCTCGGCTGCGCGGGCCGCGATTTCAGATATAGAAATAAGCCGACTCCCAGTATAACCGCGATGGTCGCGCCGATTATATAAGGCTGATTCTTTTTGTCGTTGAGAAAATCCATCTCAAATCCTCATACCAGGCGATTCTATGTGCCCGTCATTCCATACCGCGAGGTAGGCATTGTGCTACTACCTCCGCCCGCCGGCGCGCTTGGCGCGGCTGGCGTAGCGGGAGCCCCAGGGGCGCCCGCCGCTCCTCCCTCGCCGCCGGCCATAGTAATCGCCGGTCCGGCTGCGCCTTTCGGGAAGATATATACTGTAACATCATAACTGGCTTTCAGGTTAGAGTCCGCCCCCGACAGGCTCGGTTTGTCTATCTGAACGAGCCTTGGACATGTATTCCACGCTCGAATGTGACTCAGAATAGATCTAAAATCTCCGACAACCTCGATATGTCCGATGGGTATCCTAATCAAGCTAGTGTCAATTGCGTTCGGATTGGTTGGCGCCGGCGGCACTGCGATACTTGAAGCCAGGCTGACGCCGCCTCTGTAACCCCATCGCTGCAAAATCGGACCCAGAACCTCGCTCTGCTCGCGCCACAGGTCAATCATCCCCGTGTCCCTTTGCGCAAAACTAAGATTCGGCATCTTGGTCGCCTCATATCGCGCCAACTTAGACTGAGCCATCGACACCTGGCTGATCGCGTCCGCCAAGCCTCGGTTCGCTGAGTCGAGGCGAACTCCAACTGCTTGCGACGCCTGGAGTTGGTCATCAACCGTCTTGATCTCCTGGTTTATAGGTTTGATAAGCAGGAAGAACATACCGACCCCGACAATAGCGCAGGCGACGGAACCTATTATTATGACGTGTAATCTCTTGATCTTGTTCAAACTCATCTGAAAACTGGATAACACTCCATCGGTATAATCGGTTGGCGGCGCCTATTGCGCCGGCGGCGCGCCTCCGGCCCCGTAAGAAGGAGCCGTTATCGGCTGCGCCAATGTGCAAGATACCGTAAACTCAAAGCCCTTGGGCTTAGCTGGGGCCATGGCCCCGCCACTCGCCCCTCGGGCCACTACCGCGCTGTCAGCATAGCCCCCGGCGCTCGGAGTTTCGCTCTGGTATCCCGGAACGCTGGACATGCTGACTTGCTTGAATATGTGCGTCGCCCTGTACAAGTTCAACAGATACCGGCCCGCGTCTGTGATCGACGGCGCGTAGGCCTGTATCTCCATCTGCTGGTCGGTCAAGTTGATCTGTTTATATTTGACTCTGGCGTAAGTGAATCGAGCCAGCTCCTCATATAATGCGGGAGCCTTCTCGTTATATTTCATCACGTCTTCGATAAAGGTTACTTTTTGCTGAATGGGACCAATCCTGGCAAGCTCGGCGCTTCGCTGCTGCTCCTTGGTCAAGACCTCATTCTCAACCATTTTGGCTTGCACCAGTTGCTCGTTAAGATTGTTCAGTTTCCCGCCCATTTGCATGCGCAAGCCCATAAGCAGGACTACTACGCCGGCAAGCGCCAATCCGAACAAAAGCATCAGTCGTTGGACCGCCTGCTTCTCGAAAACGTATTGGGGCAGTAAGTTGATTTTAATCATTAAAGCATATCCCTTACGGCAAGCCCTATGCAAATGGTAAACAGTGGCGAGACTTCGCTGATATATTGTGCGGAGTATCGGGGAGTAGCCACTGTTACATTCGCCATCGGATTAGCGACTATGACGGGCATGCCAAGCTCATTAGCCAGGAATCTGTCAAGGTTGGGCAGCCGGGCCGTGCCGCCTGACAGTATAATCATCTCCGGTTGGTTTTGGTATCTGGTTTTGTAGTAGTCCAACGACAAGCGCAACTGGCTCACCAAGTCCATAAGCGCCGGCGCAATAGCGTCGCCCACTTTCGTCCTCAGGTCGCCGCTCGTGGCCGAAGACTCCTGGGCGGATTCATCGAGTTTGTTGTCTTCGGCGCTTGCGTCTATCGATGGCGCTTCCGGCTCGTCTGAAAGGTCAAACACCGGAGCGGCAGGCCCCGATGTATCGAGGGCAGGCCCCTCCGCGGCGGCGTCTCCGCCAAGATCGAAGACCGGGCCGTCAATCGTATCCGTAAAGCTGCTCGCAGCCGGTTCCAAAGCGGAAAGATCAAAAGGTGAATCGGCGGCGGGAGCGGCTTCAGGCTCGGTTTCGGCCTCAACTTGAGGCTGCGTATCGAAAGGAGCCGCCTGAGTTCCAAAGGCTATAGTCTCGGAACCGGCGGGCATATCTGGATCCATTCCGGGCGCCCCCAAATCCTCTGAGCCGGTGGAAGCCCTCTCCAAATCTATCTTGCCGATCTCCTTTTTCAGCCTCTCAGCTTGCTCGATGCTCTCACCAAGGCTTTCGCTTATCGCTCTTGTGATATTCACTCCGGCGACCTGCATCGGCGGGCTTGGGAATGTCAGCATCCCGCCTTCAAAGATGCACAAGTCGGCGTTAGTGTCGCCAATATTCAGTATCGCAACCGTCTTTTCGCCGTCTCCGTTGGCTGAAAGGTCTATAACCGCGCGCCCGGCGGCCAGCGGTTCTACATCTATCGCGACCGGCTTCAGCCCGGCGGCTATAAGCGTCTCGACATGGCTATTTATCATATCCTGCTGCGCAACCGCCAAAAGCACTTCCATGTTCTGCGCGTCAGGCGCCTGGTTTGGCTTTTCAAGCGGATGGAAGTCCATAACCACTTCCGTCGGGGAAAATGGAACCTGCCGCTCGACTTCCCACTTCATGGTCTCCGCCAACTCCGCCTGGTTCATTTTCGGAACCTCGATAACGCGGAGAACGACTGACGACTGTCCCGAAACCGCGCTGACGCACTGCTTGGCCTTTATGCCGTTATCCGCGAGGAGTTTCTTGATGACCGCGCCCAACCCGGCGGGATTTATTATCACGCCGTTCTCGATGACGCCATCAGGGGTAGGAGCTATGGCCAAACCGGTGAGCTGTACGCCAGCTTTGCCGGATTTTGCTTCAACTATCTTGATCAGTTGGGAGCCTATGTCTATGCCGACCACGGCCCCAGTTTGTTTTGCCATTTATTTTACAGATCCCGATTCTAATGCAGAGCTACTCTTTTAAGAGTAGCATCTACGATTTCCCGTTGTCAATCGAATTGAAAGCCAAGTTGAGAGTTGAGAGAAGGGAATCTCTATCCTTCGGCTTGTTCTTTGAAGCCGAAGGCAACATTACTACTATAGGCTTCGGCTTTGAACTACAAGCCGAAACATCTGAAACCTCCCCCAACACCCATCACCCATCACCCAACACCCATCATGGCCGGAAAACCGGCGATAAAGTCTCATAAAATAAATCCGTCAGCCCGGTTCTTGTGCTTGCCCAGAACACCCATGCCTTGCCCTTGACAATGCCCAGCGGGAAGTCCCCCGGGTCAACGCCCGGCTCTAGTAAGACTTCAGGCTCCATGAACGCGCATACCTGGCCTTCGTTGACCATTGACTCAGCCGCCGAGCCAAGCAGCGCAGCCTCTTCCATCTCCGGCATCCAGGAAACCGTGGCGAAAGTTTCTTTGCGTCCGGATTGCACACCGCCGGTAGGCAGAATCGCATTGTATTCCACTTCTATAGGACCAAGCCCGTTAGTCAATTCCGGATACCGCTCGTCGGTTTCCGTGAAGTATATACGGCTGCGGTCCCAGTCTATTTCGTATGGACCGACGCTGTTCTTGACCTTGAATTCAGGGGCGCTCAGTATCGCCGTTCTAACGCCAACGCTTATCGGCCTGGAAAGTTGGATTCCCAATCTGAATGTCTTATAGAAAATGGTTGTTGCGCGCACGCCGCTGGCCGGTTTGCGCCAGAATAGCCACAGCCTGTCCACCGTACACTTGAGAGGATTGGTCACATTAGGGCCGCCCATCGTAAACACCGTGTTCGGCGTCTTCTCCAACAATGTAAATGGCGAAGTGTCCGATCCAGCGCTTCCGGCCCAAAGCTGCGTGGCTGAAAGCCTCAACGCTCGCGGATTGTAAGATGCAATGACCTTGATTTTGTTAATATCGTTATCATTTACGCCTGCGGACAGCGGCTTGCCAAACCTTACCGTTCCCGTGCTTGTGTCGATGATCGTCTGCCGCAGCGGTTTGGCGCGATCGTCATTGACGTCGTAATTGAATATATACAGGCCGGTAGCTTTGTCCCTCGTTATTTCTGGTTTGTCGGGAATGGGGTTAGGTGGATTATTTTTATCATAAACGGCCTTGGGGTCCGTTGCGTACAGAGACTTCTTTCCTGGGATTTGAATTTCTATCACCGGCCAGGTCGGAGTTACGGTGGGATTGGGATCATTATAAAAGCTCGGATCAAGAGTTGGCCGTATCCACCAAATGTGGCGGCTTGTATAGACGCCGCGTTTCTCGTCGCGGCGCATAACCTCATTCGAGACCCTGGGGAACACCACCGGTGTCAAACGAACGGCCAGCGGCGCCGGCGAAGATACGGAGATACCGTATCTGCTCATATAGATGTCGCTGTTCTGAGCTTCTTTCGATACGCCGGTATAAGTTATATCCAGATATTCCGCGCCGTTTATGGTCCGTTTGATCGCTATCGGCTCCGATACGGACGACAAGCTGTCGGGCGTGGATAGTTTCATATCCGCCGACCATTTCTCGGGGTCGTGAGTACTCTGGCTGCTGGGAGAATTATGCGCGTTATAGAATATGTTCCACCGCTGAGCGTCGCCGCCATAGTAGAAAGCCCACATCCACTTCTTTGAGTCGGTCGTGGTGTAGACCAACCCTCGCGGCGATTGCTTCACCATTGAGAAATCCCTTGAGAAGCTGTAGACAGTGTTGTCAATAGCGCCGCCCGTCACATCGGTGTAGAAGACGCGGTTCTCTTGGTTCAGAGGCCCATTAGGTTGCTGTCTATACATCTGGCCTTGCCAGAACAGCCATGTCTGTCCATCCGCCGGGTCTTGCGCCACGGATGGACTGAGATGCTTTATCGTATTAGGGACTATGGTTCCTTGAACACCGGGATCAGACGGCCAGTCGAATGCGGTGGGAATCCTCGTCAAGCTCGTCGTCGCGTCGCTGGTGCTCCACCAGCGACTGAGCGAAGCGGTATCCAAACCCCATTTCGGCGGGGTTGCTGCGCTGTCATAACGCAACTTTGCTTTGAAAATATACCACGGGTCGTTCGGGCTTACTGTGCTAGTGGACATATCCGGCTTTCTGTTGCTGGACCAGAACATGTGCGCGTTCCCCTTGGCGTAAGGGTCGGACGGGTTTATCTCGCGGAACGCCGCCGGCTGCACGTCGCCCGCCGAAGCCGGCCTCGGCGCAAGATAAGGATCGTCTATCTGCGGCAGCGCGCCTTCAACCAGCCCGTCAGTCAGCCGGTCTTCGCGCACCGTTATTTTCAGGGCGAAAGTGGGATCAGCGTCAGCGTTGGCAGACCTTATATCAATACGAGGCGCCCAATATGTTCCGATCGGCTGCGTAAGAGGCACAACCATTCCTATTTTAGGTTTGCCAAAGTCATTATCTTTTAGCGCCGGGTCGGACTCGAACCGGCGTGAGTCCGGCAAGTTAAGTATGGTAGGCTCCGTGTCGCCCACTCTTGCTTTGGAGATAGTTGCATCGGTCATGCCATCAAGAGATGTGCGTATGTTATTCGCAAAGATCGGCACGCCGCTCTGAGCGCTGACCAGGTCGGAAACCAGCGCTTGTATATTAAGAGCGTTCACATTGCCTAAGTTCTTCACGGTGAACTCGCGGTACCATGATGCTGATGGGGCCAACGGATTCACTTGAGCGTCAAAAGGACTCCATGGGGGAAGCGTCCCATCCACTGAAGGAAATTCCATCCCAAGTCCGTGCGGCGCCTTGCCGAGGTCGATCAGCGATTCCTCCACGCGAATGCGGAAATCAGGCAGCACACCGATTTTGACGATAAACGGCCGGAAAGGTTCTATATATGTGGTCGGATCGCCCGATATAAAGTTGCCGTCCTCGAATTGGCCGTTGCTGTTCATATCCAGATATGCCTGCATATATCCGATGTACCCGCGGCTAGTGTCGCCGGACACGGTGTCGTTTGCGGGTTGGAAACGCGGCACGTCTACATAGGTCTCCACCGGGTCCGCAACCACCATGCGGCCGCCGCTGGGCGGGACCGTGGCTCCCAGCAGTGGGGCGTTTGCCATCGCCGGATTTTTGCCGTCCGATAGTTTGGTGAAATGCTCATATCTCTGGCGGATATCGGGATAGTCCTTTTGCGAGCCGACGTAAGCGTTCTGGAGTCCGGAGAACATCTCCTGCCAGTTGCCGCGCTCTTCGGTCGGCTGCCAATCCCATGGAAGCGGGTTGACGACGGCCGCGACTCCGCCCCGCCAATATAGATCCGACGGGTCTATTCTGAATTTATCCAGCGATTGCCCGCTTAAGCCCATCGAGCTGCGGTCCATAACGTGAAGCAGGATGGCTTCGCTGTTATTGCCGTGGTTTGTTGGCGGGAACGTAATCACCGGTTCAACACCGCCGGCGCCTGTCGCGCCCTTACCGTTGACGCGCGCCATTCTATCGCCTCTCGGTGGATCGGTAGCCGTACCGGTGGTCAGACTGTAGTTCGACGGCCATCCAAGTTTTGTCCCGTCCGGCCCCATTATCGCAAGCGGGTTGTTTATCGAGACATATTGAGGTTTGTAGCTCCCAGGTTTCCCGGCAGCGTCAAGCTCGGGAACCCTGGCGGTTATGGATGTGCCCGGGAGTTTTTTACCGTCTTCATCAAGGACTTTTACCTTCATTGTCGCCTGTATTATCCAGGCGGAACCCGGTCCCGGCGGCCTATTATTACCCTGCTGCATCCACGCTTTCGGGATATCGAATTTGTAATAAGCCCAGCTCTTTTCCGTACCCGATTCAGCGCCGGCTGTCATAGTGTAGGAAGTAACTTGCGAGGGGCTTACAGTCCCTGATTTTGGCTGACTGCCCGACTCCACTCCGCCCGATCCAACATCGCCCGGAACAGTGTTACTGCCGCTCCTTGATGAGGAGAACATATCGACTGTCACATTGCCTTCAAGGTCCGCTTTTTTGTTCAGGTTCCAAATGATGACATGAATGCTCTCCCCCCACTCATAAATGACCTCTTTGCTCGATCCGCCTACCCCATATCCGGGTGGAGTCGCCAGCCTCAGATCCTTGCCATGTTCGTGCCCGTCCTTTGGTTCCGGATAGTTTGCCAAATCATCTCCGAGAACAAAATACTCTGGATTCCCGGACTTGGTAATCTTATCATAGGTTTTGTTGTCCACTATCTGCACTTGGACGGAGCTCGCGGGGTCGGGCTGCTGGAGGTTGCTTGCTTCCACCGGCTCGGGATTTAGATCCGGGTCGCCTGACCACCAGCCGCCGTTCACTGTTGAGGAAAACGCATAGAGCCTGCCGTCATCGCTTCCGACATACATATAAGAAGCATCAGGTTCTGTGGATTTCGACACTTTCGACACCGCCGGGGAAGAGAACACGCGGCTACCGATGTGCCTTCCGGCCCAATACGGCATAGTTCCGTTATTTGAGTTCATCCACCATACATTGCCGTTCATAGTGGCTGCGAATATGGTTGGTTGGAGACTTTTGTCCAACGCGCAGGATGAATATACCGGGCCGGAAAGAAGCTGATCCCATGCGCCGGTTCCATCGGCTTTATTCACCGCATACACCCGTCCGTCGCTGGAACCGGAATAAACTATATTATCCCGTATCGCCGGAGATGAGTATCTGAACGCGCCGACCGCGTCCACGGTTTCGGATACGCCATCATCTATGGGGAATTGCCACATTGCGGCCAAGCTGGTTTTGTCCAGCTTATACAGGATTCCGTCGATCGACCCTACGTAGATGCCGTCGTCAATAGCCGCCGTCGCGCTGAACCCAGAGGTGGCAGAGGCGTTTTTATCAGGGAACATCACAGTGGCGGCCGGGTCTGGAGGAATTGTTATAGGCGATAATCTGTAAAATCGCCCGTTTGTGGAGCCGATGAACGCCGCAACGCCTTCAATAGCCGGAGTGGCGACAAATGGACCGAGCGGAGCTTGGTCGTTTGTTGCGATATTCTTTATGCGGACCTCGGGATAAACCCACTGCTCTATTGTGGCTCCCGGCGTTGTGCCTCCCGCCGCTTTTAGGGCGTATACACGACCATTTAGATTTCCAATGATAACATTATCTCCCGCAAGAGCAGGACTGGAGTAAATAAACTGCCCAAGATATTCCGGGACGAACATTATTGCATCGGCGACAACCTGCGGATAGTCGCCGTCATTAGACATGTTGGTGAGCGTCACTTTTTCTACATTCCAATACGACATTCTGAGTTTAACCCACCTGGAGGCTCCTCTTGCAAGCTCTTGGTTTAATTTGATAGGATCAGTTGTCTTTCCCCCGTCGTATGTGATCGTATATTCAGCGTCGGTGGCCCGCTCAGCAGTATCACTTGGGGAACTCGGCAGCCATACATATATAGCATAAGCGTGTCCTATGTCGGGATCAGTCGATAAAGCGCCGTAATTGAAAATATCTACCCCGGCGCCCGGCCCTGCCCATTCCACGGAACTCCCGCCGCTTGTGCTCGCGGTTGCGCTGAGGAAAGAACCGCCAAATGCTTCATTGCTAGATTGAAGACCCCATCCGCTGGCCGTGGCTGGTTCGCTTACAGTTTCCCCAGGCCCTTTCCAGATAAGCTCTCCGGTTGTCGCGTCCAGGGCGTACGTCTGGCGGTCCATCGCGGAGAAAAAGACCATTTTCCTGCCATCGATCTCCGCCACGGTCGGGGAACTGTAGATTCCGCCCTCTATCGGGCCTTCCAAATCTTTAAGCGGATGCGTCTGCCGAATGGCCGTATCAGCCGGATAACGCCAGATTTCTTTCCCTGCGCCTTCACCTATTCTATTGATGAACCGTGCAGGATTAGCGTCGCTGTTGACGCAGTAAACCTTGCCATAGTTCATATTATAGTCAGCCGCTTGCCTGGGCGACTCCACAACACCTATATAAACCGCTGGGATTTCATTCCAACCTGGTTTGTAGCCAGGATCGGTCGAGCCAACGGGCATTTCTATGCTGTTCTTATACGTAGCGCTGGCGGGGGAAGAATACACCGCCTGGTTCAAAGTGGGGGTGAACATAACGGCGTCCGCGACGACCTTCTTGTCTTTGCCCACTTCATAATCGCCTATTACATTGATTAGACGGACTCTTTGTTGAGGCGAACTGAACTTAAAGCCGCGCGTTCCCAATTCGACCCAGTTGCCGCCCACGGTCTGATCCATCGCAAACCTCTGCGTGCTATTTTCGCTCTCAACAATGTATATTGCTTTTTGTGTGTGCAGCGTAATTGGGTTGCCATTGGAGTCTCTGGGCTCTGATGGGAACCATACGAACACTCTGTATTCGCGGTCTGTCGGCAGATAACCGGGGAAATTCCACGAGACTTCCGTCGTAGCCGTTGTTTCTGGGGGATCCGGTGGATCAGTTTGATTTGCCGGGGGCGGAGGGGGCGCAACACCCGTAGTTTGCAGATAGTCTCCCAGATAAGCGTCATCCCAGCGCCGAATTCCCCAAAAATCACCTATATTGAAAAAAGTTTTATCTGGCTGCACACGGTTGTCGATTATTCTATCGGATTCCGTGCCGGCGCTCTTTCCCGGCATTGGGAAGGTCCAAATGAGGCCAAGTCCTCCGCGAGTAGCGGTTTGCAGAGCGGGGTCAATGGCGTTGAGGTCTTTTACCAGATCATTATATCCGGTACGCTTTTGGTCGTAGTGGAACGTTCCCCAGTGGGGATCCTGACACCAGGCCGTGTCGGCTGTAAGCAGCAGAACAAAGGGGGCGCATACAAGCGCGGCTTTGCCCAATAGCTTCATAGCTGTACCCAAAATCAAAGTAATTGCTCCCGTCAGCATCTCGCGCGGTTCATTTTAGGCGCGCCAAACTCAGTAATTCGACTGGCAAGACCTCTTAATTGTTCCTCATAACAAGGCGCATGCCCTCTTGCTATAAATCGGTTGTCGGTTGGTTTTAGCTGTCAGCTGACAGCTGACAGCTTTAATTTTGTTGCATCGGCAGCCTCCTGAGCTTGTCGAAGGATCTCGACGCCGGCGCCGAAGGCGCCGCACCCCTCGACTGCCTTGACTCCCTATCTTAATTATACCGCACAGCTATCTCTCAACTGATTAACTGCTTGAAATCCATCCGCCGGGCATCCGCTGGAAATGGCACGATTTGTGCACATAGCTTTATTGAATGAGGCCCCATGGCCTCACGAGTAAGAGGTGAATGATGATAACCACAAGGCAGCCAAGGCTATGGATATTGGCCGTGGCCGCGGCCATTATTCTATTATTTGGACTGAACGGAGCGGTCTGGGCGGACCAGTTCGCGGTCGTCGCCAACTCCTCCAACGACACAGTGTCCCTGGTGAGTTCCTCGGGCGGCGGTTGGTCGTTGTCCGGGGATTCCGTTGCCGTAGGAGGGGAGCCACGCGGAGTAACGACCTATGGCCAGTACGCTTATGTAGTCAACAAAGAGGGTTATGTGTCGGTATTGAAAACTGTATATGACGGAACATCATACAAGCTCGACAAAGTCGGGGATATACCCTTGGGTGGATCCGGAACCTATTGGGCCACAGTCGGCAGCCAAGGCGATAAATTGTACGTCACGAACACTGAATTAGGCAAACTGATACGAATCAACGATCCGTCAGGAGTTTGGACTTCCGGCGGGACATACGATATAAAAACCTTGACGGATTTCTCCGCCAAACCTCAAGGCTTGGTAACAGTGTCATCGGGGAGTAATGACGCCATTTATATCGCTAAACAAGGGGTGGATTCTGAATCAATGGGATGGGGAGTATTCACTGAAGGATCGGGATATTCAAATGGACCTGCTCTAAACGGCGGGCCTATGCATGTGGCGGTCGGCACAACAAGTTGGTTGAAGGAGTATATCTTCATCACCAGGCTCGGAGCCACTACGCAAGCTCCCGATGATATCTCGATCATAGACCCGGTAAATAATAGTATAGCGGCAAGCTTCGATCTCAACCAGTATGACAACCCGGAAACTGATCAGTTCACAGCAGCGTATTCAGTGGCGTTCCAGGGAGACTATTTCTATGTGGCTGAAAAAGAATCATCCAAATTGCGACGCTACAGGCTCAACCAAAATCTGTCAATAGAGCTCGCCGATCCAAGCGCCGGCGCGCTGGATATAGGCTACAGCACATATCACGAATTGGCGTTTTCGAAAGATGGCGAGTCGCTGTTCGTAACCAGCGCCGATACTGACACATTATATATAGTAAATCTGATGAACTTTAACGCCCAAGCTATAAGTGGATTCTTCAACCCGGTGGGAGTAGCCGGCATTGAGGTTGATGTCGTTCCCGAACCATCCGCGTTCGCGGGACTCGCCGCGGGTATGTTTGCTTTGATCGGAGCCACGCGAAGGAGAACTAAAAGATTGCACGGGGAGAGAGGAAGGAGAGGGAGAAGGGTGGACATAGATTCACCCATCTGATGGGCGTCTCAATAAGATAGACGCCCCGGCCCAATGAGAAAAGCCATCCCGATTTATCGGGATGGCTTTTCTCATAAGTGTTGCTGTATTCTGCGGGAACTGTCTTTTGTTTAGTCCAATGACAAAGTGGTATTATTATGGCAGTATGTTACTGAAAATTGGGGGTAGTAAGATGAGAAAGAAAGGGATCGTAATAGTAGTCCTAATACTTGTAGGTTTTATAATCGGAGTTGCATACTTAAAAATCACTAGTAAACCAGTGATGAAATGGCATGATCCTTTGCCAGATCATCTTCCCTACAACATGCAATAGAACAAAACTAAAGGCACTGGCATTCCTTCTAATTTAGCATTACCAATAGCTTTATCTAAATATGCCGTTCCCGCAGTATAAAAAGCCATCCCGACACGTCGGGATGGCTTTTCTCATCAGTGTTGCTATAGGTTTCTCATAAACCTGTTGTTGTCGTCAACCAGCACGACTTTCCTAGTGACAGGCTCGTCGGTCAGACAAAAAGCCGCGACGATGATCTTATGCCCCAAGCCTACCTTATGCGCGGCGGCGCCGTTTACGCATATCGCGCCGGACCCACGCTCGCCGGGAATGGCGTAAGTGGAAAACCGCTCGCCATTGTCTACATCCCACACCTGGACCATCTCCCCGTCAACTATGCCCGCGCGCTCCATCAAATCCATATCTATGGTTATGCTGCCGACATAGTTTACGTCGGTTTCGGTTATCGTCGCCCTGTGAATCTTGCTTTTGCAAATCGTAATAAGCCGCAACTGACTGTCTCCAAGTTATAAACTACACTGAGAAGTATAACAAAGACTGCTTATCCGGTTCAAGCAGCAGTCGTTAGTCGATAGTCGGTAGTTGGGTGAGGTTCGTACAAAAAGAAGCCCCGGTCCGCGTCGCAGTCGCCGAACCGGAGCCAGAGGAAAGGAGGTGAAAGGAGAAAGGATGTTTTCTCTTTTACATTTGTTTTACGTCCATTCCAACTCCAAAGTTCCGGGTTTTTATTTTATTGTTAATTTTTTATTCAACGAGCGCAAACGGCGCCTGCAAAACCCCCTTGACTTCCTTCAGGAACCTCGCCGCGCCTACGCCATCGGTTATTCGATGGTCTGCCGAAAGCGTCAGTTTGACAGTCTGTTTAATCGCGATCTGGTTCTCCAAAACAATTGAACGCGGCGCGATGGTCGCCACCGCCAAAATCGCGCTCTCAGGCGGGACTATTATGGGAACGAAGTCCTCAACATCATATTGCCCCAAATTGCTTACTGTGAACGTTCCGCCGGAATACTCCTCAGGGCGTATAGTTCCGTTCCTGACCTTGTTGATCAACTCCCGCGATTTAACGGCGATCTCCGAGAGCGACTTCACATCACATTCCGGCACAACGGGCGCAATCAGCCCCTCGTCAGTAGACACGGCGATTGCTACGTTTGCATGTTCGTGATACTGAATCTTATCATCCGCCCATGAAGCGTTGATCTCAGGAATTCGCATCAAGGCGATGGAACAGGCCTTAATAATAAGGTCGGTCACGGATATCTTCGCTTCTTCCGGCTTTGTCGTATTTAACTGCTCGCGGAGCTTGAGAGCGTCATCCATGATTACTTCCGAGGTCACGTAGAAGTGCGGAATAGTCTGCTTGCTTTGGATCATCCGTTTGGCGATGGTTTTTCTGATCCGGCTCAACTCCACTGTTCCGGCGGCCGGCGGTTTGGCAACAGCCTCAACGGGGGCCGCGGGTGGCGCCGCCTCGACTTTAGGAGGAGCCGCGGGGGCTGGAGCGGGAGCGCCTCTTTTCTCGATATACTCCCGCACATCCGCCTCCACTATTCTTCCGCCTGGTCCCGTTCCCGTAATATCACGGAGATCGATTCCCGCCTCCTGCGCCATTTTTTGCGCAAGGGGAGATGCTTTAATCCTCTCCTCTTCTTTTACAGGTGGCGGAGCAGGCGCGGCGGGCGGCGGAGTTGGCGGAGCTTCAGGCGGAACAGGCGGACGCTCCTCGACACGGGCTTCCTCTTTTGGCGCTTCTTCAGGGGGAGCCTCAGCGGGTGGCGCCGGAGCGGCCGCTTTGCCGTCGGGTTCGACGACCGCGATCGGAGTCCCGACGGGAACCGTCTCCCCTTCCTGTGTCTTAACCTCCGTTAAAACGCCGGACTCGTAGGCTTCCATCTGCAATGTCGCTTTATCCGTCTCGATTTCGGCAATCGGCTCGCCCTTCTGAATCGTATCGCCTTCATGCTTCAACCATTTCAGAAGCGTTCCTTCCTCCATTGCGTCGCTCATTTTGGGCATAGTGATCTCAGCCATTGACAAGCCTCCTCTACTGGTTGGTGGTTAGTGGCTTGTGGCTAGTGTGAGAATATATCCAAAGCGGGGGCTGCTTTACTATGACATGTAAAAGCTTTAGCCACTAGTCACAAATCACAAGCCACTTATCACTTGACACCTTGTCGGTGTTCCAGGACTTCTGTCCCGAAAACTGAAAGGTCTTACCTTTACCGATTCACCTTATACCCTAGTTAGCTGGTAAGTTTCTCGCGCCAGCGTCCGGTAAACGGCGTCAATTACGGATTGCTCGCTTGGAATGGCTGCTTTTTCGAGGTTTTTCGCGTAAGGCATGGGGACTTCAGCGGTGGCAACGCGCTCCATGGGCGCGTCCAAATAGTCGAAAGCAAGCTCCTGCATGAGAGCAACTACTTCAGCTCCGGTTCCGCAGGACTTGTAGTCTTCTTCGACCATAACCAGGCGGTGTGTCTTTTTCAACGAGTTGACCAGCGTGTCCGTATCCATCGGCTTGAGTGTGCGCAAATCTACAATTTCCGCGCTGATGCCCTGAGCCTCCAGCGCTTCCGCTGCTTTCAATGCAACGGATACCATTCGTAGATAACAAACTATAGTTACATCAGTTCCGGCGCGTTTCACATCGGCTGCGCCCAATGGAATGATATATTCCTCATCAGGGACTTCACCCTTAACGCCATATAGCAGTTCGTGCTCAAGAAAAATAACCGGGTTATCGTCACGTATTGCGCTCTTGAGCAAGCCTTTTGCGTCGTACGGAGTGGATGGAGCTACTACCTTCAGCCCCGGCACATGTATGAACCATGACTCCAAATTCTGCGAATGCTGCGCCCCAAGTTGCATCCCAGCGCCCTGAGGAGCCCGGAGCGTCAGAGGGATTTTTAGCTGGCCGCCCGACATGTATCTCAGCTTCGCGGCATGGTTCACCAGTTGGTCCATCGCCAGCAAAGTGAAGTTGATAGTCATCATCTCTACTATCGGCCTCAAGCCCACCATTGCTGCGCCTATCCCTGTTCCCGCGATAGCTTCCTCGGATATGGGCGTGTCCACGACGCGCTTGGGGCCGAACTCCTGCAGCAGTCCTTCACTTACTTTATACGCGCCTTCATACTCAGCCACTTCCTCGCCTATCAGAAACACATCGGGGTCGCGGCGCATCTCTTCCCGCATCGCCTGGTTCAGAGCCTGTCTGTATGTCATCTGTGCCATGAGCTCCCCCTATGCGTAAACGTCCTCATAAAGCCCTTCAACCGGAAGTTCCTCGCTACTATCGGCGAATTCGACTGCTTCCTGAATTACCCGGTCCAACTCTTCTTCAATGCGCTGAATGTCTTCAGCCGTCAGCGTTCCATCAGCCTCAAGCTGGCCTCTGAATTGCTCGATTGGGTCTTTTTTCCGCCACTCTCCGATCTCTTCTTTTGTCCGGTAAGTTCCCGGGTCGGCAACGGAATGCCCTCGAAATCTATAAGTGATTGCTTCGATGAACCTCGGAGACTTCTCTTTGCGCGCGCGGCGAATGGCTCTGTCCGCGGCGTCACGGCACGCCAGCACGTCCATTCCGTCCACGCTTTCCGTGTCCAAATCGTAGCACTGAGCGCGCCGGAAGATTTCAGGAAAGGAAGATGCGCGATACACGGCGGTTCCCATCCCGTAGAGGTTGTTCTCGCAGACGTATATGACGGGTAAATTCCAAAGCGACACCAGGTTGAGCGCCTCATGAAACGCGCCCTCGTTCACGGCGCCGTCTCCGAAGAAGCACATCACCACCTGGTCGGTCTCGCGATAGTTGATCGCAAAACCCATCCCCGCCGCAAGCGGCATCCCGCCTCCGACAATCCCATGACCGCCGAGGAAGTTGCGCTCGACATCGAACATGTGCATCGAGCCGCCTTTTCCGCGAGAGACGCCCGTGGATTTTCCGAACAACTCCGCCATAACGCGCTTAGGATCCACGCCTCTCGCCAACGCCTGTCCGTGTTCGCGATACGCGCCGATGACATAATCATCAGGCCGCAGCGCCGAAATAAATCCCACGGCTACCGCTTCCTGGCCTATATAAAGGTGTAGAAATCCACCGACTTTGCCCTGCGTATACATCTCACCCGCCTTTTCCTCAAATTTACGAATGAGGAGCATTTGCCGGTACATTTCAATTTTGTCCTGCTTTTCCAATAGACCCACCTCTAGTATTACGTCATTTCGAGTGAAGCGCAGTGAAGTCGAGAAATCTGCTTTTTCCGTGTTTCTAAAAGCAGATTCCTCGTCGTTCCTCCTCGGAATGACGGGTGCGCGGCGTAGTTTGTTTGTTGCTTCGGTAGCCTCCTGAGCTTGCCGAAGGATCTTCGAAGCCGATGCCCACCACCGACTACCGACTACCGACTACTATCGCCGCCTCTGCAATAGCGTCGGCCATCTCATGCGTAGTAGCCGTTCCGCCAAGGTCCGGCGTCAGATGACCTCTTTCAGTCAGAACCGTCTTCACTCCCGCATCTATCCTGTCCGCGACATCGTTCTCGCCCAAATGCCGCAGCATCATAATCGATGACATAATTACGCCCAGCGGATTGGCTTTTCCCGTGCCTGCCAAATCCGGCGCGCTGCCGTGAACCGCCTCGAACACAGCGATCTCGTCTCCCAAATTCGCTCCCGGCACGACCGCCACGCCGCCGACTAATCCCGAACACAACTCAGAGAGAATATCTCCATAGAGATTTTCCATCAAGAGCATGTCAAAACGATACGGGTTCATAACAAGCTGCATACATGTACTGTCCACAATCGACTCTTCATACTCGATTTCAGGATGCTCTTTTGCCACCCTGCGCGCGCACTCCAGAAACAGCCCATCGCTCAACTTCATAATATTGGCTTTATGCACGGCGGTTATCTTATGCCGCCCGTTCTGAATAGCGTATTTGAACGCGAATTGCGCGATTCTGGTGGAAGCCTTCTCCGTAATAATCTTCAGGCTTTCCACGACGCCGGGTACGACTTCATGCTCGATTCCTGAGTAAAGCCCCTCGGTGTTCTCGCGCACGACCACCAAATCCACGCCCGTGTAACAACTGCTAATCCCCGGCAAATTCCGCACCGGACGAAGACTTGCGTACAATTGAAGCGCCTTCCTAAGCGTAACGTTAGCGCTTGGAAAACCAGTTCCAATCGGGGTCGTAACCGGTCCCTTCAGCGCGACCTTCGTCTCTCTTATAAGATTCAGGACGTCCTCCGGCACGGTCGTTCCGAACTTCTCCAGCGCCGCCGCCCCGATGATCCCCCCGCGCCATCTTATATTCGCCCCCGCCGCTTCGATCACACGAAGCGCCGCCGAGATCACTTCCGGGCCAATGCCGTCGCCTGGAATCAAAACTACATCGTGTGTTTTACCCATCTTTTGCCTTCAATGCCCTTGCCGCATGGTATGAGCTTCTGACCAGCGGCCCCGACTCTATATGCTTGAACGCTATATTCATACCCAATAACCTCATCTGTTCGAACTCTTCCGGCGTATAATATTTGCTGATTGGCACATGATCAAATGACGGTCTCAAATACTGGCCGATGGTCAATATGTCGCAGTCGGCTTCTCGCAGATCGAGCATGACTTGTTGTATCTCATCCAGCGTCTCGCCGACCCCCACCATAATCCCCGACTTCGTCGTAATAGATGCGTCCATTTCCTTCGCTTTACGGAGTAATTCGACTGAGGTCTTGTAGTCCGCTTGGGGTCTAACTTTGGGGTACATCCTTGGCACGGTTTCGACGTTATGATTTAGGATGTCGGGACGAGCATCTACTACCAACTGAAGCGAATCCCAATTGCCGCGAAAATCCGGGATGAGTACCTCCGTCGAACATGTTGGGAGTTTCTTTCTGATCGCTCGTATCGTCTCCGCGAATATACCCGCGCCGCCGTCCGGCAAATCATCTCTGTTTACGGAAGTTATGACTGCATGCTTCAAAGACAATACGGCCACCGCTTCAGCGACCCGCTTTGGTTCGTTCTCATCCGCTGGCGAAGGACATCCGGTCTTTACCGCGCAGAAGCCGCAGTTGCGCGTGCACGTGTCTCCCAATATGAGGAAAGTGGCCGTGCGCTCGTGCCAGCACTCGCCCATATTCGGACATCTTGCGCTCTGGCACACGGTATGGAGTTTAAGGCCGGTTACGAGCGCCATAACCTCCTCGAAGTTCTCCCCCGACGGCGCCCGCGCCTTTATCCAATCCGGCCTTCCTGACGATAACCGCCGGCTCTTGTTGTCGTTATCTTGTGTCACGCCTTTTTTAATACCTCAATATAATAATACGCTGTTTTTTGGGTGTTGGGTGATAGGTGATGGGTGTTGGGTACGGAACTCCCTCTCCCTTGAGGGAGAGGGTTGGGGTGAGGGTGAAAACTTCTATTTACGATGTGGGCAGCGATATTCGAATCTCCACCCCAACACCTAACACCCATCACCCAACACCCGTTTTCGGCCCTGGGTAGGGAACCAGAAGACGGCTTTTGTCGTAGATGAAGTCCTCCCGGTCGTCGTCGGAAATCTCGTAGTTGTTTCTCAGGATGATGGCCTCGACCGGGCAGGCGTCCTGGCAATAGCCGCAGAATATGCAGCGGATCATGTTGATCTCGTATATCTTCGCGTAACGCTCGCCGGGGGAGTATCTCGCGCCCTCTCGGTTCTCGGCGGCCTCGACGTAGATACACCTTGCGGGGCAGTTCGCGGCGCAAAGCGAGCATCCGATGCAGCGTTCCAGGCCGTCTTCATGCCTCAGCAGCACGTGACGCCAGCGCGCTCGTGGCGGGAGGACGCGCTTCTCCTCAGGATATTGTATCGTGACCCTGGGGCGAAACACGTGTCTCATCGTAACGCTGAGGCCTTTTAATATTTCACCTATCATCTACGGCCTCCCACTGCGCGCCTTTCTCACCGATTATATCGTAACTCAACCCGCCGTATTGCGGAATCACCTGGGTCATCTCATTAAATATATCCATCGTCCCGTTGTAATCCAACGGCGTTCCCGCCCAATGTCCGATCTGACTGATGATCTCCCAATCCGGGCGGGAAGATTTTCTAATCCGCATCGCCGGATTAATCCTCTGCACTCTTCGTTCGGTGTTTGTAAACGTCCCTTCCTTCTCGGCGAACGTGCAGCTTGGGAGGACAACATGCGCCAGGCTCGCGGTCTTGGTCAGGAACGTGTCCGCCACGACAAGGAATGGGATTTTGCCCAATACTTGCGCTATCTCTTCCCCACGAACGGGATCAGCCGCCGGGTCTTGCCCCATGATATAAAGCGCCTGCAATTTGTCTTCCTTTGCGGCGGCTAGCATCTGATCTCCACTCATCGGCGGCGCGCTCATCTCATCTCCAATTCTTCGATAGCCTGGATGATACCCCGGCAGCAGGCCAACATCCATCGCGCCCTGCGCGTTCGTGTCCGGCACAACGGCGCATATCCGAACCTCCCGCTCTCGCTTCAACTCGCGTAGAGTATCCAGCAGGTCAGTTCCCGCTTCTCCATAGAGCAGCGCCGAACTCACAAATATCAGCGACTGCTTTGCCTGGGACAAATCCACTGCCGCAGGATAGTTATATATCAGCTTTGCGCCCCGGCGGCTTGCCTTTTTCAGCCAGAGGTCAACTACCGGCAAATCCATACTAATATCGGAGCCTAAAACGAATATAGTGTCAGCGGTTGCCGTGTCCGCAATCGAGCCATCGAAAAGCCCTTCACGATATGCCTCAGCCAAGGCGCCGGTTCCACCCGGCCTGCTTTTGAAAGTGAAATCGAGGTTATTAGTCTTGAACGCCGCGCGGAACAGCTTCTGCAACAGATAGTTATCCTCATTGGTTCGCCAAGGCGACCCGACCGCCCCAATTTGCCGAGGGTCAGCCTCCGCCGCACGTTTTAAGCCTTTCGCGACAACCTCCAGAGCTTCAGGCCAATCAACCTCCACCAATTCCCCATTTTTTCGCACGAGCGGGTTTGCCAGCCTGGCTTCGCTGTTTGGGAAATCGGAGTCGAACCTCCCCCTGTCGCAGAGCCAGCCGTCGTCAACTTCAGGGTTTTCACGGGACAAGAATCGCACCAGCTCCCGATTGTTCCTGACATCGCCCCGTATGTTGCAGCCGACGCCACAGTGCGGACAAACACTCGCGGCGCTTTTAATCTCCCACGGCCTTGCCCTGAAGCGGAACACGCTGCTTAGAAGCGCTCCGACCGGGCACAACTCGATGGTATTCCCGGAGAAGTTGGAGTCAAACGGTTCGCCGGGGAAAGTGTCGATATACTCGCCATGTCCACGGTCCCATATTTTCAATTGCTCGTGGCCGGAAATCTCCTGGCAGAAACGGACGCAGCGTGTGCACATTATGCATCGTTCACGGTCCAGAAGAACAAGTGCACTGAGCGGAACGGGCTTCTTAAAATGCCGCTTTTCGCCCGTGAACCTGCTGTCAGGCGGGCCATATTTGAAAGTGTTATCCTGCAACGGGCACTCGCCGCCACGGTCACAAACCGGGCAATCCAGGGGATGGTTGATTAGCAGGAATTCCAACACGCCATCCCACATCTTCTTGACTTCCGGCGTGCGCGTGCGGATAACCATTCCCTCTTTGACTTCGGTCGCGCAGGAGGGTACGGGTTTGGGCAAGCCTTCCACATCGACAATGCACATCCGGCATGCGCCGATTGGATGCAGTTTATCGTGATAGCAGAAGACCGGTATCTCGATGCCCAGCTTCTCCGCCGCCTTCAGGATCAGCGTTCCCTTTGGGACGGCGACCTGGCGATCATCAATTGTTAAGTTGACTTGCTCCCCAGCTTCTATCAATCAAGGCTCCTTATCACCGATCAACCTCGCCCAATATGATATCAATACTTCCGACGGCGGCGACCACATCCGCCACCATCGCGCCTGTGACCATCTTTGGCAATGCCTGAAGAGTGGCGAAAGACGGCGGCCTCATTTTCATCCGCCATGGCTTAGGCCCTCCGTGGCTTGCGACAAAGAACCCCATTTCGCCGCGAGGACTCTCCGTGCTTACATAAGCGTCTCCTTCAGGAACATCGAAGCCCCGCGACGCCACTAAGAAATGATGAATAACCGCCTCCATACTAACCGCCAACCGGTCGCGAGGCGGCAATACGATCTTATAGTCTTCTATGCGGTAATCGCCACCGGGCAGGTTATCCAGCGCCTGCTGAATTATTCTCAGGCTCTGGTTCATTTCCTCCATCCGCACCAAATATCTATCGTAGACATCGCCTTCGCTCCCAACCGGAATATCGAACTCGTAGTTCTCATAACCGGAGTAAGGCCATGCCTTCCGAACGTCCCACTTCAGGCCGGAACCGCGAATATTAGGTCCGCTCACACCGAGTTCGATACAGTCCTCCAAACTGATTACACCGACACCCCTGGTTCGCTCCATCCAAATCGGGTTTCGCGTCAAAAGCGCGTGATATTCGTCCATTCTTCGCGGGAAATAATCGAGAAAATCACGGACCAACTTGGTGAATCCCTCGGGCAAATCGTCTCTCAAGCCGCCGATATTGATATAGCTGGTCATCATCCTGACGCCCGACGCCAGCTCAAACATATCCAGTATCTTCTCTCTATCGCTAAAGCAATATAAAAATACGCTCATCGCGCCAAGCTCCAGCGCGTGGGTTCCAAGAAAGATCAGATGGCTCGCAATACGCGTCAATTCAGCCAGCATAACGCGTATAGCCTGCGCCCTTGGCGGGACTTCAATCCCAAGCAGCTTTTCCACCGATAGCACATACGCCAGATTATTACCCAGCGGCGCAACGTAATCCATACGGTCCGTAAGCGTCAGCGCCTGCTGGTACATCAACTCCTCAGCCGATTTCTCTATCCCCGTATGCAGATAGCCGATGTCACAGGCCGCGCCGAGGACGGTCTCGCCTTCAAGCGCGAGCACGACCCGCAGAACTCCGTGCGTGCTGGGGTGCTGCGGGCCCATATTAATAACCATCTTGCCCTGCTCGACGAACTCTTTCAGCGGACCCGCGCCCGCCTCGGTTTCCACATCGTCTCCGTGCTCGACATACTCCCTCCAAGTCATCCCGTCGAGGCATTTGTCCAGCGCTCTCTCTTGGGATTCGATCTCATTCCAGTTGACGCTGAAGGCGACCTCTTCCCCGCCAATCGAATAGTCTTTGCGGAGCGGATGGCCTATCCATTTGCTCGGCATAAGTATACGGCGCAGGTCGGGATGGTTGTTGAACTTGACCCCCATCATGTCGTAAACTTCACGCTCATACCAGTTGGCCGACGGCCAAACGCCCGTCACTGAGTCAACGGTTTGGCCATCGTTTACCGGGACTTTTATGTGGATTCGCTTGTAATCGTCGAGGTTATATGCGCGGTAAGTAAGCTCGAACCTGCCGCCATTCTTGGAGTCCTGCCAGTGGTCGACATATGCGATGTCGCTCAGGAAGCCATATCCAAAATCCTTCATCGCCCGCGAAAGCCGGACTATAGCCGAAGGATCGCATTTAAGGACCATTTCCTCGCCGGCCGTGTCTTTGGCTCCGGCAAGAATATGGTCGAAGTTGTCGGCAGTGATCAGATCGTCGAAAACTTTCATCTTCCGGTACCGGGAGCCTCTCCCCTGGCGATCTTATCCTGCAGCTTTATCAATCCGTCAAGAAGCGCGTCAGGACTTGGCGGGCAGCCCGGCACATACATGTCGACAGGGACGATCTTGTCCACGCCCTGCAGCAGGCCGTAGTTGTTGAACACTCCCGCCGTTGACGCGCACGCTCCCATGGAAAGCACCCATTTCGGCTCCGGCATCTGGTCGTAAAGCCTTCTTAAAACGGGAGCCATCTTTATC